>JACRDA010000125.1 GCA_016212965.1 Myxococcales bacterium
CGCACTCCCGCCCGCACTCCCGCCCGCCCCCGCACTCCCCCCCGCACCCCCACCCCCGAAATCGACGAGCACGTGCGCGCTCGCGACCAGCATCGGCGGCCCCTCGTCCGTCGCGGCATAAACCGCGGCGAGCGCATCGCCGGCACCGTTCGTGGTGTTCGCGCTCACGAGGAAGTCGACGTACTCGCGCGTGATCGACTGGTAGTAGACGCGCGCCGAGAGCGTCGCGACGCCCGACACGCCGGCCGGCGCGACGAGCGCGAGCGTGAGCTCGTCGTAGGCGCGGTACCCGCCGAGGCCGTCCGTGTAGTCGATCTCGCTCGTGACGACCGTGCGCTCGTCGGGCACGAAGCCGGCGGGCGGGATGCGGGTGTCCGAGAGCAGCATGTCCTGCTTCACCATGCTGTGCTCGGGGACCCCCTGCGCGCCGTCCCAGCGCCCATGGACCGACTCGTACACGTGCGTCGGCGGGCTCGCGGCGATGGTGCCGGTCACCGGGTCGTAGCCGCCCGCGAGCGGGTGCGACACGCCGTCCGAGTCGACGACCTCGACGGCGACCCAGGCGCGCCGCCCGTCCACGTAGCCCGTCGGGAACTTGTGGCCCGTCTCGTTCTGCACGCGCAGGTGCACGGCGAAGGGCTCGCCCGCGCCGAGCGTCGGGGGCGGCGGGTCGACGAAGCTCACCGTCGCGGCCGTCGCGAGGAAAGCCACCGTGGCGTCGAGCGCGTTCTGGAACGCGACCGCGTAGGTGGTCGCGCGCGCCGGGTTGGCGGCCATCACGGCGCGGATGCCCCAGTGGTTGCCGCCGGCGAGCACGTGGCGGCGAGGATCGGTGTGCAAGGGCTCACCGAACAGGCTCGACACGGGCCAGTCGCCGGATTTCACCGGCATGTGACAGCCCTGGCAGGTCGCCTCGGCGCCGAGCGCCGGGAACGACGACTGCTGCCACTCGAGGAAGGTCGTCTCGAGCGGAAAGGCCTGTCCGAGGTCGTTGCCGGCGGCGTCGCGCAGGTTGTTCGCCGGGTTCGTCACGATGTGGCACTGCGCGCAGAAGTCCTCCTTCGTGGCGCCGTCGTCGACCGCGACGGCATGGGCCGGCGACTGCGCGTCCGGGTATTTCCCGTGCTTCGCCTGCTCGTCGGCGAACACGAGCTGCACGTCGCCGTGGAGGTAGCTCGTGCCGGGCCCCGGCGTCTGCACCGCGCGGTGGCACACGTCGCAGCCGACGCCCTGCCGATCGACGGCGTCGAGCGCCGAGCCGTCGGTGGGCGTGCTGGTCCCGCGCACGTAGCTCGTCGGCGCGTGGCAGCGCACGCAGTGCTCGACCGCGAAGGGCGGCGCGTCCTGGTTGGCGATGGCGAGCGCGGCGAAGAACACCGGATCGCGGGCCGCGTTCGCCATCATCGTGCCGGCCCAGGTGTCGAAGGGCAGGAAGGTCGTGTCCCCCTGGTAGCCGCCCCCGTGGCACGCGGCGCAGCCGTCGGCGTCCTGGAAGGCGCCGAGCAGGGTGAGCTCCCCCGGCTGGGTGCCGCCGAACTGCGGATGCTCGGCGTGCGCGAGGGGCGCGAGCCCGAGCAGGGTGAAGACGGCGAGCCACGACAGTCGGTGCCGGCGCATCGATGCAAGGCTACCGTGGCCCCGAGCGAATGTAACGTTGCGGAACGCGCCCCCGCGCCCGCGCCCGCGCCCGCGCCCGCGCCCGCGCCCGCCCCCGCCCTCTCCGGGCCGAACCCCGAACCGCCGCGCGCGCGAGTCATCCCCACCGCGCGTTCCCGGACGGGGAACTGCGGGCCTGGATGACGCGCTCATCCCCGGCCGGCGTTCCCCTTTCGGGAACTGCCGCGGCCGATGAGCGCCGCGCGCGCGAGTGATCCCCTCCGCGCGTTCCCGGCCGGGGAAGTGCGGGCCTGGATGACGCGCACCTCCCCGGCCGGCGTTCCCCTTTCGGGAACTGCCGCTGCCGATGAGCGCCGCGCGCGCGAGTCATCCCCACCGCGCGTTCCCGGACGGGGAACTGCGGGCCTGGATGACGCGCTCATCCCCG
>JACRDA010000018.1 GCA_016212965.1 Myxococcales bacterium
CGCGAGCGCGCGCAGGCCGGGGCCGGCGGCGTGGGCCGCGAGAAAGCCGTCCGCCGCGCGCTCCCCGGCCGAGAGGGGTCGGGCGAGCGCGGCGCTCGCGAGCGCGACCGGGAGCGCCATCGCGGCGAGCGCGACCACGAGCCGGCCCTCGAGGGAGGTGACGCCGTTGCTGCGGATGGCGAGCGCCGCAATGGCGCTCCCGAGCAGTGTGAGCGCCGTGCCGCGCCCGAGGGTGGCCCCCTCCCCGCGGCGCAGCATGGCGAGGTGCGCGAGCGCGAGCGCGACCGGCGCCGGCCCGCCCACGGTGCGGCGCGCGCGGCGCCGATCGTGCTCGGGGGCCCGCCCGAACGCGGCCGCGACCCCGACGCGCGCACCCCACAGGCCGACGACCAGCATCGCGAGCCGCTGCGTCGCCAGGCCCTCGCCCTCTTCCGGCACTGCGGGGATCGCGATCGCGGTGGCGACGAACGCGGCCGCGAGCCACTCGAGCACGCCGCGCGGACGGGCGACGACGAGTGCGTGGGCCGCGACGGCGAGCGCGGTCGCCGCGGCGCCCGCGAGCCAGCCCCCACCGCGGCCCCAGAGGATCGTCCAGGGCAGCTCGGCCGCTGCGAGGTGCACGCCGCACACGAGCCAGAAGTGGCTCCGCGGTACGGGCAGCGAGCGGAGCCAGCGCGTCGCCGGATCTTCGAGCAGGGTGTGCGCGAGCGGGGTCAGCGCCACGAGCCAGCTCGCCCAGAGGCCGAGCCTCACCGGCCACGAGCGTTCCGCGAGCGCGACGACGGTCGCGGCGTCGAGCCCGTTGCCCGCGAAGAGCACGGCCGCGGCGATGCCGATGCCGAAGTAGAGCGGCGCGGCGCGCCGGAACGCCGCCGCGGCGCTCACCGTCGTGAGGGCGCGCGCGAGCGACCAGAAGCGCAGCATGCGCTCCGAGCTAGCGCCGTTTGCCCGACCATGCCAGGAAGGCGCGCATGCGGCGCGCGCTCCTCGCGCTCCTCGCGCTCGTGCTCGCCCTCGCGCTCGGTTGCTCGAAGTCGCCGGGCGGGGGCAGCGCCGGGGGCGTCGAGCGCGTGAAGCTCGCGCTCAACTGGGTGCCGGAGCCCGAGTTCGGCGGCTTCTACGCGGCGCGCGACTCGGGCGCCTTCGCGCGGGAGAAGCTCGAGGTCGACATCCAGGGCGGCGGCGCGGGCGTGCCGGTCGTGCAGATGGTCGCCACGGGCCGGGCCGAGTTCGGCATCGCGGGCGCCGACGAGGTGCTCATGGCCCGCGACAAGGGCGCGCTCGTGGTGCCGCTCTTCGCGACCTTCCAGACCTCGCCGCAGGGCCTCATGGCGCACGCCTCGCGCGGCGCCACGGGCATCGGCGATCTCCTGAAGGACGGTGTGCTCGCCATCGAGCCGGGCCTGCCCTACGCCGCGTTCCTGAAGAAGAAGTACGGCGCCTTCACCGCCAAGGTCGTGCCGTACGACGGCGGCGTCGCGCGCTTCGTCGCCGATCCGAGCGTCGCGCAGCAGTGCTACGTGACGAGCGAGCCCATCGCGGCGAAAAAGCAGGGCAGCGACCCCAGGGTGTTCCTCGTCGCCGACGAGGGCTTCAACCCCTACGTGGGCGTCGTCATCACGAGCGCCGAGACGGCGCGCAACAAGCCCGAGCTCGTGCGTGCCTTCGTGCGCGCCGTGCGCGCCGGCTGGGCGAGCTACCTCGCCGAGCCGGGCCCCACGAACCGGGTGATGGCCGCGCTCAACGGCGCGATGGACGCCGAGACCTTCGCCGCGGCCGCCGCCGCGCAGAAGCCGCTCATCGTCGGCGGCGACGCGGTCGACAGGGGCGTCGGCGCGATGACGAAGGAGCGCTGGGAGACCCTCGCGACGCAGCTCGCGGAGCTCGGCGTGCTCGGCACGGCCGCGCCCGTCGATTTTCTCGTCGCGGTCGACTGAGAGCTGGGCGGCACGCCCGGGTCACGGACGCGGCGACGCGGCGACCGAGCGGCTGTGCAGGTGCGACGGCATCCCGGGCCCGAACAGGAGCTCCGTGACGACGCCGCCCTCGAGGACGAGCGTGCCGAGCTCGCGGCCCACGCCGCGCACGGTGTCGCGGAGCGGGCTCTCGTCGACCCCGACCTCCAGGATCTTCGCCCGGACCGGTGGATCGCCGTCGTAGACGAGCTCCACCCGCTTCTGATCCGAGATGGCCGGGTAACCGGTGATGAAGAAGTCGCTCGTCCGCGGGCGACACTCCGGACCCCCGCCGTCGGGCGCTGGGTGGAGCATGAACGAGTACTGCCAGCACTCGGGGTAGTCCGTTTGCCCCGGGTGCGGGTTGCACTCGGAGAAGCTCACGTCCTCGAGGCGAATGCACCCCGCCGCCCCGCTCGCGACCGCCGCAGCCGTCGGGCGCTCGGGCGACCGGGCGCGGCGCACGGGCGGCGGCTCGGGGGTGGCGTCGCAGCCCGCGAGCGCAGTGAGCGCAGTGAGCGCCGCGAGCGCAGCCAGCCCCGCGGCCGAGCGAGCCATCGAGCCCTCGCAGCCTGCCGACGCGCTCGAGTCCACGCCTCACGCCCCGTGAAACTGCTCGTCGCGGATCTCGGGCACGGCCGCCTTGTGGAAGCTGTACACCTCGCCGAAGGCGGCGAGCATCGCGTCGAACGGCAGATCGAAGTGCCGCCCGCGGTCGCGCAGGTACTCCATGTGGCGGCGACCGTCGGTGCTGTACTCGTGGAAGAGCGCGTCGCTCCGGCCGTCCCACTCGAGCGGCCGGACGTGAAAGTGCTCGCACAGCTCGCGGTTGAAGGCCGGGGTCGCCTTGTGCCACGCCCCCTCGAGCCACACGTCGGCGTAGCCGTGAAAGGCGAAGACGTCCGTGCCCATGACCTCGCGGAGCTTGTCGCTCGTCAGGTGGTTCTTCACGTCGGCGAAGCCGAGCCGCGCCGGGATGCCGACCGCGCGCACCACCGCCGTGAGCAGGACGGCCTTCGGCACGCAGAAGGCCTTGCGGCGCCCGAGCACGCGGCTCGCCTTGTAGTCCTCGGGCACGAGCGTCATCGAGTACGGGTCGTAGCGCCAGCCGTCGCGCACGGCGTAGAAGAGCCGCACCGCGCGCTCGAGCGCCGTGCCCTCGCCGGCGTGCGCCTGCGCCCAGGCGACGATCTCGGGGTGGTCGCTGTCGACGTAGGTGCCCGGGGCGAGGTAGTCGCGTGGGTCGTCGCTCGGCGGCGCGGTCGGTGGCCTCGGCTCGGGCACGGTCATGCGCTCACTCTACTACGCCGCCGGCGCGCGCACCGCCCGGGAGCGCGCGCGGGGCAGGGCGAGCCCGCCCGCGACGGGTCTGCCCGCGACGGGTCACTCCGGCTCGAGCGCCGCCCGCTCCGCCGCTTCGCGCAGGAGCCGCTCGTCCTCCTCGTGGGCCTCGCGCTCCTCGAGCTCGCACTGCTCGTCGCCGCGACAGCCGGCGAACGGGCTCAGGTGGGGGGCGTACGCGACGGGCACGCACCGGCGGCTCTCGCGATCGCAGGTCTCGTCGTCGGCGCAGGCGCTGTCGCGGTAACAGGTGCCGTTGGCGAGGTCCTCCAGGGCGGCCGCCGCGAGCGTCACCGCCGTGTAGGCCGCCGCCGTGGCGAGAGCCTTGGCGAACGACCCCGCCGACTTGCAGCCCACCGGGAGCACGAGGGCGAGGGCGAGCGGCCACGCGCGCCGGAGCATGCCCCGAGGATACGCCCCATCCCGCCGCGTCGCCACGCGCCGTGGCGCCGATGCGGTGTACCATGGCGCCTTGAGCTCGAAGCACGAACGAGGCCGCACCCTGGGATACGCACTGCTCGCGGCGGCGCTCTCTGCCGCGTGCACGAGCGGCGCGGACGGCACGGCGCGGGCCGGCACGACGAGCGCACCCCGCGAGTCGAGCGCCCGGAGCGCGTCGGGCCCCGCCCCGGTCACGACGTCGGCCGGCGACCGCACGCCGGCCCCGAGCGGCTCGGCGAGCGCCGCGCCGCAGGCCGCCGCGTCGAGCGCGGCCGCGAGCGTC
>JACRDA010000130.1 GCA_016212965.1 Myxococcales bacterium
ATCCGAGCGGCGCCGCGGGCTGGCTCGGCAAGGGCGAAGCCGCGCGCGCGCTGCACGACTTCGAGGGAGCCGCGGCGGCGTACGCGAAGGTGCTCGGCCTCGCGCCGGGCCACGCCGATGCCCTGCGCGGGCTCGCCGCAGCCGCGCGACGCGAGCCGCTCGCCCTCGCCGCGAGCGCGGCGGTCGGTGCGCCGTCCCCCGAGCTCACGGAGGGACCGCTCGCACCGCCCCCAACCCAGGCGCAGCCCTGCGACGCCGCGGCGCACGCCACGCCGCGGAGCGAGGCCGCCTGCCGCAGCCTCGAGGAGCTCGGTCGCGCGACGACGCCCCCGGCCCGCGACGAAGCAGCGCGCCACGCGGTCGACGCCTACCGCGATCTGCGCCCGGACTGCGCCTCCGGTGCGGCCGTGTGTGGACCGCACGTGGCCCGAGCGCTCCTCGCCGCGGCGCGCGCCTTCGTCGCGGCCGGCGAGCCCGCCAAGGGGATCGCGACGGCGAAGATGCTCCTCGATCCGAGCGCGCGCGGCCTCGCGACGGCGGGGCTCGCCCCCGAGGCCGAGCTCTTCGTCGCGGATGCCTACCACGCGCTCGGGATCTACGACGAGGCCGGCCAGTGGTACGGCCGCCACGCCAAGGAAGCTCCGCAGGCCGCGACCGCCGCGCCGGCCGGCGCACGCGCCCTCGCCATCCGGCTCGCGCTCGGACAGGGCGATGCCGCGAGCTCCGGCGCGAGCCCGCCCGCGCCCGACACGGGCGGCCGCTCCCCGGGCCTCGCGCTCGCGCGCGGCCTGCGCCTCGTCCTCGCCGATCCGCGCTGGACCCAGCCGGCGCAGGGCAGCGAGTGAGGGGACCGCCGGCGCGGTCTCGAGATGGCGCCGCAGCGGACACCGGGAGTCAGGAGCCACCGCCGGCCAGGATCTCGCCGAGCATGGCGTGCAGCTTGCGCAGCACCGAGGCGGGCACCTGCAGCGTCACGGCCTGAGCCTGGCCGAGCTCGTGGTAGCGGAGCGTCAGCTGTGCGACCGGCACGCGCATGCCGAGCACTTCATTCGAGACCGTCATGGTGTCGACGCGCCACTCGGCATCGAGAAGCGTCTTGCCGTGGCGCAGCAGCGCCCGACGCACGAGCACCTCGCGAATCGTCGCCTTGGCGACCTCGTAGCCGGGCAGCAAGAGCTCGGCGAGGGCGCCCGAGCCGCCGTCGAGCACGGCGAGGTCCTCGGCCAGCTTGGGCGCAGCGAGGTTGCGCTTCGCGGCCTCGCGCACGAGGTAGCGGCACGCCTTGAGGCCGACGGCGAGATCCTCACCGACGACCTCGTACCGAAGGCGGAAGGCCTCGATGGCCGAGCTCGCCGCCGCGGGGATCGGCTCGGGCAGGGTCGGCCCGAGCGCATCCCACAGGTTGCGCCGCGCCTCGGGTGGCAGCGCTCCGAGCCTGGCGAGATCGGCGAGCACGCCCGCTGCGACCTGCCGCCCACCGAGGCAGCGCAGCTTCGGCAGCTCGCCGACGTGCGGCTCCTCGTTCTGCTGCTCTTCGCTCATCGCCCGCGCGTCCCTCCGACCCGAGCCCCGAGCGCGGCGCGGTGTGCGCACTGGAGCGCCACGTCCGGCCAAAGGGCACCGCCGCCGGGAGCGACCACTCCGCACTCGGCCTCGCACATCGGCACCTCCAGGTCGGGCCGCACGCCGACGCCGTGCACCGTGCGACCGTCGGGGAGGCGCAGCTCGGCGCGCGCGGCATGGGTCGCCACCCACGTGCGCCGCTCGACCTCGGTCGCGAACGCGAGGCCCTTGCCATGCGTCGTCTCGCCCACCAGGAGCGCGCGGCGCGCCGCCTGCAGCGAGCCGGCGAGCAGCTCCGCGGCCGAGGCGGTCCCGCGGTCGACGAGGACGGCGAGCGGCAGGTCGCACGACCCTCGCCCGCGGGCGCGGCGCACGACCTCGTCGCCGTCGGCGTCTCGCAGGCGCAGAACCGCTGTGCCCGGCGGCAGGAGCTCGCCGGCGATGCCGAGGAGCGCGTCGAGCTCGCCCCCAGGATTGCCGCGGAGATCGAGCACGAGCGCGCGCGCGCCTCGGGCGCGGAGCTCCTCGAGCGCGGCGTGCACGAGCGCTGGAGCCTCGGCCGACACCGCGCGGAGCGCGACGCAGCCGACCGCGTCCCCGAGCAGCTCGACTGCAACCGCGCGACGATCGGATGAGCCGGGCACACACGCGAGCTCGCGCGCCACGCCGGACGCACCACGGGCGACCGTCAGCCCGAGGGCGCGATCCCGCGCTCCGTCGAGGCAGCGCAGCAGCTCGTCGGGCCACAGCGTCGTCGCCGCACGGCCGTCGACCGCGAGCAGCCGATCGCCGGCGACGACACCAGCGCGAAAGCCTCGACTGCCGCGCCGCACGTGCGCGACCGTGGGCTCGCCCCTCTCGCCCTCGGGCGGCCACACGAGCACGAGCCCGTGCGCCGAGAGGGCTGCGTCTTCGCCGAGCGCGGGCGCCGCACGGCTCGCGTCGCAGTAGGTGACGGTCGTGATGCTCGGCACCAGCACGGCGCCGGCGGCGTTGTTCATGTTGTTGCCGGTCGTCGGGCAGGCGAGGTTGATGGCCGGCATGCCGTCGATGAAGACGATAGGATTGCCCAGCGTGTAGCTACTGCCGCCCTTGATCGTCGGATGTGCGGTGCCGGCCTCGTCGCCGCTGGTCATCGGGATCTGGGTCGCCTGGTTGAGCGCGTTCATCCCCGAGACGGAGACGGTCGGCGAGAAGCCCGACGCCTGGGCGTTCATCGCTATGTTGGGGTACGGGATGGGCGCGGTCGCCGGCCCGACGATGGTGTTGCACACGTCGGGGAACCCAAGGTTCATCCCGGCGCCGCGGTTGGAAGCTGGCAGCATGTGGGCTCCAGTCGTCGCTCGGCTCCCTAGCCGAGGTGGATCGCCTTGCCGTTGAGCGTCACCTTGCCGCGCGAAACGATCGCCGTCGTGTCCGCCTGCGCCACCGAGGCGCCGTCGGCGACGGAATGGATCTGCCCGGCATGCACGCTCCAGAGCTCGGTCACCAGCTGGCGCAGCGAGCCCAGCTTCTGGATCGCCGCTTCGGCCACGGTGCGCAGGCGGCTCGCACGCAGCTCGACCTCGGGCGCGTCGATGAGGACGGCCTGGTCGCTCTGCAGGCGCAGCGGCCCGCCGACAGCGCGCACGTCCACGGCGCCCGCCAGCTCGAGGACGGCGCGCCCGGTGCCGGACAGCGCGCCGATGACGTAGTGGCCGTCCGGGTTGCCGATGACGAGCATGACGTCGCCCACGCACGCGGCGTACGGGATCGGCATGGCGAGAACGGCCCGGACCGTTGCGCCGCTCGACAGGCGCAGCGAGAGCGCGCCGGCCTCCACGGTCTCGACCGTGCCGGGTCCGAGATAGGGCTGGATCTGTGCGGGCTCGGGACGCTCGCTGCGCAGGACGGTGACGTTCGACACGCTCGTTTTCTCCTTCGTAGTGGCCACGCTAGCCGCGCGGGCGCGGCGGAGGCTGGAAGAGCTCGGCCGCGCGACGGTCCGGGTCGGTGCGGCGCGCCGTCGCGAGGCTGGCGTCGCGCCACTCGGCGCCCTCGTCGCGGAGGCCGTGCAGGTTCGCAGAAGACAGGTCGGCCCCGCTGAAGTCCGCCCGCCGCACGTCCGCGTGCGACAGATCCGCGTGGCCGAGACGCACGCCCGGGAACGACGCCCCCCCGGCCGCCGCCTCGACGAAAAGCGTCTCGCGCAGGTCGCTCGCGGCGAAGTTGGCGTGGCGCAGATCGGCCTTCGTGAAGGTGGCGAAGCGCCACAGGCCCTGCGAGAGCTTGGCGCCCCGCAGGCGTGCCTCGCCGCAGTACGCCGCCTTGCCGTCGACCTCCGACAGATCCGCGCCCTCGAGGTGCGCGGTCGACAGGTTGGCCTCGCGCAGCACGGCGCCGCGCAAGACGGCCCGTCCGAGCCGTGCGCGCGTGAAATCGGAGCCGGACAGGTCGCAGCCCGCGAGGTCCATGCCGGACATCTCGGCGTCGACGAAGGAGCACTTGTGCAGCGTCAAGCCGCGCAGTCGCAGCGAGCGCAGATCGACCTCGTCGAAGTCCATACCGCGGAACGCGGCCCGCTCGATGATGAGCCCGTCGAGGAGCGCGTCGGTGAGGAAGGTCGACCGCAGCACGGCGCCCGCGAGCGTCGCCCCGACGAGCTTGGCGTCCTGCATCATGCACATGAAGAGGGTCGCCCCGGCGAGGTTGGCCTGCGACAGGTCGGCGCCGATGAACGAAACCATCTCGAGGTTCCGGCCCGCAAGGTCGATGCCGCGCAGGTCGGCGCGCGCGAGGATGGCGCGCCGCATGTCGGCCCCCCCGAAGTCGGCGCCGCGCAGATCGCAGCCGTCGAGGCTGCAGAGCTCGAGCGTCGTGCGGCGCAGGTTGGCGCCGCGCAGGCACAGGCCCGAGAGCACGCTCTGGCGCAGATCCGCGTCCTCGAGATCGACCGGCCCGGCGTCGGCGCCCTCGAGCGTCGGGTCGAGCTCGCCGTCCTTTGCGTCGAGGTGGCTCAGGCGCGCCTCGACGAAGGCGGTCTTCACGATCTTCTTCGGCAGGCGCGCACCGCGGAGATCGGCGCGGACGAGCACGACGCCGTCGAGCTCCGCGTCCGAGAGGTCGGCGCCGCGGAGATCGGCCCCGGGGAGCGCGCTGCGAACGAGGCGCGCGCCGCGCAGCACGGCACGCGAGAGCTTCGCGTCCGTGGCGAGCACGCCCTCGAGCTCCGCGCCGGAGAGGTCGGCGCCGCGCAGGTCGGCCGCGAGCAGCCGCGTCCCGACGAGCTTCGCACCCGCGAGGACGGCGCCCGCGAGGCACGGCTCGACCAGCGTCGCGCCCGTGAGATCCGCGCCCGTGAGATTCGCGCCCGTGAGATCGACCCGGGTCAGCGTGGCCCCGACAAGCTTCGCGCCGGCGAGGGCGGCACCGCGCAGTCCGACTTCGCGCAGCTTCGCCTGCGACAGGTCGGCCCCGACGAGCCGAGCGGAATCGAAGCTCGAGCTCACGATCTGCGCCCCGACGAGCTCCGCGTTCGAGAGATCCACTTCGCGGGCGACGACGAGCGCCAGCCGCGCGCCGGCGAGCTTTCCGCCCGCGAGCTTGCGGCGCGAGAGGTCGAGCGGACCGAGCTCGACCCCCGCGAGCGACCTGCCAGCGGCAACGGCAGCCTCGAGCGCATCCGGCTTCATGTGGGCTCCAGCGTCGAGCGCGCGAGGTTCGCGCCGGAGAAATCGCAGCCAATGCCCGCCGCCTCGAGGAACTTGCCGTCGTAGATGTTCGCGCGCGTGAACTGCGCGTCCGTGAGCGTCGCGCGGCAGAAGTCGGCGCCGAGCAGATCGGCGTCGACGAACTCGGCGCGCAGTAGCACTGCGCGGTAAAAGCGCGCGCCTCGCGCGCTCGCGCGCGTGAACTTCGCGGCGGTGGCCACGATCTGCGGCAGGTGCGCGTCGTCGAGGCGCGCATCGCTGCAGTCGGCGCGGTCGAGGCGCGCCTCGGCCCAGTAGCTGCGCGCCGCGCGTGCGCCCACCAGGCGCGCTTCGCTGAGGTCCGCCCCCTGGAAGCGCGCGTTCGTGAGGTCGGCGTCCGAGAGGTCGAGCCCCCTGCCCCGGCAGCCCTCGAAGGTGGCCCGCGGGAGCGACGCCCCGACGAGGCTCGCGCGCTCGAGCCCCGCCTCGGTGAAGTCGGCGTGCGGGAGCGCGGCCGCTGCGAGCTTGGCCCGGCCCAGCTCGGCCTTCGCGAACACCGGGTACTCGCCCGTAGCGCCCCCGAGGTCGGCCCCGGTGAGGTCGGCCCCCTCGAAGAACCCGAGCTCGAGCACTGCGCCGCGCAGGATGACGCGCGGCGCGACCGCCGCGGCCGCGTTCGCCTGCGTGAGATCGGCGCCCGACAGATCGGCGTCGGCGAGCTTCGTCTTCCACAGCACGGCCCCGCGCAGGCTCGCCCCGACGAGCGTCGCGCCCGAGAGGTCTGCATGGCTGAGGAGCGCATCGTCGAGGTTGGCGCCGCTCAGATCGATGCCGCGCAGGTCGCGCCCGCGGAGGTCCTGCTCGGAGAGGTCGCGCCGCGGCCCCGGCTCGGCGGTCGAGACGGGCTCGAGCGGCGGCTCGTAGCGCGGGTCGACCTGCTTCCAGCGCGGGTCGAACGGCAGCTTCTCGAGCTCGGCGAGCTTCTGCGCCGCCTCCGGCGACAGCTGTCGCCCGGCGAAGCTCGCCTTCATCTTCTCGACCTGGGCGAGCACGCCGCGCATCTTGCGCTTCAGGCCGGGGCTGGGCAGCGAGCCGGGCTTGCGTGGCAACGGCATCGGCGGGCTCCCCGACGACTCGCGCGCGAGCGCCTGGGCGATCGCGGCCCGCGCCTCGGGGGGAGGTGCCCCGACGGCCTTCAGGGCGCCGACGACGTGCGCGCGCTGCGCGTCGGGCAGAGCGTCGAGCTTCTTCACGAGCGGTGCGTACGCCGTGTCGACGCCGGGCTCGGGCTCGGGCGCGGCCGGGCGCGCCGCGGGGTCGAAGAACCAGGGCATCCCCGGTGGCGCGAGCTTCTTCAGGCCGACCGGATCGTCCTCGAACTCGAGCAGCAACGCCCGATAGTGCGCGAACGCGAGCGGCTCGGACGCGAGCGGCTCGGACGCGACGAGCACCGTCTTCACGTCGAGGAAGTCCGGCTCGGCCACCGGCTCGACACCGCGCCACTGCAGCACGACCTCGCTCTTGTCGCCGTCGACGAACACGGTGTCGAGCCGCATCACGACCTCGCGCAGCTTCTGCTCGACGTCGTTCACGAATGCTCGCACACGCACGCCTGGCAGCCGCACGCGCACGCGCCCGAGGCTCGGGTGCAGGTTGTCGAGCTCGAGCAGCTCGTCGCCGCGCAGGAAGCCGTCGACCTGCTGGTCGACCGGCGCTGCCTGAAAGTAGCTCCAGTCGAAATCCTCGGCGTAGTACGGCGCGCGCTCAGCGCGGTAGCGCTTGCCGTACTCCTTGCCCACCTTGGCGGCGCGCTCCGGCCAGCCCGGGCTCACGGGCGCGAAGCTCGCAGGCCGGGCCCGGTGCGAGCGCGAGCGCAGCGGCTCCTCCGCGTGCTCGACATTCGGCGCCTCGTCGCTCTTGTAGCCCTTGCCGACCGGGTTCGCGGGCAGGCGCGAGCCCCCGAGGGCGTTGGCGTAGGAGAGGTCCATGCGACGGAACGGCTTGGGCTCGGTCGTGGGACTGCCGAGCAGGCTGTCGGTCCACACCCGCGGCCCGACGACGCGCAAGGACTTGTCGACCGGCCCGAGCGCGAGCCGCACGCTGCACTCGCTCACGGCGCGCTCACCGGGCGGGTGGCACGCGCCGCGCAACATGACCTCGGCGCGCAGCTTGAAGTCCGCGAAGTCCCCCGGATAGAGGCACTCGCCGGCGCGCTCCACGTCGTCGTCGGCGTACGTCTCGGCCGTGAGCGGGGGCTGATCCTCGAGCGGCTCTAGCACGCCGCTCGCGGCGAGCGCGAACGTGCCCTTGACCACCAGCATCATCTCGGGCCGCGGCGGGCGACGCGAGGTGAGCTTGGTCGCGTGGAGGTAGGGAGTCAGGTTCTTGACGAGCACGCGTCCAACTCCGCGCTCAGACGCCAAGCTTGGTCTTCAGGGCCGTCCACTGGGCGCTCAGCCACGTCTTGCTCGAGGTGAGGCCGGCCTCCGCTTTCTTGGCAAAATAGAGGTCCTTGAAGGCTTCGACCGAGTGGCAGGCACCCTTGATCTCCCACTTCTCGCCGATGTCGAGCTCCCAGTGCTCCGACAGCTCGAGCTCGAAGTGGATGCCGGCGAGCGTGAGCTCGACGCTGGCCGCGCTCGCCTCGAACGCCAGGTGCAGCAGACCGACCTCGAACTCGCCATGGATTGCGCCAAAGTGCCACTCGGTGTGGACGCCGGTCGCCTCGGTCTCGGTGTGCGTCCCGACGGCGGTCGTCTCGACGAGGTTCCCCGGGCCGTGGGTGTTGTCGTTCTGCGTCCCGTTCAGCGTCGTCGTCGAGCCGGCGAAGCCGTTGATGGTCGTCGTCGAGATGGAGTCCTTGATGGTGCTCGTCTCGTTCACCGACGTGACGTCGCTCACCGAGGTCGTGTTGTCGGCCCAGGTCTCTTCGTAGATTTGGCCGATGCGCGCCGCGCTGGCGCCGGAGTACGACTTCAGCTTGGTCGCGTAGACGTACTCGACCGACTCGCCGTCGCCACACACGGCGTCGTCGACCGGCTTCGTGACCTCGGCGTCGAGGCCGAGCTTACTCGGGGGCGTCTCGCGCGCCTCGCCAAACCAGCTCTCGGAGAACGAGCGCTTCGCCCAGCTGCGCTCGACGACGTAGGGCTTCTTCGTGCCCCGCTCGGCTGCCGGGACGGTCTGCCCCGTGTAGGCCTTCGGGTTCGGGCCGGTGCGCCCGATCTGCAGCTCGCCCTCGGACACGTCGAAGTCGTCGGCGCCGAGCACGTGCGTGAAGTTCTTGCCCTTGATGATCTCGATCTTGTCGCCGCCCGTCGTCGAGATGCGGTGGCCCGACGCGTGATCCTCCCAGGTGAAGGGCATGCGCGGCGAGCGCTCCTTCATCTGCTTGATGGCCGCCTCGATCTCCGTCTTCTTCTGCGCGTCGTCGGCGAGGCCGAGGTACGCCGGCAGGTGTGGCGAGGGCCATGACGCCTCGCCTGCGGGGAGCGTGACGGTGCCCGTACCGCTGGCCGGGAAGCGGGGGTCGGCCTGCGCGCCGAGGCGCACGAAGGCCTCGTCGTCGTCGCGAAAGGTCGTCTTCTCGGCGGTCGCGCTACTCGCGCCATACGCCGTCGGGGCGTTCGTACCGCGCACGTGCAGCTCGTAGTTGCCGCCGATGACCTCGAGGTCGCGGCCCTGCGTCGTGTCGACGCGATCGCCGTCGGTGTGGTCGCGCGCGCCCTTGGTCAAACCCTCGAACGCCGCCCAGGTCGTGCCGCCCGCGCTCGCGCTCGCCGGCGTGGCGCCGAGCGAGCTGTAGCTGCGCTGCGAGCCCGCCTTCTGCGAGTCGTAGTCGGGCACGAGCAGGAGCGCGTACTTGTCGGCTTGTTTCGAGTAGTCGCCCACGGCGCCGACGCTACCGCGCCCGATTGCGCCGGTAAAGGCACGGCGAGCAAGCCGCGCGCCGGGGCGGGTGCGGTGTTTCGCTTGACGCTGCCGGAGTGGTCTGCTGACTTCGCCTGCGTGAGCGCTACCGACAGCATCGAGGCCCGCTTCACGTCCGACTCCTTCGCGCCGCTGCAGATCCGGCGGCTGCGCGGCCGGGAGACGCTGGGACGCCCGTTCGAGCTCGAGATCGAGGCGGTGGGCGAGCGCGCCGGCTCGCCGCAGGCGACGGAGCTGCTCGGCCGCGAGGTCGCGATCGTGCTCGAGCGCGCCGGGGAGCCGGTGCGGCACTTCCACGGCATGATCGCGGAGGCGGCGGAGCCCATCGAGAGCGAGGCCGACACGCGCAGCTACCGGCTGCGGCTCGTGCCGCGCGCCTTCCGCCTGTCGCTGGTCGAGATCCAGGAGATCTACATGGATGTCTCCATCCCGGACATCCTGCGGCAGAAGCTCGAGCAGGTGCAGCTCGCGGGCCCGGACGTCGAGTTCCGCCTGAGCGGTAGCTACCCCCCCCGCGAGTTCGTGGTGCAGTACCGCGAGAGCGACCTCGCGTTCGTCTCGCGGCTCGCCGAGCACTACGGCCTGACGCTCTTCTACCGGCACGACGCCGAGCGCGAGTGCCTCGTCGTCACCGACGGCGACGGCTTTCGCCCGCCCGTCGGCTGTGAGTCGTTGCCGCTGCGCCTGCGGGGCGAGGCGCGCGGCGTGTTCGAGCTCGTGGCGCGGTCGAAGCTCATCCCCGCGAACTACCTCGTGCAGGACTACAACTACCGCACGCCGCAGATCGACCTCGGCGCGAGCTACGCCTCCGAGGTCGGGTTCGCCGGCGGCGTCATCGAGTACGGCACGCATTACAAGACCCGGGCCGAGGGCCAACAGATGGCGCGCATCCGCGCCGAAGAACGCGAGGCGACGCGCGTCGAGTACAGCGGGCGGTCGGACGCGAGCGAGCTCTACGCTGGCGCGACCTTCCGGCTCGAGGGGCACGGCGCGCGCGAAGATCGGCGCCTCCTCGTGGTCGAGGTGGACCACGACCTCGTGCAGAGCGTCGCCATGCACGGAGGCGGGGACGAGCCTGCCTACGCCAACCGCTTCCGCGCCATCGACGCGGGCCTGCGCTACCGCCCGCCGCGCGTAACGCTGCGACCGCGCATCCCCGGCCTGCTGACGGGAATCGTCGAGCAGGCGCCGGATCTGCCGCCGGCCGAGTACGCGCGCATCGACGACGACGGCCGCTACACGGTGAAGTTCCTCTATGACACGGTGGCGCCCGGGACGCGCAAGGCGTCGCGCCCGGTGCGCATGCTGCAGCCGCACGCCGGCACGGGGTACGGGATGCACTTCCCGTTGAAGCCGGGGGTCGAGGTGGCGCTCGCGTTCGTCGACGGCGATCCCGACCGGCCCATGATCGTCGGCGCCGTGCCGAACCCCGAGACGCCCTCGCCGGTCACGGCGGCGAACTCGCTCTCCAACACCATGAAGACGGCGAGCGGCATCGTGTTCGAGATGAAGGACCGCTGACCCGGGCCGGCGACGGCCGGAGCACGGCGCCATCGACGCTGATCGCGACCTTCGCGGCCCGTGCGGTCATGGTAGGAGTACTTCCTACCTGAAGGCCGCTCGTCAAGCTCCGCCCGCGCGTACGAGCGTGACGGGCCCGTCCGGCGCAGAGCGCGCCCGGTTCCGCGTCGGCGGGGCTCAGGCGAGCGCGCCGGCCGCGGCCGAGCCGAGCGCGCGCCCGAGCTCGGCGCCGAGGATCTCGAGCGCCCGCGCGAGCCGCTCGGAGTCGAGGAAGGCGTAGCCCAGCGGCAGGCCGTGCAAGTGGGGCTCGCCCTGGAAGGCCAGGGGCGTCGGCGCGACGACCACCTGGCGCTCGGCGAGGCGCGCGGCGAGCGCGTCGAGGTCCACGCTCCGCGGCACCTCGAGCCACAAGAGCGGACCGCCGCCGGGCGTCGTCCAGCGCACGCCCGCGGGCATGCGCTCGTCGAGTAGCTCGAGGCAGCGCGTGTAGCGCGCGTCGAGCGCCTGCTGCATCGCCGTGAGGTGCGTGTCGTAGTAGCCGCGCTCGAGCAGCTCCGCGAGCGCGGCCTCGATGAGCGTCGGATTGCCGAGCGTGGCGACGCGCTTGGCGGCGATGATGGCCGGCACGCTCCGCTCGTCGCCCGCCACGAAACCGATCCGCAGGCTCGGCAGCAGCTTCTTCGTGAACGAGTTGGCGTAGAGCACGTTGCGGCCGCCGAACGCGCGCAGGCTCGGGCGGTACTCGCCCTGCGACAGCATGTCCGAGCCCCAGTCGTCCTCGAGCAGCGCGAAGTCGAGGTCGCTCGCGAGCGCGAGGATGCCCGTGAGCTCGTGGCTCGAGCACGAGCGCCCCGTCGGATTGTGGAAGGAGGTGATGGTGTAGAAGAGCTCCGGTCGTGCGGCGGCGAGCACGCGGCCCCACTCCTCGAGCGGGAGGGGCTCGAAGGGATCGAGTCGCAGGCCGACGAGCTCCGCGCCGAGCGAGCGGAAGAGCGCCGTGGCGTACGGGTAGACGGGGTTCTCGCAGGCGACGCGCCGGGTCGCGAGCGCGCGGCAGACGGCGTCGAGCGCCTGCTGCGAGCCCGTGGTGGTGACGACGTCGTCCGCCACGACGTCCATGCCGCGCGCGCGCAGGCGCCGCGCGATCGCCTCGCGCAAGGGCGCGTAGCCTTGCGCGTCGTAGAAGCGGTGCAGGCCCGGGACGTGGAGCACCGAGCGGAAGCACTCCGCGATGCGCTCGCGCGGCAACAGATCCGGATCGACGAACACCATGTCGAGGCGCAGCGCGTCGCCCGTGGGTGGGCGGTTCTGCCTCAACGGGATCTCCCGGAGCCGCGCCGCGGGTGGCGTCTTCGGCGCGGGCGGGCCCGCCTCGGCGGCCCCCGCGCGCGCCATCTCGCGTCGCCCGGGGCCGTCGGCCACGAACACGCCGTCGCGCTCGCGGCTCACGAGCACACCCCGCGCACAGAGCTCGTCGTAGGCAGCCTGCACGGTGTTCTTCGAGATGCCGAGCTCGTGCTCGAGCGCCCGCACGGGGGGCAAGCGGGAGCCCGGTGGCAGATGGCCGGCGGCGGCCTCGGCGACGAGCGTGCGGACGATGTCGTCGGCGGAGACGCGGCGGCGCGAGCCGGAGGGCTGGAATCTCACGTGGAGGTAGGGCGCGCGGGTCATGGAGCCGAGGGTAGCGCCGGCGCGCGCGAAGCGAAGGGACAGACGCGGCGTCGCAGCTGGGACAGCCGGACTGCCGAGCTCGACTCAGCCCGCCCGCACGAGCGTCACGCGCCCGTCGACGACGGTCGCGCAGACCTCGCTGCCGCGCTCGAAGCGCCCGTCGACCATGCCGGCGGCGAGCGGCTGGGTCACCCACGCTTCGACCGTCTGCTCGAGGGCGCGCGCCCCGAGCGCCGCCGCGCCCGCGAGCTCGACCTTCGCGAGCAAGAGCGCGGCCGCGAGCGCGCTCGGCTCGACGCCGAGCTCCTCGAGCGCGCGGCGCGTGCCCGCGTCGGGGCTCGCGAGGCAGGCGACGAGCACGTGCACGAGCGACGGCTCGCGCCCCGAGGCCCCCGCGAGCGAGCGC
>JACRDA010000131.1 GCA_016212965.1 Myxococcales bacterium
CCGTGGCGCAGGTGCCGAGATCGCGCGCCGCGAGCGCGTGGGCCGCGGTGCAGGTGTCGAGCTCGCCGAAGGAGCGCGCGCCTTCGCGGCGCGCCGCCGCGAGCTCGTCCGCGAGCCGCAGGGTCTCGCGCTTCGAGTACGCGTAGGCCCCGACGCCGAGCGCCGCCGCGAGCATCGCCGCGGCGCCGAAGCGCAAGCGCACGAGCGCCACGCGCTGCCGCTCGAGGGCGCGCTGGCGACCGAGCTCGCGCTCCTCGTCCTGCGCGAGCAGTACGCCGAGCTCGAGGGCGAGCTCGCCGGCGCTCGGCCGCTCGCCTGGCGCGTGCCGCAACCAGCGCCCGAGCGCCGCCGCGAGCCGCGCGCGGGGGGCGCCCTTCAACGCCGGCAGCGCGTCCGGGCGGAGCGGCGCCTGCTCGCGCTCCCGGAACGCGGCGGCGAGCTCGTCGCGCCCGCTCGCGTCCTCGCCCGGGAAGTTGGCGGGCCCGACCAGGGCGTAGAGCAGGGTCGCCGCGAGGCAGTACACGTCCATGCGGTCGGAGAGCGGGAGCCCGCCCGGCGTGCCGAGCAGCGCCACGACCTGCTCGGGCGCGCCGAAGAGCACCGTGCCCGCGACGAACGAGGAATCGCACTCCACGGCGACGCCGAGGTCGAGGATGACCGGGTGCACGCGCCCGGCGAAGCGCGCCAGGAACACGTTGTCGGGCTTCAGATCCTGGTGGCGGAGGCCCGCGGCGTGCAGGGCCTCGAGGCCGCGCGCGATGGGCAGGAAGATGTCATGGGCCTCACGCAGGCCGAGCGGGCCGCGCGCGAGCCGCGCGCTCAGGGTCTCGCCCTCGAGCAGGGGCATCGTGAACCACACGTACCCGTCGGCGAGCCCGTGATCCTTCAGCTGGACGACGTTCGGGTGACCGGCAGCCGCGAGCATGACGAGCTCGCGCTCCACGTTGCGGCCCGCGAGCGCCGCGCGCGTCGTCAGCTTGAGCGCGACCCGGTGCTCGGGCACGTCGGTGCGCTCGGCGCGGTACACGCGCCCGAAGGCGCCCTCGCCGAGCAGCTCGACGAGGCGGTAGTGCCCGCCCACGACCTCGCCCTCGAGGGGCAGCACCGGACGCGGCTCGCGCGGGGGGCGTCCGGCCGCGAAGCACTGCGTGATCGTGGCCCGGAGGCCCTCGGGCGGGAGGGGCTCCCCGCCGGCCCCCGCTCCCTCGCTTGGCTCGTCGTTGCTCACGGTGCGGCGATCCTAGGGCGGGCCGCGGGCGCGGGCCGAGTTCGAGGCGGTCGCGACCCGCGACCCGTCCGCACGACGGGCCGGCGCCGGGGCCACGCTTTTCGGTGCGCCCCCGGGCGTCCGTGCTACGCCTCGCACGATCGAGCCGCCGACCTCGAGCGCGGCGGCCGCAGGCTCGCCCCCCATCATGGTCCGCCCCCTCGCGACGCTGCTCTGCCTCGGGCTCCTGGCGCTCGGCCCGGTGGCCTCGGCCGCGGAGCCGCAGCCGGCCGCCGTACCGCAGGCGATCGGGGAGCCCGCCGACGTCGCGGCGCGCGCGGCGGCCCTCGAGGGCTCGCTCACCGAGCTCGAGGGGCAGGCGCAAGCGGAGGGCCTGACGCCCGCCGTGCTCGCGCGTCCGGTCGGCGAAGGGCGCCGCGCCATCGAGCGCGCGCGAGGCGCCGCAGCGAGCGGCGACGGCCGGCATGCACCGATGCTCTTTCGCCTCGTCGACGAGTGGCTCGAGACCGGCCGCGCGCTCCTCGGCGCGGTGCGCTCGGAGCGCGCGTCGCGCGACGTGGCGGGCCGCGCCTCGGCGCTCCAGCAGAAGCTCGAGCGCACGCGCGACGTGCTGACCCAGCACCAGGCGCACAAGCTGAGCCTGCTCGCGGAGATCGCCCGCGCCGAGCAGACCGCCCGGGCGCGCAGCGGAGCGGCGGCGGATGCCGAGCGCGCCCGGCTCGACAAGGCAGCGGGCAAGAAGGGTGCACCCCAGCCGAAGGGACCGACGCCGGGCGCGCCGCAGCCCGCACCGAAGCAGCCCGGACCGAAAGGCGCGAACGGTGGCCACGCTCCCTGAGCCGCGCCGCGCTCGCCGCGGCCTCGGGCTGCTCGGCGCGTGTCTCGTCGTCGGCTGCGCGCCGATCCCACCCCCGGACGTGCTCGCCGAGCTCGATCGCGTGAAGAGCTCGCCCGCCGCGGCCCAGGCCGCGGAGCGCGCGCCGACGGCACGGGCCCACGCGGACCAGCTCTTCGCCGCGGCCGAGCAGGCCCTCGCGGACGACGACTTCGCCGGCGCGCAGATCCTGGGCGAGCAGGCGCTCGCGGCCTACGAGCAGGCGGTCGCGCTCGCGCGGGCGGCGCGCGCCGAGGAGCAGCGCGTCGCGGCCGAAGAGGACGAGCGGCGCGGCACGGCCGAGCTCGCGAAGCTCCACGCCGAGGAGCAGGCGCTCGCGGCCGACGTCACGGCCCTCGAGGCGCGGCTCGAGGCGCTGCGCGAGGCCGAGAGCATCGTGCCGTCGGGGCCGGCGTCCGGCGAGCGCGAGGCGGCACGCGCACGCGCCACGGCCACGCTGCGGCTGCAAGCGCGCCTCTTGTGCACGTCCGCCCGCATGCTGCAGGCGGCCACCCCGGCGGGAGCCGCCGTGCCCGCGGAGCTCGCGAGCGCGGAGGCGGCGCTCGCGGCGCTCGACGCGCTCCTCGCGAGCCCGCCGCCCGCCGCGCCGATCGACCAGGCGACGCGGGTGCGCGCGGCCTGCCTCGGAGCGCTCGCGGCGGTGCGCCACGCGAACGCCGACGCCACCACCGGCGCGGGCACGAGCGGCGCCGCGGACCGGCTCCTCACCGCGGTCTCGGCGCTGCGGCGCGGGTCGCCGCGCCGGGACGAGCGCGGTGTGGTGGTGACGCTCGAGAGCCTTTTCGCCGGCGACGCCCTGAGCCCCGCGGGGCGCGCCGCCCTCACCGAGCTCGCGGCGATCGCGGCGGCGCACCCGGGCCCGGTGGGCGTCGGGCGGCACCAGGACCGCGCGCCCGCCGACAAGGACCTGGAGACGTGGCGGACGCGGGGCGCGCTCGTGCTCGGCGCGCTCGGCGGGCCCGGCGGGCGCGTCGAGGTGGCCGGCACCGCGGCGCCGCTGGTGGACCCCGCGAGCGCCCACCACGCCCGCAACGAGCGCGTCGAGATCGTGTTCGTGGCGCCCGCGCTGCTCTGAGCTCGCCGCACGGACCGGGCGGCGCGCCCCGGCCGTGGTAGAACGGTCCCGCCAACGCATGAACCCGGCGCCCCACCGCCGAGAGAGGTGTGTCGTGAACGCGAGAGCCGTCATCGTGGTCGGCCTGACCGTCGCCGCGCTCGCCGCGGGCCTCGGTTGCAAGGGGGACGACAACAAGGCCATGGCCAAGGCCGACAGCATCGTCGAGCGGCTCCTGCCGCTCGTCGAGCGCGACACGAAGCAGGTGCGCGACGGCCTGCCCCAGGGCGCCGCCGAGCTCGCGCGGCTGCTGCCCGCCGACCCGGGCGCGGACCTCGAGGGCCTGCGGCGTGCGCTCCAGAAGACGCGCGGCTCGGTGCGGGACCTGAGCTACGCGAAGAGCACCTTCTTCCTCTTCGTCGACACGAAGGGAGTGGTGCAGCGCAGCGAGGGCGATCCCGACCTGGCGGCCGGGAAATCCCTCGTCGACGCGGTGCCCGAGGCCAAGAAGTTCGCCGTCGCCACCGCCGGCCTGAACGAGACCTTCGGGCACTGGGACGCCCTGCGCGGCGTCAACGTCGGGCCGGACCTCGAGTGGGTCGTCGGCCACCCGGTCGTCGCCAACGGCGAGCTGCGCGGCAGCTTCGTGTCCGGCTGGTCCCTGCGCGTCTACGCACGCTTCCTCGAGGACGACGCGCGCCGCGAGCTCACGAAGGAGCAAGAGGGCGCGAACCGCGCCATCCCGCTCGTGTACGTCTTCATCGTCAAGGGCGACGCGGCGTTCGGCGCGCCCGTCGCGCCCGACGTGAACGCCGAGGCCCTGGCGAAGCTCGGCATCCCCGACAAGACCAAGGCCGGGCCCTACACGGGCACCCTCGACGTCGAGAAACGGCACTTCGTCGTCGCGGCGCGGGGCGCGCCGGCGCTCGCCGAGGACGCGGCGATCGCGGTCATGCTGAGCGAGATCTGAGGGCCCGAGCAGGACGAACCGGTCGTTGTGAGATCCGGGGTCGAGTGGCCCTGGACTCCTGCCGAAGAAGCAGGCGGCATCCGGACCAGAATATTTCCCTCACCCCCCGGCCCCCTCTCCCGGAGGTCCCGGAGGAGAGGGGGTGGTCCATGTCGACGGCTTTCGTCGTTGGCGGTCGGAAAACGAAGCGCGCTAGCGCGTGGCGCCGCGTCGGCGAGGCGCTCGGAGCAGTTGGCTGATGCGGTCGAGTGCGCGCTCGGGGTCGAGGAGGATCTGTTCGTTGGGGAGGCGCAGGACCGTGAGGCCTGCAGCGCGAAGCAAGGCGTCGCGGGCCGCATCGCGAGCAGCGACGCTGGGGTCGTCGTGGTAGCCGCCATCCACCTCTACGACGAGCCGAGCTGCTTCGCAGAAGAAGTCGACGATGAAGCGGCCCAGCGGTTGCTGGCGTCGGAACTTGGCGTGCTCGAGCTGTCGGCCGCGAAGTAGCTGCCACAGCGCGCGCTCGGCATGCGTGGAGGCG
>JACRDA010000128.1 GCA_016212965.1 Myxococcales bacterium
GCGGCAGGTAGCCGATGCGAATGCCGGGGGCCGTGCGCGTCTCGCCGATGAAGTCCTTGTCGACGCCCGCCATGATGCGGAGCAGCGTGCTCTTGCCGGCGCCGTTGTGGCCCAGCACACCGATCTTCGCGCCGGGCAGGAAGGCGAGCGTGAGGTGCTTCAGCACCTCCTTGTTCGGGGGGTGCACCTTGCGCACCCCGTGCATGGTGAAGACGAACTCGTGTGCCACGGCGCCTTCTTAGCAGGCGCGCGCCGCCGGCGTCACCCCGGAGCGGGGCCGGCGGCGGCGACGCCCGGCGCGCGGGCCGGCACGCCGAGCGCCGGGGCCGCGGTCTTCTTGCGGCGCGCCAGGATGCCGCGCGGCGGCACGCTCGTCACGCGGTGGGCGCGCGCGCCGGCCCGCTCGAGGATGGCGTTGGCGCACACGAGTCCCGAGCTGTAGGCGGCCTCCATCAGCATCGCGGGAAAGGGCAGATCGACCCAGTCGCCCGCGAGGTAGAGCCCCTCGACGGGCGTGCGGTAACCCGGGCGGCCGGCCCCCATGCCGACGTGGAAGGCCGTGAAGTCGGCCCGCACCTCGAGGTGCTCGTGGACGACGTGCATCCCGGCGAGCTCGGGGAAGTAGTGGAACAGATCGTCGAGCAGCGCGCGGCGGATGCGCCCGTCCTCGAGCTCGTCGGGCAGGGCGTAGCTGTGGAGCTCGAGGACGGCGCCCCCGGCGCGCGCCTCGACCCAGGCCGCCGACTCCTTCGTGATGCGGTGGTAGAAGCTCACCGAGTCGAGCGCCGCGCGCCGCTCGGTCGCGACGAACACGGGCACGTCGGAGCGGGCGTCCCGGTCGATCCAGAGCCGGTGGACCGCGTAGCGCTGCGAGGGCCGGAGCGCCGCGAGCCCGGCGACGAGGTCGGGCGCCCGGCGGGCGAGATCGTCCGAGGCGAGCGCGATGGCACGGGCGCCGACCGAGGTCGTGGCCAGCACGACGTCGTCGAAGCGCTCGCCGCGGACCGTGAAGTGCCGGCCGTCGTGGCCGATGCGATCGACGGGTGCGCCGAGCTCGATGCGCGTGCCCCGCTCGGCGAGGTAGCGCGCGATGGGGTCGGTGACGGTGCGCCGGTAGTCGCCCGTCGGGTAGGCGTAGAGCAGACCCCCGTCGTGGCTCAGGAAGTAGAAGTGGAAGCTCTTGACGAGCTCGGCCATGCTGAGCCGCGCCTCGTCGGCGAAGAAGGCGCGCGCGAAGGTCGCGAACACGAGGCGCAGCGCCGGCGGGAGCTCGGCGCGCGCGGCGAAGTCGCGGAACGACGTCTGGTCGAGCGCGGCGAAGGTCGCGTCGCGGTCGTACTCGAGGAACGCCCCCATCTCGTCGCGGGCGCGCGTGAAGAGGATGTCGCGCAGGCGGAACAGGCCGCGGCGGCGGAGGGCCGCGAGGTTCAGGATGGGCGTCGGCTCGAGCCCCCGGAAGCTCCAGCGCCGCCCGTCCTCCGAGAGGATGAGGTAGTCGTCGATGCGCGCGAAGTGGCGCCGGACGCCGGCGCGATCGAGGAAGCGGTTCAGGTTGTAGTAATGGTCGAAGAAGGCGTGGAAGCCGTGCTCGGCCTCGATGGGCCGTCCGTCGGGGCCCGGGATGCGCATCGGGGCGATCTTGCCGCCGAGCTCGCGCGAGCCCTCGAACACCACCACCTCGACGCCGCGCTCGCACAGGGCGGCCGCGGCGCCGATGCCCGCGAGCCCGCCGCCGACGACGGCGACCCGGCGCGGCGCGGGCGGCACGAGCGGGGCGCGCGGATCCGCTGCGGTGACGACGTGCTCGTAGCCGCCGAGACGCGCCCGGATGCGGCGCGCGAGCCAGCCCGGCGCGGGGCGGGCGCCCGGACGGGCGCGGCGCCGGGCGCGCGCCCCGAGGGCCAGGCGGAGCGCGAGGGCCAGCCCGACGACGACCACGACCGCCGCGAACGACGCGGCTGCGACGGCGGGCGTCATGGCAGCCACGCTGCCGCGACGCGCCGCGCGGTCCCGCACTTGGCGCTGTCCGCGACCCGCACGAGCCGGAACCAGCTCGCCGCGGCGTCGCTCCGCTGGGCGGGGGCGCTGCGCAGCCACTCGTTGTCGGTGTCGAGCAGGACCTGCTCGTTGTCGAAGGCGACGCGGCCGGCGAAGCTGCCGTCGCCTTGCCGCGCGCCCGAGAGCTCGGTCCACGTGCGCTGCGCGACGTAGATCTCTCCCTCGACGAGGCCGCTCACGCGCACCGTGACGCCGGGCTTGCCGTCGCCGTCCTGGTCGTAGAGCCGCCCGTCGTCGAGCCCGGTCGGAAGGGCGTCCCCCGGCGACTCGAGCAGGGCGCCGACGACGAGCGTCTGTCGCGGCTGCGCGAAGCGGAGCACGCCGTCGTCGCCGGCGCGCACCACGGCGTCGACGTACGGAGCGGGCAGCGAGCGCTTGAAGGCGTCGGGGAGCGTCGTCGACACCATCGTCGTGCCGCTGTCGAGGTCGAGCTTGCAGAGCCGGCCCTTGCCCCGCAGCCGGTCGCCGGAGTGCACGAGATCGTGGATCGCCACGAGCGCGGTCGTGGCGCGGATCTCCCCGACGACCGGCACGGTGGCGACGGTCGTCGTCAGCTGCACCATCACCCAGCGTCCGCTGAGGTCGTCGCCGGCCTGGGCGGTGAAGGCGGTCGTGGCGAGCGCCGCGCCGAGGGCGGCGCCGAGGGCGCGCCGGGTCGCTGGCCGGCCGTTGCGTGCGTGGCGTGCGTTCGTGTGGGGGTGGTTCATGGGCTGGTTGGCTCCTCGTGGGGGTGTCGGGTCGTGGTGAGAGAGGCGGAGGGTCTGCGCGCGCTCGCGAGCAGCGCGCGCGCGGCGGCGCGTCCGGAGAGGGCGGCCAGCGGCAGGCCGCCGCCCGGGTGCGCGCCGCCGGACGCGACGAACAGGCCCGGGATTGCGGCCACGGCGTTCGCGGGTCGGCGGAAGGCGGCGCTCCGGTCGTTGCTCGCCGCCCCGTAGAGCGCGCCCCGGCTGCCCGGAAAGCGAAGGGCGAGGTCGGCGGGCGTGCGCTCCCACACGAGCTCGTCGCCGTCGCCGGCGAGCCCGCTCGCGAGCAAGCGCCGCATCACGCGCTCGCGCAGCGCGGGCCAGGTGGCCTCGTCGCGCGCGCCCGTCGCGGGCTCGGCCGGCGCGTTCGCCATCACGAACACGGGCTCGTGGTCCGCCCAGCCGCGGCGCCCATGGCAAGCCTCGGCGGCGCACAGGTACACGGTGGGATCGGCGGGCGGGGCGTCGCGGTCGAACAGGTCGGAGAGCTCCGCGCCGTAGTCGCCGGGGACGAGCACCGTGTGCGCGACGCGCGCCTGCGCGGCGACGGGAGCCGCGGCCGAGGTCGCTCCGCCCGGGCGCCGAGCCGCCTTCAGGATGGCCGTGTACCCCGAGGTCGAGGGCGTGCGCGGCAGGCGGAGTCCGTGGCGCGGCCGCTCGCCGAGGAGCGCCGTGGCGAGGTGGGCCGGATCGGCGTTCGAGACCACGCGCGGCGCGAGGATGTGCTCGCCGCCGACGAGTGCCACCCCGCGCACGGAGCCGTCCGCGTGACGGAGAATGCGCGCGACCGGCGCGCCGAGCCGGAGCGTCGCCCCGGCGCGCTCCGCCACCCGGACGAGGGCGCGCACGAGCTCGTACATGCCACCCTCGACCCCGTAGCCGCCGAGCGCGAGCTCCACGTGCGCGATGCAACCGAGCGTGGCGGGCGCGCGGCGCGCGTCCGAGCCGTTGTAGGTCGCGTAGCGCAGGAGCAGCGTCCGGAGGTGAGGCTCGCGCACGCGCGCGCGGATGGCGCCGGCGAGGCTGCGCAAGGGATCGATGCGCACGAGCTCGCGCACGACGCCGGGCCCGCGCGCGACGAGGCGCCCGAGGCTCGGCGCGTCGCCGTAGACGAAGGCCGGCGCGGCCGTGCTCCACAGCCGCTCGGCGTAGCGGAGGAAGCCCGCGAGCTCGCGCGCCGCGCCGGCGCCGAGGGTGTGCTCCACCGAGGCGAG
Organism: Myxococcales bacterium; assembly: GCA_016212965.1. Lineage (GTDB taxonomy): Bacteria > Myxococcota_A > Polyangia > Polyangiales > Polyangiaceae > JACRDA01. The sequence goes on from JACRDA010000128.1 coordinate 4,016, forward strand.
CGTCGCCTCGCGCGCGACGTGCACGTCGAGCGCGACCCCGTCGGGCCACAGATAGCGGAAGGCGGGCTCCGGCGCGCGGAGCGCGAGCTCGTCGCGGAGACGCGTGCCGGCGAGCGCACAGAGCTCGTCGAACACGTGGGGCAGGGTGAGGACGCTCGGCCCGGTGTCGACCTCGACGCCGTCGAGCGTCACGGTCCCAGCCTTGCCGCCGGGACGGTCGGCCGCCTCGAGCACGAGCACCCGCTCGCCCGCGGCCGCGAGCTCGATGGCGGCCGCGAGGCCGCCGACCCCGCCGCCGACGACGACGACGTCAGGCATGACGAGCCTCCCGGCCGCCGAGCCACGTGAGGAGCCGCGCCCCGAGCGGGAGCCGTCCGGCGCCGCGGCCGAGGAGCGGCACGAAGGTCGAGGAACCCCCCACGAGGTCCCCCGGGCGCGCGACCTCGTGCTCGATGCGCTCGAGCTCCGCGACCATCCGGGCCTCGAGCGCGGGCACGAAGCGTCCGCCGGGTGCCTCGGCGTGCGTCACGGGCGTGCCGAAGCTCGCGAGCGCGAGCGGACGCGACGCCTCGCCGAAGGCGTAGTCGAGCGCGAGCGGCACGACGGGCAGCCCGGTGTCGCGCGCGAGGATCCGCACCCCTTGCTGCAGGCCGAGCGGGCGCAGGTGCGCGCGCCGGAGGGCGCCCTGCGGGAAGATCCAGAGCAGGCGCCCCGGTCGGTCGGCGAGCGCGGCGCTCGCGCGCAGATCGGCGAGCGACGTCCGGGCGTCGCGGCGCTCGAGGGGCACGGCGCCGAGCCAGCCGAAGAAGGGCAGGCGCGCGAGGTTCGCGGCGTCCATCAGGCAGTAGCTCTCCGTGCCGAGGAGCTCGTCGAGCAGGACCACCATGAACGGGTCCCACCAGGCGACGTGGTTCGCCGCGACGACGAGCGGCGTCTCGGCGGCGCGCGCCCGCACGGCCTCGAGCCCGTTGCCCCAGACGCCTGCGAAGGCGCGGCGCAAGCGACGGCGCGCGTAGCGGCGCGCGAGCGCGAGCACGAAGCGGTTGCGGCGGACGCGGGGCGCGCTCACGACTGCACCTCTTCGAGGCGCGCGGCCCGCGGCGCGTAGCGACGACCGCTCCACTCCTGCGCGCCGCGGGCGTGCCAGCGGTACGAGGTCCACGCGAGCCCGACGAGCGCGAGCACGCCGAGGGGGTGGAGGGCGACCGACCACCACGGCTGCCGCAGCCGCGCCGCGAGCAGGGCGCGCAGGAGCACGTTCGCCCCGACGCCGACCCCGGCCGCGAGGGCGACCGCCGTCGCGCCCTCGCCGAGCCCGAGCGCCACCGGCAGCGCCACGTACGGCCCGACGAAGCAGCCGAGGTAGAGGGCGACGACGAGCGCGAGGGCGAGCCGCGTGGCGCCGATGCCCTCGTACAGGTTCTTCGCGAAGCCGCGCCACAGCTCGGCCCGGGACTCGTACATGCGGCAGCTCGCCATGCGAAGCCCGTCGGCGAAGACCACGCGCTCCCCGAGCTCCTTGGCCCGCCGGCAGAAGGCGACGTCGTCGACGATCTCGCTCCGCACCGCCTCGAAGCCGCCGATGCGCTCGAGGGCCTCGCGCCGCACGGCGAGCAGCTGCCCGCAGGCCGCGACGAAGCGCGGGTCGCGGCTCCGGCGCACGAGCCCGAGTGGGAGCCAGGCCGTGTAGGTCAGCCCGAGGAGCGGGAGCACGAGCCCCTCGAAGAAGCTCCCGGTCCGCTGCTCGGGCACGGCGGTCGCGACGTCGGCGTCGGCGCAGAGGGCCACGAGCCGCGCGATGCCGCCCGGGGCGACGCGCACGTCGACGTCCACGTACACGAAGAGGTCGCCCGTCGCCACGCGCGCGAGGGTGGCGCAGGCGTGCGGCTTGCCCACCCAGCCCGGGGGCAGGGGCGCCGCGCGCACCACGCGCAGGAGCGGCAGCTCGCGGGCGAGCCGGGCCAGGATCTCGGCCGTGGCGTCGGTCGAGCCGTCGTCACACACCACGATCTCGTGGGCCCACGGAGCGCTCGCGGCGATGGCGCGCACGGCGTCCTCCACGTGGCGCTCGGCGTTGCGCGCCGGGACGAGCACGCTCACGCGCGCCGCGGGGACGGGCGCGTCCGCAGGGCCCCGCGACCAGGTGGCGAGGTTCCAGGCCGTCATGGCGAATGGCACGAGGCTCGGCGCGGCGACGAGCGCCCAGGCGAGGGCGCTCACGGCCGCACCTCGCTCGCCCTGCGCGGCCCGAGCCAGTGACGGACGAGCCGCCCGAGCCTGCCGCGTGCCGGCCCGTCGAAGAGCGGCAGCCACGCGGAATCGCGCCCCGCGGGGCCCTGCCGGCGCATCGCGACGAGCGGGCGCTGCCACGGCCGGTCGACGCGCGCGGGCACGACGTGCTCGGCCATCCCGCGGCCTCGCTCGCCCGTCGCGTCGCACGTCCCCTCGACGAGATAGCGCTGGTAGAACGGCCCGTCGTCGACGACGTGGCGCACGCGGACGCGCACGTCGCGCCCCTCGGCGCGGCCGAGCCGCAGCTCCTCGTGCCAGCCGAGGCCGAACAGGTTGCGCCGCGGGCCGAAGCGGCCGACGAGCGGCTCGGGCTCGAGGCGCGCCCTGCCGTCCGGACCGACCTCGAAGAGGTAGCGCACGACCGCCGCGCCCGGCTCGTCGGGCGCGACGAGGTAGTAGACGAGCTCGCGCGCGCCGAGCGAGAGGCGGCCCCACTGCCAGGCGCGGATCCCGAGCGCGTCGAGCGGGCGCGCCGACGCGTTCGCGTCGAGGTACGCGCGCCCCCGTAGCTCGACGGCCTCGCCGCCGCAGCGCAGGCTCGCACGTCCCGCGAGCCCGGCGCCGATCGGGGTCCAGGTGTGGGCACCCTCCGCCGCCGTCGCCGTCGCGACGCCGCCGTTGCGCGTCAGCCGCAGACGTGCCCCGACGACGTCGAGCGAGCCGCGGAGCCGCTCGCGCGCACCGACCACGGGCAGATCGAGCACCGCGTGGAGCCGCGCCTCCCCGGCCCCGAACGTCAGCCCGAGGTGCGCGACGCCGAAGTCGAAGCTCGGGGACCCGTCGCGCCAGCGCACCGTCGCCGGGGGCAGCTCGCAGAGCGCGTAGTAAGAGGTGCGGCCGCCGCGGTAGACGGCGACCGAGAGGGCCGGGCGCTCGCGCGGCTCGGGCCGCGCGCGGGCGCCGGGCAGGAACGGCAGCCCGAAGGACCAGTGCAGGACGAGGCCGTCGCCCGCGGCGTCGACGAGGTCGCAGTACCACCACGCGAAGCCGCCCGGCGTCGTGAGGGAGGAGCCGACCTCGCGCGGGTCCCGGGTGCCGAGCGCGATCATCCGGCCGGCCTCCGCGCCCTCCGAGCAGGGCGGACGGGCCACCTTCATCACGGTTGACAAACTCGTTTCAAACACCTTGCAAAGGATAGACACGATGCGTATGCTGCGCAAGAGGTTTGAATGATGTTTGACGTGGCGGTGATTGGAACGGGTCCGGCGGGCCTCGCCCTCGCGGCGGCGTGCGGGCGTGCGGGTCTCGGCACGGTGTGCGTCGGTCCGGCGCCGAGCGAGCCCTGGCGCCGGAGCTTCGGCGTGTGGGAGGGCGAGATCGACGAGAGCCTCGTCGAGGCGCGCTGGGAGCGACCGCTCGTGTGGACGCGCGCGGGCGAGCCGCGGGTCGTCGGCAGGCCGTACGTGCGCGTGAGCGTGCCCGCCCTGCAGCGCTCGCTCGCCGAGGCACTGGCGACGGCGGGGGTTGAGCACGTGCCAGGGACGGTCGGCGGGCTCGAGCACGACGGCCGCGGCGCCGTCCTGCACCTCGTCGAGGCGCCAGCCCTGCGCGCCCGGGTCGCGGTCGACGCGAGCGGGCCGCACAGCCCGTTCGTCGAGCGTGCGGCCGCTCCCGCGCCGGCGTGGCAGGCGGCGTACGGCGAGCTCGTCGAGGTGGACGCTCATCCGTACCGGCACGGCGAGATGGCCCTCATGGACTACCGGCCGGCCGGCGACGACGCAGGCGCAGGGCCGAGCTTTCTCTACGCGCAGCCGCTCGGCCCGCGGCTCGTGTTCTTCGAGGAGACCTCGCTCGCGGCTCGCCCGGCGCTGCCGCTCGCCGAGCTCCGCCGGCGCCTCGCCGTGCGCCTGGCGCGGATGCGCGTGACGGTGCGCGCCGTCCACGACCGCGAGTGGTGCCTCATCCCGATGGGCCTCGCGCTCCCGCGCCTCGACCAGCCCACCGTCGCCTTCGGGGCGGCGGCGTCGTTCGTGCACCCGGCCACGGGCTACCAGCTCGCCCGGGCGCTCCGCCTGGCCGAGCCCGTCGCGCAGGCGCTCGCCGCGGGGCTCGGGTCGGGCGGCCCCGTCGTCGCCGCGCGGCGCGCCTACGCGGCGATGTGGCCGCGCCGCGACCGCCGCAGCTGGGCCCTCTTGCGCTACGGGATGGAGGTCCTCGCACGGCTCGACCGCGCGGGCAGCGCCGATTTCTTCGACGCCTTCTTCGCGCTCCCGCCCGAGCGCGCGCTCGCCTTTCTCGCCGGGACGCTCGCGCCCCGGCACGTGCTCGGCGCGATGTGGCGCGTCTACCGCGCTGCCCCGCCCGGCCTGCGCGCGGCGCTGCGCGGGGGCGGGACCGGGCCCCGAGCGCACGATCTCTGGCGCGCGGCCCTGGCGGTGAGCCCGTGAGCGCGCCGCGGATGCTCCGTCCGAGTGCGCGTGCGCGCGCCGTCCCGGCGGCGCCCGGCTCGGGCCCGGGCGAGCGGGGTCGGTCGCTCTTGCGCGAAGCAGCGGGCCTCGACGAGGTCGAGCGGCGCATGCGCTCGCTCGCGCTCGAAGCGGGTGGCCCGGTCGCCGGCCCGATGGCGGTCGAGCAGCTCGCGACGGGCGGCAAGCGCGTCCGCGCGCGTCTCGCGCTCGCCGCGGCCGCGGCCCTCGGTGCCCCGGGTGACGCGGCCGTCACCTGGGCGGCGGCGGTGGAGCTCCTGCACAACGCGACCCTGGTCCACGACGACATCGAGGACGGCGACCGCATGCGCCGCGGGCGGCCGACCCTGTGGGCCGTGCACGGCCTCGCGCAGGCGATCAACGCGGGCGATCTGCTCCTCATGCTCCCGTTCGCGGCGCTCCGGGAGCTGCCGGCCGCCGTGCGGGGCGAGCTCGCGAGCCGCATCGCCGCGCGGGCCGTGCGCACGGTGGGAGGGCAGGCCGACGAGCTCGAGCTGCTCGCGTCGCAGCGGCTCGACTGGGCGAGCTACCACGACGCCGTCGCCGGCAAGACGGGCGCGCTCCTGGCGCTTCCGATCGAGGGTGCCGCCCTGCTCGCCGGGCGCTCGGCTGCGGAGGCCGAGCGACTCGCCGCCCCGTTCGTGGAGCTCGGCGTCCTCTTTCAGCTCCAGGACGACGTGCTCGACCTCTACGGCGACAAGGGGCGCGCCGAGGTCGGCAGCGATCTCTACGAAGGCAAGGTGAGTGCGCTCGTCGTCGAGCACCTCGCGCGCCACCCGGCCGAGCGCGCGGCGCTCTGCGGCCTGCTCGCCGCGCCGCGCGACGCCACGCCCGCCGCCGACGTCGCCGCCACCGTCTCGGCCTTCCGCCACGGCGGCGCGCTCGAGGCCGTGCTCGGGCGCATCGATGCCCTCGGCGCCTCCATCTTCGACTCGGCTCCGCTCCGGTGCGAGCCCGCCCTGCACGCGGTCGCGAAGGAGCTCGTCGAGCTCGCGACCGCCCCCATCCGCCACGTCGCCTGCGAGCGAAAGGAACGCGTAGCATGAAAGAGAGCACTGCCATCGTCGTCGGCTCGGGCTTCGGAGGCCTCGCGGCCGCCGTGCGCCTGCGGGCCATGGGCCACCGGGTCACCCTGCTCGAGGCAGGGGCCGAGCTCGGCGGGCGCGCGCGCGTCTTCCGGGACGGCGGCTACACCTTCGACGCGGGGCCGACCGTCATCACGGCGCCGTACCTCCTCGACGAGCTCTTCGAGCTCGTGGGGCGCGAGCGCGCCGACTACTTCGACCTCGTGCCGGTCGATCCCTTCTACCGGGTGCGCTTCCCGGGCGGCGAGCACTTCGACTACGTGGGTGACGAGGAGCGGTTGCTCGCGCAGATCGCCGCCTTCGAGCCGCGCGACGTCGACGGCTATCGCCGCATGCGAGCGCACGCAGAGCGCATCTTCGACGTGGGCTACACCGGGCTCGTGGCCGAGCCCTTCGGCCGGTTCTCGGACATGCTGCGCGTGGCGCCCGACATCGTGCGCCTCGGCGCCTACCGCAGCGTCTACGGCCTCGTCGCGCGCTATCTCCGCGACCCGCGCCTGCGCCAGGTGTTCACGTTCCAGCCCCTGCTCGTCGGCGGCAATCCCTTCAAGACGCCGGCCATCTACCTGCTCATCCACTGGCTCGAGCGCAAATGGGGCGTGCACTTCGCGCGCGGCGGCACGGGCGCCATCGTGGCCGGGCTCGCGCGCCTGTGCGAGGAGCTCGGCGTCGAAGTGCGCACGAAGGCGCCGGTCGAGCGCATCGAGGTGGAGGGTGGCCGCGCGACGGCGGTCGTGCTCGAGGGAGGCCAGCGCCTCGCGGCGGATCTCGTGGTCGCGAACGGCGACCCGTCGACCGTGTACCAGAAGCTCGTCGCCCCCGAGCACCGCCGCCACCACACGGACCGGGCCATCCGAAGGAAGCGCCAGTCGATGAGCCTCTTCGTCCTCTACTTCGGGACCTCGCGCACCTACCCCGACCTCGCGCACCACACGATCCTGCTCGGGCAGCGCTACAAGGAGCTGCTCCGCGACATCTTCGACCGGCGCACGCTCGCCCGTGACTTCTCGCTCTACCTCCACGCCCCGACGCGCACCGACCCCTCGCTCGCGCCGCCCGGGCACGAGGCCTTCTACGTGCTGTCGCCCGTGCCCAACCTGCGCGGCGACACCGACTGGGCGGGGGCCGCCGGGCCCTACGCCGAGCGCATCCTCGAGCACCTCGAGCAGACGGTGCTGCCCGGGCTCGGCGCGAGCCTGACCACGCGCTTCTCGGTCGATCCGCGCTACTTCGCGGGCGAGCTACGCTCGCACTCGGGCGCGGCCTTCGGGCTCGAGCCGCGCCTCCTGCAGTCGGCGTACTTCCGCTACCACAACGACTCCGAGGACGTCCGCGGCCTGTACTTCGTCGGTGCCGGCACGCACCCCGGCGCGGGCGTGCCGGGCGTACTGTGCTCGGCGAAGGTGCTGGAGCGCGTGGTGCCGCGCCCCGAGCGCGCCCTCGCCGTGCCCCCGGCGCGCCGGCGCTCGGGAGAGGTCGCCGCGATCCCGCGGAGCCAGGCTGCGGTCGCGGCGCGGAGCCTCGCAGGATGAGCGCCGCCGCCGCAGCCGACGGGCCGGTCGGACGGGACGTGCGCCGGGCGAGCCGCGCGCTCCTCGCGGACAAGGCGCGGAGCTTTCGCTGGGCGACGGCACTCTTGCCGCCCGAGGCGGCCGACGACGTGGCGCTCGTGTACGCGTTCTGCCGCGTCGTCGACGACACCGTCGACGAGGCACCCGAGCCCGAGCGGGCGGCGCGCGAGCTCGACGCCGTGGCGGACGTGCTCGCGCAGGGCGCCTCCGGCGCCGAGCCCGAGTCTGTCGCGGCCGTCGCGCGCGTCACGAGCGTCGAGACCGGCGCGGCCGACACCTGTCGCGCCTTCGCGACGCTCGCGGCAGAGAGGGCGCTACCGCTCGCCGCCGCCGAGGATCTCGTCGCCGCGGTCCGCACCGACCTCGCGCCCTGCGTCGTCGTCGCGGACGACCGCGAGCTCCTGCGCTACTGCTACGGTGTCGCCGGCACGGTGGGGCTCCTGATGGCGACGCTGCTCGGCGCAAGGAGCGCCGAGGCGCGCCGCCACGCGATCGATCTCGGGATCGCGATGCAGCTGACCAACGTGTGTCGAGACGTGCTCGAGGACGCGCGCCGCGGGCGCGTGTACCTGCCCGCGAGCCGGCTCGCCCGCCACGGCGTGACGCCCGCCGAGGTGCTGGCCCTCGGTGCGCCGGCCCATCCTGACGGCGAGGCCCGGGCGCGCGTCCGGCGCGGTGTCTCGCTCGTGGTGCGCGAGCTGCTTGCGCTCGCCGAGCGCTACTACGCGAGCGGCGACGCGGGCCTCCGCTACCTGCCGGCGCGGGCCCGGCTCGTCGTCCTCGTCGCAAGCCGCATCTACCGCGCCATCGGGCTCCGCCTGCTCGGCCGGGGCGCCGACCCGACGAGCGGACGCACCGTCGTTCCGGCGGCGTTCAAGCTATGCTGGCTCGCCGTGGCCCTCGTCCTCTGGATCTCCGCACCGCTCCACCGGGCGCGCCGGCGCCGCCACGACCCCACGCTGCACCGCGAGCTCGACGGGCTCGCGGGGGCCGGGAGCTGAGGCGAGCCGTGTACCGCATCAAGACCGTCTCGGCGCTCACCGGCATCCCGAAGAACACGCTCGTCGCGTGGGAGCGGCGCTACGGCGTGCCCGAGCCCGAGCGCAAGGACAACGGCTATCGCTTCTACAGCGAGGCCGACGTCGCGCTCGTCCTGCAGCTGAAGCACGCCTTGGCCGAGGGGCTCAAGATCAGCGAGGCCGTCGAGCGCGTGAAGCGGCGCCTCGCAGCGGGGCCCGCGCCCTCGGCCGGGGAGCCGGCGCTCTCGGATGCCACGGCCTTCGCCGAGCTCCGCACCGCGCTCGTGGCGGCGCTCGTCGCCTTCGATCGCGAGCGCGCCGAGCGGCTCGTCGAGCGGCTGATCCAGGTGCCCTACGCGGTCGCCATCGACGAGGTGTACTTCCCGCTCTTGCGCGCGGTCGGCGACGGCTGGGCGAGCGGCGAGATCTCCGTCACAGAGGAGCACTTCGCCGCGGCGTTCGTGCGCGACCAGTTGGTGGCGATGCTGCTCCGCGTGGGGTGCGGGCCGGCGACCGGCCGGCGCGTGGCCTGCGTCACCTTTCCCGGCGACGCGCACGAGCTCGGCGTCCTCGGCCTGTCGGTGCGGCTCGCGCTCGCCGGCTGGCGCGTGACCTATCTCGGCGCGAACCTGCCACTCGAGGAGCTGTGCCGCTTCGCCGAGAGCTTCGCGCCCGCGCGCATCTGCGTGTCCGTCATCGCGCCCGTCGGCGCGCCGGAGCTCGCCGCCTACGCCCGGCGCCTGCGCGCCCGAGCGCCGCGGGCGACCGAGGTCGTCATCGGCGGGGCGGGCCTGCCCGGCAAGGTGCCCGAGGTGGCGGGCGTGCGCGTCGTTCCCGACTGGCACGTCCTCGTCGGGAGCTGAGCTCGGGAGCGGAAGGTCAGGCTGCGGCTCGGCGCGCGGCGGCAGGGGCAGGCGCCGCCGCTGCGGGCGGGCCCTTTCGAGGCCGCACGAACGCGAGCACCAGCATCGGCAGGGCGACGAGGGCGAGCGGGGCCCACAGCGGCGAGCGCAGGACGCCGACTGCGGCGAGCAGGGCGACGATGGCGAGGCCGAGCAGGCGCGTCCGCGCATAGCGGCGCCGCACCGCTTCGCGGAGGAAGGGCAGGGCGAGGTCGGTCGGCAGGAGCACGAAGCAGAGCAGGTTGTGCCGCTGCTCGGGGAAGGTCGAGAGCGCGGCGACGACCCACACGACGAGGGCGAGCAGGCCGAGCCACAGGGTCGCCCACACGACGGCCGTGCGCCCGAGGCGCCCGAAGCGCCGCGCGAGCGCGAGCGGCACGGCGAGCGCGAGGCCGAGGGCGAGGAACCACGGGCGCCCGCCGAGGCCCGGGTCGGTGCCGAGGCTCGGCCCCTTGCGCGCGTAGGCCTGCTCGGGCTCGACGCCGAGGAGCCGTGCGACCTCGTCCCGGAGCTTGTCGGGCATGAACATCTGCTGCCACCGGTCGGGGATGCGGTCGGCGTGGTCGGTGAGGAAGAGGTCGAACACCCAGAGCCCGACCAAGAGATCGGCGAAGCCGCGCCGGCCGTACTCGCGGTACGACACGCCGTCGCCCGGCTGGCCGGCCGTGGCGGCGCGGAGCTTGCCGAGGAGCACGTCGTCGAGCACGTCGCGCAGGCGCGTCGCGCAGTTGTCGTCGAGGAGGCGGTAGGGGTAGCGAGCCTTCTTCCCGGTCGGCGTCGCCTGCAGGCGCGCCGCGAGCAGCTCGGCCTCTTCGGTCGTGAGCGGCAGCACCTGCCGCCACACGTCGCGGTCGGCCTCCTTGTAGGCGTTGAACATGCGCGCCTCGCGGTCGGCCTCGAGGAAGAAGGAGCCCTGCCCGCGCAGGAAGAGCCACGCCGTCTCCTCGACGTGCACGAAGTCGGCCGCCCCGAAGTCGAAGCACTGGCTCTCGCCCGCGTGCCGACGGTAGCGCAGGCACAGGGTCGTGTGCCCGAAGCGCTCGAAGGGGTCGTCGCCCATGCCGATCGTGTAGAGCACGACGACCGGCGCGTCGGCCGGCTGCGCGAGCGCGCGCCCGGAGAGGAGCACGAGGCCGAGCGACAACGCGAGCAGGAGGTGGCCGAGGCGCATGGCGGCACGATAGCTGAGATGGGGCGCGCTGCGTGCCTCGCCGAGCCTGCCCGGCGCGCTTGCCGTGGGCTTTCGGGGCGGGTAGCTCTGGGTCATCGGGATGGGGCCGCCGCGCACGACTTCCACCGCGCGCCGGGCGCTCGCCGCGGCCTGGCTCGGCCTCTACCTCGGTGTCTCGACGGCCCACCTGTCGAGCCTCGCGTGGCTCCTCTTCGTGCCGCGCGGCCTGCGCGAGCGGCTGGCGGCCCGCATCGTGCTTCGGCCCTTCGCGCGCTACTCGCTCGCGTTCGCCGGCCTCCGCACGCGCCTCGTAGGCCGGGAGCACCTACCCGCCGATTCTCGCGGTCACCTCTACGTCGCGAACCACGAGTCCGCGCTCGACATTCCCCTCGTGCTGCGTCACGTGGAGCGGCCCTTCGTCATGAAGCAGAGCCTCGCCAAGACGCCCATCGGCTGGGGCGCCCTCTACGCGGGCAGCGTCACGGTGGATCGGCGCCGGGCGTCGTCCCGGGCGCGGAGCCGTGAGCAGGCGATCCGGACGGCAGCGCGCTACGCCTCGCTCATCGTCTTCTCGGAGGGCACCTTCGGCCACGCGGACGGCCGCCTCGGCGCCCCGCAGCTCGGCCTCTTGCGCGACGCCCACGCCGCCGGCCTCGCAGTCGTGCCGCTCGGCCACGCCGGCACGCGCCGCGCGCTCGACGGCGATCGCCCGCCCTTCCGCCGCGGCGTCGAGGCGGTGCTCGTCGCGCGCCCCGCCGTCCGTCCGGCCGACTTCGCCGACGCCGAAGTCTTCGCCCGCGCGTGCTGGAGCGCCGTCGTCGAGGCGGTGCGCGAAGCGCGCGCCGCCGTCGGTCCCGGCTGGCCGTACGCCGCCGACCCGGGAGCGGAGTGGGCGTGAGGCTCACCCGCCGCGCTTGCGGCCGACGACGCTCGCGACGAGGCGCAGATCGGCCCGGCCGACCTCGCGCAGGAGGGTGAGCACGGCGAGGTACACGAGCGCGAGGCCGAGGCCCGCGGCGAGCGCGAGCAGCGGCGGCAACCGCACGACGACGAGCCGGCCGAGCGCGACCGCCGCCGCGAGCGCGACGAGCACGCGCAGGAGCGTCGCGGGCGCGACGACCGCCCCGGCGCGGCGGCGCACGAGCCAGGCGGCGAGCAGGGTCGCGGCGAGGACTCCGGCCGCGGTCGACAGCGCCGTGCGCATCAGCATGCCCGCCCCGAAGGGCTGCCCCCGCACGAGCAGGAAGCACAGGCCCGCCACGAGCCCGAGCGCGGCCACCGTGCAGAGCAGGCTCTCGCGCTCGCCCCCGAGGCTCGTCAGTGCGGTCGTGAGGATGCCGAAGATCGCGAAGGCCCCGAGCCCGAGCGCGAGCACGAACATCGGCTCGCCCGCGAGCTCGGCCGTGTCGGCGCCGAACACGACGCGCAGGAGCGGCGCCGCGACCCCGGCGACGACGCTCACCATCGCGCCGGCGACGACGAGCCCGAGCCGCACGCCCGTGCGCACGTAGCGCGCGATGCCCGCGGCATCGCCCTGCGCCTTGGCCGACGCGAGCAGCGGGAAGAGCACGAAGGTCACGCTGAGCAGCAGCTGGTAGGGCAGGTTGCAGAAGAGCTGCGCCGCGCGGTACGCCCCGGCGAGCGTGTCGGCCGTGTCTTCGCTCTGCCCGAGCGCCCCGGCGGCGTCGGCCGCGAAGCGACCGAGCAGGGTATTGTCCGCCTGCAAGAGGAGCGCGAGCGCGAGCTGGCCGCCGAGCAGCGGCGCCACGAACTTGAGGTGCTGCCAGGCCCGGGGCCGGTCGGTGCGCAGGGTCGTGCGCACGAGGCCGAGGACGGGCGCCGCGAGCGCGGTGATGACGAGGGCGGCGCCGACGAAGCCCCAGAACGCGCCCTCGACGCCACGCCCCGAGCTCCGGAGCGCGAAGGCGCCCCCGACGAGGCCCGCCGTGCGCAACGTGGCGAAGGTCGCGTCGAGCGCCGCCTGGGCCCCGAAGCGCCGCAGGCCGTTCAGCACGCCCACGAGCGGGGTGTAGAGGCCATAGAGCACGATGACCCCGGTCATGATGCGCACCGGCGTCTCGAGGTGCTCGGCGTTGAGCAGGGTCGTGATGAGCGGCGCCGCGAAGAAGAACGCGACGCCGATGGGGACGATGGCGAGGAAGTGGTAGCCGAGCACGCGCCGCGCGACGGCGGCCTGCTCGCCCGGCGCGGCCGCGGCCACCACGCGGCTCACGCCCTGCACGCTCGTCGCGACGATCGGACTCGAGACGATGTTGCCGACGTTCTGCACGCGCCCGTAGGCCCCGTAGTCCTGCAGGCCGAGCGCGTGCTTCAGCAGCACCTGCTGCACGAAGCCGATGGCGATGAAGTAGAGCTTCGCCGCGGCGATCGCGATGCCGCCGCGCCCGAGGCGGCGGGCCTCCCCGGCCTGGTCGGTCGGAGAGGCCTCGGGCCCGCCCGCCCCCGCGCCATCGGCGGGGGCGGGGGGGCGCTCGCTCGCTGCCCCGGAGCTCGTCACTTCGCGGGCGGGGCCTGCAGGATCGAGAAGGCCGCGCCCTGCGGATCCATCAGCGTCGCGAAGCGCCCGACGTCCGGGATGTCCATCGGCGGCACGAGCACGCGCCCGCCGAGCTCGCCTGCCTTCGCGACGGTCGCGTCGCAGCTCGCGACGAGGAAGTACGTCATCCAGCACGAGGGCACGTCCTTCATCATGTCGGGCTTCTGCATCATGCCCGCCGTGCCCTCGGTGCCCGCCTTGAACACGGTGTAGTGCATGCCGGGCGTGTCCATCGCGTCGAGCTTCCAGCCGAGGACGTCGGCGTAGAACTTCCCGGCCGCGACGGGGTCGCTCGTCAGGACCTCGCCCCAGCAGATGGCGCCGTTCTCGCCCTTCACGGTCGCGCCCGGGTGCTTGTTGGCCTGCCAGAGGGCGAAGACCGCGCCGGTCGGGTCGGCCGCCACCGTCATGCGGCCGGCGTCCATGACGTCCATGGGCCCGACCATCACCTTGCCGCCCGCGGTCGCGACGCGCTTCGTGGCCTCGTCGACGTTCTCGACCGTGAAGTACACCTGCCAGTGGGGCGGGATGCCCATCTTCTTCTGCTCGGCACCGAGCTCCGACATCGCCGCGGCGTCGTCCGCCCCGAGCTTGCACATCGTGTACGTCATCCCCGGGCCCATCGGCAGATCGTTCCACGTCCAGTTGAACAGGGCGCCGTAGAATCTCTTCGCGCCGGCGACGTCGCTCGTCGACAGATCGGTCCAGGAGAAGGTGCCGTGCTGGTGCTTCTGGTGCTTGCTCATGGTGCCCTCCGCGCGCTCGTCAACATGGAGTCGAGCGCGCGCGGACCCTAGCACGGGTCGGGGCGGCCGCCCGCTGGAGCGGGAGCGGGTGCGGGTGCGGGGGCTCGCTCGGCTCCCTCAGCGAAAGAGCCTCCACAGCATGCCGCCGAGGCCGAGCGCGAGGGCGGCGGCGCCGGCGAGGAGGATGGCGAGGTGGGTCGAGCGGGCGCGGTCCGCGTAGAGGATCAGGCCCGCGGCCGTCGCCGCGAAGCCGGCAAACACGATCACGAGCCACGCCCAGATGCCCGCCTGCGCCGAGGAGAGATCGACGCCGGGCGGGGCGGGGGCATCTGGCGCGAGAAAGAGGATGCCGCCGCTCGTCGCCTCGACCGGCACGACCTCGGGGTGGGGCAGGGTGCCCGCGACGCGCACGCCCACCGTGGGCAGGGACCTCTGCTCCTTGCCGTCCGGCCAGCCGCGGACCTCGAGCTTCGCCTCGACCGTGTAGTAGACCGAGCGGTCGAGGGTCGGTCGGCCGTCCGGGGGCATGAGGACGTGGGTGCGCCACTCGAGGGCCGCCTCGCCCCCCGCGACCCGCGGCGCGTCGCGGTACGCGCCCCCGCCGCCTCGCCGCGTATGGCCCGCCGGCGCGGGTGCGAGCCACGCGTTCTCGAGCGTGGTGAGCTGCTCCTCGTGGAAGTGGTGGTAGTGGGTCTGGCTGTTCTTGCCGCTCCCGGTCGTCCACTGCTCGGTGCCGCGGAACAGGAGGCCGAGCCGTGCCACGTGGAGCGAGCGCTTCAGCCGGAAGCGCACCGTCACGGGCACCCACTCGCCGAACGCGGCGGGACGCGCCGGGACCTCGACGCCGAAGCCGCCGACGCGCGTGCGCAGGATGTAGCGCCGCGCGAGGAGCCACATCACGAGCGGCGCGAGCGCCACCACCATCATCGCGACGAGCGGCCCGAGGAACGCCCAGATGAGGATCTGGCAGCCGAGCGGAGTCCGTTGGACCACGCGCGGCACCGCTGCGACGGCCGCCTCGATCGCCTCGGCCGAGGGGGCCACGCGCCGCGGCCACACGCCGACGGCGGCGACCGCCTTCGGATCGATCGCCCAGGCCACGTCCGCCCGCGCGCGGACGCGGTAGGCGTTCGAGTGCGCGTGCCCGTCGAAGGTGAACGGCGCGTCGAGCGGCACCCCGAGCTCGAAGGGGTAGCTCGCGCCCGCCGCGAGCGGTCCCGTCGCCACGGTCACGGTCGCGAGCTTCGTGTCGGCGACGCGCTTGCCGCCGCGCTCGAGCACGACGTCGAGCCGCGCCGAGCGCGCGAGCTCCTCGAGGACGCGCACGCGGCCCCGCACGACATCACCGAGCTCGACCTCCGGCGTGTCGAGCTCGACCGAGAGGGGCGACGCGGCCATGCCCTGTCGTTAGTCGCGCGCCGCCCCGGCCGCCAACCCCGCCTGCCCCGGCACGAGCGCGTCCGGCGAGCGCAAGAGGTCGCGCACCTCGTCTGGCCGCACGAGCGCCTCGTACGTCCCCTCGGCGAAGCTCCCGACGAGGTAGGGCGGAAAGAAGAAGCGCAGGCCCGCGCGGCCCACCGCCGGCGTGGCGAGTGCCGCAGCCACGTCCGTCACCTCGCCGCTCGTCACGAGCGAGGCCCCGGCGCGCGCGAGCCGCGGCAGGACGAGCGCCGAGAGCCGCCGCCTGCCGGCCGGCGGATCGCGCAAGAGGTCGTCGAGCTCGACGCGGCGCACGCGGTCGCCGGCGTCGCCCTCCACGAGGTAGACGACGCCGTAGCGCCCGACCTCGGCGTGCGCCCCCCCGATGTAGCTCCGCCCGTCGCAGACGAGGCTCGCGAAGCCCGGCCCGAGGCCCGCCGTGCGGCACGCGTCCCCGTACTCGAAGGCCCCGCCCTCGCGCGCGCTCGCCCGCGAGTCGGGCAACTGCCCGAGGGCCCACCGGAGCGCCGCGTCCGCCTCGGCGTCGAGGGCGGCGTTCAGGCTCGCCGCGAACGGCAGCCCGGCGAAGTGCGGGTACCGATGCTCGAACGCGAGATCGCCCGAGAAGGCGACGCGCCGCTCGCCGACGGCGCCGCCACGGGGTCGGGCCGACGCGCTCTTGCGCGCGGCCCGTGCCGCGAGCTCGAGCGCCGCGAGGCCGGCGTGCTCGTCCGTGTCCTCGGCCTCGCCGCCGCGTGCGGCAGGCGCCGCGACGGGCACGTCGGCCACGCTCGGGCTGGTCCGGGCAGCGCACCCCGCGCCGAGCGCTGCGAACGCAGCGAGCCCCGCCACCGCCCCGAGCCCGCGGACTCCTCGCCACCGACGCATGCCGCCTGCCATGCGCCGCCTACGCCCGCGGCAAGGTGCGAATTCCGGCGCGCGGGTGTCGCAGCCGTGCCGGTCGCCGAGCACGGCAAGGGGCCGGGCAAGGCAGGACGCGGCCGGGAACGCGCCCCTTGACGTGGGCCGCCGAGCGACTACCCTCCGGCGTCCGCGTCCACCTTCCAGCTTAGCTCAGTCGGTAGAGCAGGCGGCTGTTAACCGCCGGGTCGCAGGTTCGAGTCCTGCAGCTGGAGCCATTCTTCTTCCACCACCAACCGAAGGTGGCGGCGCAGTTAACAGGAGCCCCGCGAGGCAACTCGCGGGGCCTCGCCTTGAAAGCGCCAGTGTTCGCGGGGTTCTGCGCGAGGGCGACGACGCGGGCATGATCGCGGACGGCGATCCTGAGAACGTGAACGCGCGCGTCGACGGGCTCTCGAAGGCGCGATCGTGCTCTCTGAAGGCGCCCGCGGGTCGAGAGCGGCAGAGAGCGGTTAACAGGTTGCCGCTTCGGAGAGGGGGCGGTTAACAGCACCCCCGCTGGGTGTAGGATGTTGCTCGGGGCAAGTGGCCGAGCATGGAATCCTTCCTCCACCTGCAAGACCCAACGGCAAGCTCGGCCACCTACCTCTTCGAAGAGATCGTCGCTGCTGCTCGGAAGGCCGACCATGGCCGAGCCATCTTCGCGTTCGCATCAAAGGACGGGGTCGATGCCCTCTTGGAGGACCCGGAGCTTGTCGGGCTGCTCCGGCGGGGAACGTTCGACATCGTCGTGGGCATCGACGCCGTCACAACTCGGCCTGCGCTTCAACGCCTTCTGGATGCCTCGCGCGCGTTCCGATCGTTCCGCCCCGTCGTCTTCTGGAACGAGACCGGGCACTTGTTTCACCCCAAGCTCTGCTACTTCGCGGGCGATCGTAGCGCCACGTTGATCGTCGGATCCGGGAACCTCACGCGCGGTGGCTTACAGTCGCACTTCGAGGCGTTCGCCCGGTTGACGATGGGCCGCCGTGAAGCCGAGCGTGTGGTTAAGCCGTGGGACGAATGGCTGCGGGCGCATACGGCAGATCTGCGAGTAATCGACGACGAAGTTCTCACCCGTGCAGATAGCAACTCCCGACGCGAGCGCCCCGATGTTGAACCCGAAGACGGCCGCGCACGCAGGCCTCCGGGTGCGGTGAGCGGCGGAGGCGGCGGAGCGAGCGTTCTGATCGCGGAGGTTCCACGCTCAGGAGACCGCTGGAACCAAGTGAACTTCGACATCGACACGATTCGCCGGTACTTCAGGGTTGAGCCTGGATCGTCGCAGCGCGTGTTCCTGGAACAAAGGCTGCCCGGAAGCACGAGCGGCAGCCAAGAAGTCCGCCCATGCGTTGATTCCGGGCGAAGTCAAAACTACCGCATCGAGATCGCCGCCGGCAGAGGCATCGACTACCCCGCGCGAGGGAGGCCGATCGTCGTCTTTCTTCGAACCGCTCCCCGTGTATTTCGTTATCAGCTCGTTCTCCCTCGCGACGATGGGCACACCCAGCTCGGTCACCTCCTCCGCCAGGCGGGGTCGTCCCCACATCGGGTGCGCAGGATCATCGTCGCCCTTGGGGAACTCGCGAGTGCATGGCCGGAAAACGCAGTCCTGAGCTGACGTACTGCCCTACTTGGAGCGGTCGCCGCGTCAGGCTACGCCCCCTTCCTCCGGCGCCGCGACGCCGAAGCTCTTCGCCAGCCCCGCAACGGTCATGTTGTCAGCGATCGCGTCGTGGGGGATGAGCACGTAGCGCCACGGCTTGCCGTTGTTCTCGGTCTCGTGGGCGCTGGCGTGCTTGCACCACGTCGCGGCCGCACGCGCCTTCGCCAGAACGACCGGGTCCTGCATCTGATCGGCGCGCTTGGGCTCGCACAGCAGCTTCTCCGTCTCGGTCTCGACGACGAAGTCGGGCTCGTAGTCGTTGTCGGCGGTGTAGCGGATCTGGAAAACGCCCTTCCCAGGCTTGAACCACTTGCTGACGGACGTGTCCTTCTCCAGGACCACGGCGAACCGACGCTCAGGATCGGAGTCGAACTTCTGCGTCGGGTAGAGGCACTTCTTGAAGCCGCCGAAGAGCATCTTCCGGATGTCGGACTTGTTGTCGATCGGCGTGCCGAAGGGGCGTACGGATTCGTCGGCGGACGAAGCGAAGGCCTGCGAACGCACCTCCGAGAAGCCCTGGCTGACGACGGCCTCGTAGGATGAGGCCTCCTCCCATGCGTGCGGCTGCATCTTCGTGTGGACCAGGGTCGAGATCTGTCGCTGATGAAACAGCAGGACGTTGCGGACCTCGTCGTCATCCTTGAGGTAGCTCCGCAGGTGGGTCACGAATTGCCCGGCGAGCTTGTAGAGCAGGTCCGCCTGCTCGTCGTAGCTCACGTCGTCGAAGTCGATGAGCCCACGAACCACGTAGTCCTCGAGCCGTTCTTCGTCGTGACCGCCTTCGAGGGCACCGATGATCTCCCGCGTGTCGCTCGCCAGGTGCTGCACAAGGATCTCCTGCGACACCGGTTGCAGGCGGAACGACGACAGGTCGAGCGTGAAGTCACGGAAGCCGGCACGAACCACGCCCTTGGGCAGCACGATGACGCGCGGAATGGCGATGGTGTGGGCGACGTAGATCGCCGTGGCCTCGCGCACGACGAGCACCAGCTCCTTGTGGCTGATCTCGGGGTACATGGAGAGCTGGCCCGAGTTCACCTTCTCGGTGACCTCAGCGACGAGACGCCTCTGCACCTCGTCCGTCTGGAGCGCCTTCGTGCCGGGCACCATCTTCGGATCGCGCGCGACCTTGGCGATCGCCTCCAGGGCAAGCTTTGCCGCCGCCACCTCCCCGGGCTTCGTGAACTTGGGTGCGAGCGCCGGCCCTGCAGGCTTCGGTACCCCGGCCGTCGCCGCTTCGCCGGGCTGGCCAATGGGCTGCGGGGTGATGCCGAGCAGCGTCTCGAGCACCGGCGCGACCACCACCGTCTGCTTCGGCGTTTCGGGAACATCCACGCCGATGTTGATCGTGCTGAAGGTGTAGCCACCCTTCTTGGCCTCGTCGACGATGTCCTGAAAGCGGTCGTGCGCGACGATGGTCAAGCGGTCTACCGCGGGCACACCGGTGCGCTTCCCGTAGGGCAGACGAAGACCTCGGCCGATGGACTGTTCGACGAGCGTGCGCGAGTCGGCAGCGCGCAGCGGGACGATGGTGTAGAGGTTGGTGACGTCCCACCCCTCCTTGAGCATGTTCACGTGGACGACGACCTCGGTAGGCTCGTCGGGACGTTCGACCGTAAGCAAGCGCTCGACGTTCTCGTCCTTCTCGGCGCCCCTCTGGCCCGAGTGAACCTGGATGACGCGGCCCTTGTAGCGGCCGTCGAAGAACTGGTCGTCCTCGATGAGCTTGACGAGGGCGTCGGCATGCTCAGTGTCGGAGGCGATCACCAGCATGAACGGCTTCACCTTGCGGACGTCGTTCTGCTGCGCGTACACGTCGAGATCGACCTTGGCCGATTCGTGTACTCGGATACCGTCCTCGAGCTTGAGCCGTTCGAGCGCGCTTGCCGTCATGGAGGCCGGGTTGAAGTTGGCGCGTGTGGCGACCGCCGGCTCCTTCACGTAGCCGTCGCGCATCGCCTGGGCGAGCGGGTAGTCGAAGATGACGTTCTTGAAGCGAGTGGGCTTGTTGCCAGCCTCGACTTGCGGGGTCGCCGTCAGCTCGACCCCGAGCACGGGCTTCAGCTCCTCGATCGACTTCATGCTGGAGTCGGCGCGGTAGCGGTGCGCCTCGTCCATGATGAGCACGAGGTCATCGAGCCCTGCGAGATAGTCGAAATACGACTGCCCGAGGAATTCCGAGAGACGACGGATCTTCCGCGAGTCAGCGGCCCGCACGTTGAACTTCGAGATGTTGAAGATGTTCACCACCACGTCGTCGCGCTCGAAGAGGTCGAGGACCTGCGGGCGCTGCTCGAAGTTTTCGCCGGTGACGAGCGCGGGCGACTTCACGGCGAACTCGGCGATACCCTGGAACACATACTTCGGCGTGTTCGGCGTGAAGTCGGCGACGAGCTTGTTGTAGATGGTGAGGTTCGGCGCGAGCACGAAGAAATGACGGATGCCGTGCTCGAGATGGAGGTAGGTAATGAACGCCCCCATCAAACGCGTCTTGCCTACGCCGGTGGCAAGAGCGAAGCACAGGCTGGGGAAGGCACGCTCGAAGTCCTCGACCGTCGCGAACTCGGAGCGGATGACGGACAGCGCGGCCTGGAGGTCACTGTTTTTGTGGGGCTGGGCGATCTCCATCACGCGGTGGAGGATCTCGAGCGAGCGCCGCTGCGGCGTGCGCAGGCTTAGACGTCCGCTGATGCTGTTCACATGGCGGCTCATTTGCGCTTCCCTCCGGTGTCGAGCCCTGCAAACAGCGGGAGCTCCTGCATGGCGGACGCCTTCCTGCGGCGTCCTCCGCTCTTGGCCTTCGCGCCCTCGCCGTTGGCGCTCGCGCCGGCCTTGGCCTCTTCGACGATCTGCACGGCGGGCAGCTCCTCGACGTTGAGGCTGTAGTCGTCCCGACCCCACTCGCAGCGGCTGAGAACCGCTTGGGGGATCTTCTTGACGGTCAGGTTCGAGAAGTCGTCCTTCTTGGCGCGGAAGGCGGCGCAGCAGATGAGCAGCGTGCGCTCGCTTCCGACCTGGTCACTGATGAACCGGAGCTGCTCGCGACTCAGGTTCTGGGTGGTGACGTAGATGAAGTCAGTCTCGGTGGACTTGCCGTGGATCCAGAAGACCTCGGGGTCCGGCGCGTAGTGGAAGCCCTCGATCTTGCACATCGCCTCGGCCAGCATCTCCGGGTGATAGTTCTTGCTGACGACCCAGTTGCCCCACTTGTCCTTCTCGAGGAGCGAAGGGGCGAGCTTGAAGAACCGGAATCCGCCCCCCCCCTGCCACCCGACTGCATTCGTTACACCGCCTGGGTCGCCGCCGTCGATCACCTTGCGAAGACGGGGCACGCAGCATGCAGTCGCGTGCTCGCCAAGTTCGACGCCGATCCAGCCCCGTCCGAGCTTCTGCGCCACGGCTGCTGTGGTGCCTGAGCCGAGGAAGGAGTCGAGCACAAGGTCTCCTGGGTTCGTGGCGATCTGTAGGATCCGAGCGATCAACTCCTCTGGCTTGGGCGTGTCGAAGCGGGGATCACCATCGAACAGCTGGAGCAGATGCTTCTTCGCAGAGTCGTTCGTGCCGACCTCGTCCGCTCTCCAAAGGGTCTCCGGCGTGAGTCCCTGATCTGCTGCCTGTGCGTCGCGAAGGAACTTCTTGATCCTCGGCGCGGATTTTCCGTCCTTCCCAAACCAAATGTTGCCCTTGGCGACTTCTTCGGCCATCCGCTCCTTCGAGTAGAGCCAACATCTGCCCTCGGGCGGCCGGTGAACAACCCCGCTCGGCGCGACCAGGTCATAGAATTGCGACGCGGTAGCGTGGCCCGCCTGCGCATTCGCGGACACCGACTGCCATGGACCACGAGGATCGGCGTCAGGATTCTTGTAGCGGTCCAGCACTGTCTGATTCAGCGGCAGCGGGTTCCGAACGCTCTCGAAGGCAGCCTTGCACTTTGCGTAGACCAGAACGTGATCGTGGTTGAACGAGAACACGCGCCGGTTCTCCCGGGTCGTTCTCTTCTCCCAGATCATGTTCGCGATGAAATTCGCGCGGCCGAACAACTCGTCGCACAAGACCTTCAGGTAGTGAGCTTCATTGTCGTCGATGGAAATCCAGATCGATCCGTCTTCTCTGAGGAGGGCCCAGAGCAGCTCAATTCTGTCTCGGATCAGCGACAGCCAAAGCGAGTGCTCAAGCCCGTCATCGTACTGAGCGAATGCGCTGCCGGTGTTGTACGGCGGGTCGATGTAGACGCACTTGATCTTGCCGGCGAACTCCTGCTCCAACGCCTTGAGCGCGAGCAGGTTGTCTCCGTGGATCAGGCGGTTGTCGAAGACGTCGTTGTCCGTGACGCGCTTCGCGGCGTGATAGGAGTGGTCGGCATCCTCCAACAGGATGCGCGGTTCCAAGCGCGGCCGTTCCTCCTTGCCGATCCACGTGAGCTCCAGTCGTTTCTTTCTCTCTGCCATGGCTTCCCCTATGCCCGGGTGGTGTCCGCGAGCACCCACCGGAGGGTGAAGACAGTCTCGCATTGCGCCTTGGTTTTCAGCTGGCGCTCGATTTCTTCGATCAGCTCTGAGCGCTTTTTGTCCACGTCGTCCTGAGCGTCGAACAGTTGACGGCGCTTGGCCGTGCGTCGCTGCTCCAGGGTCTTGATGAGTTTCTGGGCATCGAGCTTCTCGGCGAGCACGACCGCGGTCTTCGAGGTCTTGCGGGCCGCTCGAATCTCCGTGTCGAGATCTTTCAGCTCGCGCTCGAGGGTGAACTTCACGTCCTCGGCCCAGCGGTCGAGCTTGTCGACTTCCTCCTGAAAGAACTCCTCGTTGCGCGTCTCCAGGTCGGCGAGTCTGAACCCTTTCAGCTCGTCTTGAATCGCAGCGAGCACGGCGGGCGCTGCCTCCTCGACGGCGCCTCCGACCTCTCCGCGCAAGGAGAAGAACTTCGCCGCTACGTCGGGGGCGACGTGCTGGCCCGCAGCGTCGCACGCCGCAACCAGCAGGAACTCCTCGGAGCGTCCAACGGCCTCGGCGGTGAGCTTGCTGACCTCAAGCCAACCGGTCGCCCCGCGATAACGGTCCAAGGCGCTGGCGTGGGAATCGTAGAAGAACGTCACCTTCGCCGACGAGGTGCCGGCCGTGGCCGCGTTCTGGATGATCTCGTGAGCAAGGGGATGGTCCACGCGGAAGAAGGCGTCGCCGAGCGCCTCAGCGCGCTGCCAGTCGAGGTGGAAGCGCTGCTCCGGCGCGCCGCCCTGGGTGTTCATCCGGAATCGCGGCTCGCCCGCGTCGAAGCTCGCGCGGTTGACCAGGGCAAACTTGGCGAGGTCGAGCAGCATCTGCTGCTGGGTGTCGAGCGACTGCTTCGCGGCTTCCTTGTGAACTCGCAGCCGCTCATGCACCTCGGCGTCGAAGTTCTCGAGGAAGGCTCGCCTGGCGGTGTCGATGCCGGCCTTGATCTTCTCGTCGAGCTCGAGCTGGAGGGTGTCGAACGCAGTCTTGATCTGCTCATGGGTCCGGCATTCTTGGTAGATGGCCGCGATGCGCTTCTCGAGGTCCACCCCGCTCTCGACCACGCCGAGCACATCGTCGCTGGCTCCGAAGACGCCCTTGAACAGGTTGAACTTCTGATCGAGCAGCTCGAACACCCGGCGGTCCGCCTCGTTCTTGCGATTGAGGAAGTTCACGACGAGGACGTCGGACTTCTGGCCGTAGCGGTGGCACCGGCCGATGCGCTGCTCGATGCGCTGCGGGTTCCACGGCAGATCGTAGTTGACCACGATGGAGCAGAACTGGAGGTTCACGCCCTCCGCGGCGGACTCGGTCGCGAGCAGGAGCGTCCCGCGCTCTCGGAACTCATCGACGATGGCTGCCTTCATGTCGGCGGACTTCGAACCCGACGACACGTCGTCCCAGCGGTGCTCGTTGCGCTTCTTCCAATCGGCGTAGGTCCGCTTCGACGTCTCGTCGTTGTTCGAGCCGTTCATGAGAACGATCTTGCCCTCGAACCCGCTCTCGCTGAGCAGGCGGAGTACCCGTTCACGGGGTGTAGGTCCATCAGCTCCATATCGCACTTTGTCGTTCCATTCGTAACTGGCGGTGTCGGAGGTGCTTCCCTTGGGTGCGCTGTTCAGGCATTCAGTAGCGCGTGGCGCGCGATCCTCGCGACGA
>JACRDA010000126.1 GCA_016212965.1 Myxococcales bacterium
CCCGGGGCGGCGCCGCGCCGGTCTGCGACGGCTCGAATGCGCCCTCGCCGGACGGCTCGACCCCGACCGCGGTCACGCGCGGCGGCGGCTCGGGCGAGGAGACGGCGCGCGCCTTCGGACGCCGCGCCGACGGGCAACTGCTCGTCGCCGGCACCTACTACGGCGACGACGCCATCTTCGCGGGCAACCCCTTGCCGTACGGCGCCGGGCCGAACGAGGGAGTCGACGTGTTCGTGGCCGCGTACGGGCCGAGCGGCACGCCGACGTGGGCGATCGGCCTCACCGGGGACGATCTCCAGCACCCGGCGGCGCTCACCGTGGACGGCTCCAACCACGCCTTCGTCGCGGGGTACTTCATGGGGACGATCGACACCTCCCCCGCGCTCGTCGGCGACACGAGCCTCGCCGCCGACGCGCTCGACGGCTTCGTCGTGAAGCTCGACCCCGGCGGCGCGGTCGCGTGGCAGCGGCGCTTCGGTGGACCCGCGAACGAGGTGGCCCTCGGCGTCGCGACAGACTCGAACGGCGACGTCCTCGTCGTGGGCGTGGGCAAGCTCGACTCGAACATCTTCCCCGCAGCGCCCCCCACGGTGACGACGCAGTTCGGCTGCGGCGACCACCAGGTGACGCTCGACGAGGGCTTCGTGTTCACCGTGAAGCTCTCGGGCAGCGACGGCTCCTGCCTCTGGGACCGCTTCGACGCGGTGGAGACCGGCTTCGCCAACTACTGGAACTGGACGAACGGCGCCGCCGTGGCGGTGACGCCCGACGACCACGTCCTCGTCGTCGGCGGCGCCTCGGGCAGCACCAACAACTTCGGGCAGGGTCCGCTCGACGCCTTCGGCGGCTCGGACATCTTCGTGCTCGAGACCGACGCCGACGGCCACTACCTCTGGGCGTCCAGCTACGGCGACACCGAGTCCCAGGCGGCCGATCGCGTCGCCGTCGATCCGTGCGGCGACCTCGTGCTGTCCGGCTGGTTCCACGGCTCGGTCACGATCGGCACCAAGGGGGCGACCGACCCGGCCAACGACCCGAACGACCCGAAGGCCTTCGTGGCGAAGCTGTCGCGCGTCGGCACGCCGGCCACGGCGGCCTCGGCCATGTGGGTCCGGGCGTTCGTCGACGTGGGTCAGGTGACGATCGAGTCGCTGGCCGTCGGCGCCGATGCGGACGTGCTCCTCGGCGGCACGCTGCTGTCGCGCCTGGGGTCGGTGGGCGTCGACTTCGGGGACGGCGCCGTGGCCCCGCCGCCCGGGCCCGACGGCACCAACTACCGCGAGGACGGCTTCCTCGCGCGCTACCGCGGCGACGGCAGCGCGCGCTGGTCGCGCCGTTTCGGCACCGTCGCGGCCGAGGCCATCCGCGGCGCCGTCTTCGGCGACCCCGGCACGAGCTACGCGGCCGGCTGGTTCGAGGCTCCGTACGACTTCGGCACCGGCACGACGCGCACGCCGAACGGCCGCGACGCGTTCCTCCTGCGCGTCGCTCCCTGACGGGCCCAGCCCGTAGGCGACCCCGGCGGGCGGTGCTATGCATGGCCGGCTGGACCCGGAGGTCACGGATGGCAGGGAGCGAGACGCGGGATCGCCTCACCGCGGACGTGTACGACATTCCGCGGCGACGTGCGTTCGTCGAGCTCGGCGACGACGACCTCGCACGGCTCGCGGCGCTGCGCCCGCTCGCCGAGGCGCACATCGACCGGCTCGTCGACGACTTCTACGAGCTGCTCCTCGGCCAGCCGGACACGCGCCGGTTCTTCCCGGACGCGCACGTCATCGAGCGCGTGAAGCGCTCGCAGCGGGCCTACTTCCTCGGCCTGTTCGACGGCAAGGTCGACGAGGCTTACGTCGACGACCGGTTGCGCGTCGGCGCCGTCCACGAGCGCATCGGCCTCGCACCGAAGTGGTACCTCGGCGCGTACCGGCGCCAGTTGCGCCTGCTGCTCGACCTGCTGTTCTCCGGGGTCCCCGACCCGGTCGAGGCGCGCGCGGCCTTCGCGAGCCTGCAGAAGCTCGTGTTCTTCGACATGACCCTGGCCATCGACGCCTACATCGTGGCGCGGGACGACGCGCTCGAGCGCCACCAGACCGCCCTGCGCGAGCTCTCGACGCCG
Organism: Myxococcales bacterium; assembly: GCA_016212965.1. Taxonomy (GTDB): domain Bacteria; phylum Myxococcota_A; class Polyangia; order Polyangiales; family Polyangiaceae; genus JACRDA01. Next base: position 2,117 of record JACRDA010000126.1, read on the forward strand.
GTCATCCGCGTGCACCACGGCGTGCTGCTGCTGCCGCTCGTCGGGACGGTGGACAGCCTGCGGGCCGAGCAGGTGATGGACACGGTGCTCGTGCGCATCGTCGAGGAGCAAGCGCGCGTCCTCATCCTCGACATCGCCGGCGTGCCGGTGGTCGACACGCGCGTGGCCGAGCACCTGCTCCAGACGACCCAGGCGGTGCGCCTGCTCGGCTGCGAGGCGATCCTCACCGGCATCAGCGCGCACGTCGCACGCACGCTCGTGCAGCTGGGCGTCGAGATCGCCACCATGCCGACGCGCGCCCGGCTCGCCGAGGGCATCGAGCTCGCCCTCGCGATCGTCGGCAAGCGCATCGCGCCCGCGGGCGCGGGCGCGGGCAGCGCTGCGGAGCACGCGGGACCGGACGGAGCCGGGCGCGCATGAGCCCCATCCCGATCCTGCGCATCGGCACGACGCTGCTCTGCTCGGTGCACGTCGAGCTCGACGACGCGCTCGCCGAGCGGCTCCAAGAGGACGTGCTCGGCACCATCGAGCGCACCGGCGCGACCGGGCTCGTCGTCGACATCAGCGGGCTCGAGACCGTCGACAGCTACGTCGCGCGCATCCTGGCCGACACCGGTCGGATGGCGCGCCTCATGGGCGCCGACACGGTGCTCGCGGGCATGCGGCCGGAGGTGGCCGCCACGCTGGTGCGCATGGGCTTCCCGCTCGAGGGCGTGCGGGCTGCGCTCGACCTCGATCACGGGCTCGCGCTGCTCGCGCACGGGCGCTCGGGGGCCACGGAGGGCCGGCGCCCAGGCCGGACGGCTCCGTGAGGCCGGTCGAGGTCGGTCACAGGGGCGGCGAGCGCGCGCCGCGCTCGACCCGCCTGCTCGGGCGCCACGAGCTGCCCATCGCTTGCGAGGCCGACATCGTGCTCGTGCGCCGCAAGGCGCGGAGCCTCGCGCAGGCCTACGGCTTCGACGCCTTCGCCACCGCGGCGATCACCACGGCGGCGAGCGAGCTCGCCCGCAACTGCTGGGTACACGGCGGCGGCGGTGCGGCCGTGGTCGAAGAGCTCTACGACGGGACGCGTCACGGCCTCGCCATGGAGTTCCGCGACACGGGACCGGGCATCGGGGACGTCGAGTGGGCCCTGGCCGGTGGGCACAGCACGACCCGCTCGCTCGGGCTCGGGCTCTCGGGCAGCCGGCGCCTGGTGGACGAGTTCGCGCTCGAGACCGCGCGGGGCGAGGGCACCACGGTCAGGATCGTGAAGTGGAAGCGCTTCTGACGGAGCCGGCAGGGGCGTGAGCGCGCACGAGCTCCAGGCGGGCTGGACCGAGGGGCTCGCGACGATCGAGCTCCACGACGCCGCGTCGGTGGCGCTCGTACGGCAGGCGGCCCGCACGGCCGCGCTCGCAGCCGGCCTCGACGCGGTGGCGGCCGAGTGCGTGGTCACGGCCGCGAGCGAGCTCGCGCACAACGTGCTCGCTCACGGGCGCGCCGGACACTTGGGCGTGGGCGGCGTGGCGCACGCGACCGCGCCGGGCGTCGAGGTCGTGGCCGCCGACTTCGGGCCCGGCATCCGCGACGTGGCCGCGGCGCTCGCCGGCAAGTCGCCCTCGCGCACCCTCGGCGTCGGGCTGTCGAGCGTGCGACGCCTCATGGACGAGCTCGACGTCGACGTGCGGCGTGGCGAGGGTAGCTGCCTGTCCGCGCGCAAATACGCGCGTCCGCCCCTCGCGCCGAGCGAGCTCGGCGTCGCGGGCCGGCCTCACCCCGCGGCGCGCGTGTGCGGGGACGACGCCTGCGCGGTGCGTCGCTCGGACGGTCTCGTGTGCGCGGTCGCCGACGGGCTCGGGCACGGCGCCGAGGCGCGCGCGGCCGCGGCGCGCGCCATCGCAGAGGTGCGCCGCGGCTGCGCCGCCGGGCTCGACCTCCGCGCGCTGCTCGAGGCGGCCGACCGCGCCCTCGTGCGGACGCGCGGCGCGGTGATGAGCCTCGCGCGGCTCGACCGCGCGCGCGGCGAGCTCGAGGTCGTCGGAGCCGGCAACGTGATGCTGCGCGTGCTGCCGGTGGGCGGCCCGACGCGGCGCTTCGAGGGCACCGCCATGGTGCTCGGCTCCGGTCGGCGCCCCGCGCGCGCACCGCGCAGCGAGACCCTCGCGCTCGGCCCGCGAGACCTCGTCGTGCTGGCGAGCGACGGGCTCCGGACCGGGCTCGAGCTCGGCGAGCCCGGCGTGCGGCTCGCGCACCCGGCGGTCGTCGCGGCCCACCTGCTCGCCGGGTTCGCGCGCGACCACGACGACGCCCTCGTGCTCGTGGCGCGTTGAGCCGAGGGGGGCGCCCTTGCGCAAAAAAGTAACCTAACGTCACTTCGCGGCTTGCGGTCCGGGAATCGCCCGGCCGCCCTTGCGCACCGCGCAGCCGTGGGAACCTTGGGGGCCATGAGCACGGTACCCTGGCAGGAGCGCTACAGGTCCAAGGTCTTCACCCTCCAGAATGCGATGCGCCTCGTGGCGCGCGGGCGGCGCATCTTCATCGGCTCGGGCGCGGCGCAACCGCTCTTGCTCACCGACGCGCTCGTGACGCACGGCGAGCACCTCGCGGACAACGAGGTCGTGCACCTCATGACGCTCGGTCCGGCGCCCTACGCGGCGCGCGGGCTCGAGCGGCGCTTCCGTCACACGGCCTTCTTCATCGGCAAGAACGTGCGCGAGGCGGTGGCCGAGGGGCGCGCCGACTTCATGCCCGTGTTCCTGTCCGACATCCCGCGCCTCATCACGAGCCGCCGGGTGCGCGTCGACGTGGCGCTCGTGCAGGTGAGCCCGCCCGACGAGCACGGCTACGTGAGCCTCGGCGTCTCGGTGGACGTGGTGCGCGCGGCGGTCGACGCGGCCGAGGTCATCCTGGCCGAGGTCAACCCGCAGATGCCGCGCACCCACGGCGACTCGTTCCTGCACGTGAGCCGCATCGCGGCGCTGGTGCCCGCCGACTACGCGCTGCTCGAGCGCGAGGCCGAGCCCCTCGACGACGTCGACCGCGCCATCGGGCGGCACGTCGCGACGCTCATCCCCGACGGGGCGACCCTGCAGATGGGCATCGGCAAGATCCCGGACGCCGTGCTGTCCGCGCTCGGCAGCCGGCGCGACCTCGGCATCCACACCGAAATGCTCTCCGACGGCGTCATGCACCTGGTCGAGCAGGGCGTGATCAACGGCCGCAAGAAGAGCCTGCTGCCGGGCAAGATCGTCACGTCCTTCGCCATCGGCAGCCGCGCGCTCTACGCCTGGCTGCACGAGAACCCGGCGGTCGAGATGCGCCCGACGATCTTCACGAACGACCCCTTCAACATCGCGCGCAACGACCAGATGATGGCCATCAACAGCGCGCTCGCGGTCGATCTCACCGGCCAGGTGGCGGCCGACACGCTCATGGGCCGTTTCTTCTCGGGCATCGGCGGCCAGGTGGACTTCATCCGCGGTGCCGCGCGCAGCCGCGGCGGCAAGCCCATCATCGCCCTGCCATCGACCGCCAAGGACGGCAAGGTGAGCCGCATCCAGCCGGCCTTCGAGGCGGGCGCCGGCGTCGTGACGAGCCGCGGCGACGTGCACTACGTCGTCACCGAGTACGGCGTCGCCGACCTCTGGGGCAAGAACATCCGCGAGCGCACGCAGAACCTCATCGAGATCGCCCACCCCGACTTTCGCGGCGAGCTGCTCCTGGCGGCCAAGCAGCGCCGCTACGTGCTGCCCGACCAGATCGCGCCGCGCGCCGCCTACCCCTGGGAGCAGGCGCGCAAGGAGACGACCAAGAGCGGCCACGAGCTCTTGGTACGTCCGGTGCGCATCTCGGACGAGGAGGCCCTGCAGGACATGTTCTATCGCCTGAGCGACGAGAGCACGTACCAGCGCTTCATGGGCTACAAGAAATCCCACTCCCACGAGGACATGCTGAAGCTCGTCGACCTCGACTACCGCGAGAACGTCGCGCTGCTCGCCGTCGCGGACGCCGACGGGCGCGAGGACATCGTCGCCATGGTGCGCTACGACGTCGACCCGGCGACCCAGCTCGCCGACATCGCCTTCGTCGTGCGCGACGAGTGGCACGGGCGCGGCGTCGGCACCCTGCTCATGCGACGCATGGCCGAGATCGCGCACGCGCGCGGCCTCGACGGCTTCACGGCCGACGTGCTCGCCACCAACCGCGCCATGCTGGTCGTCCTGCAGAACAGCGGGTTGCGGGTGGTGAGCGAGCTGCGCGAGGGCGCCTACCACCTGGTGGCGCGCTTCGACGTGCCCGAGGAGCCGCCCGCGAGCTCGCGCGGGGACTGAGCTCCCGCCGTCGGCCGGCGATCGGCCCCCCGACCACGCGAGCAGTTGTCGGAGGCAAGTCCGCGAGATATCGTCAGAACTGAGCTCACCCTGCGATGACCTCCCCCGCGCTCGTTCCCGACGCCAGCGACTCGGCCTCCCCCGACGGGGCGAGCTCCCCGGCCAGTCGCTACGCACAGGGCGACGTCATCGCGGGCAAGTACCGGCTGACGCGGGTGCTCGGCGAGGGCGGCATGGGCGCCGTCTGGCTCGCGCGCCAGCTCACCCTCGACGTCGACGTCGCGATCAAGCTCATCCGCCACGAGGTCGCGACGGTCGAGGCGAGCGAGCGGCTCCTGCAGGAGGCGCGCGCCGCGGCGCGGCTCGGGCACCCGTCGATCTGCCGGGTGTTCGAGTTCGGCCAGACCGAGCAGCAGGACCCCTTCATCGTGATGGAGGTCCTGAAGGGCGAGTCGCTCGGCGATCTGCTCGAGCGCAAGAGCACGCTGCCGCCCGTCAAGGCGGTGCAGGCCCTCTTGCCCATCTGCAGCGCGCTCGTCGCGGCGCACGGGCGCGGCATCGTGCACCGCGACATCAAGCCGGACAACATCGTCCTCACCAAGGACGACAGCGGCACCATGGTGCCGAAGCTCGTCGACTTCGGCATCGCCAAGCTCCACCGCGAGGAGCCGGTGCGCATGCTGTCGTCCGACGCCCTGCCCGAGGGCACGCCGAGCTGCGTGACCCAGGCGGGCGTCATCGTCGGCAGCCCGGACTACATGTCGCCCGAGCAGGCCCAGGGCGCGAACGACGTCGACCACCGCTGCGACGTGTGGTCGCTCTGCGTCGTGCTCTACGAGATCATCACCGGCGAGCGCCCCTTCGACGGCTTCAGTTACCAGGCCCTCGTGGCGTCGATCCTCCTGAACGACCCGAAGCCGACCACCGACTACGGCGTGGGGGACGAGGAGCTGTGGCACATCGTGCGGCGCGGCCTCGCGAAGGAGCGCGAGGAGCGCTGGCAAGACATGCGCTCGCTCGGCCAGGCGCTCGCGAGCTGGGCCATCGACCAGCGCGTCGCGACCGACATCGCCGGCACGTCGCTGCGCGCCCACTGGCTCACCGAGCAGGTCCAGCGCCCGCTCTCCGAGGCGCCCCCGTCGTTCGACGAGGAGACGCTCGGCGCGCTCCTGCGCGAGGAGCCGAGCTTCGAATCGGGCACGGCGTCGCCCGTGCCCCGCGGGCGCGACCGCCGCGGGGTGCGCGCGGTGCTCGCCTCCGCGGTCGTCCTGCTCGTCGCGGGGACCATGACCGTCCTCGTGCTCGCCCCGTGGCGGAGCACCGAGCCGAAGGGCGCGGCGAGCGGCGGCGCGACGGGCGAGGCGACGGCCGAGGTCACCGCCCCGGGCGCGATCGCCACGGCGGCTCCCGCGCCGACCGCGGCCCCGAGCGCCGAGCCGGGCACCGACGCCTCGAGCGCCGACGCCGAGCCGAGCGCCGAGCCGAGCTCGAGCGTCTCCGCGAGCACGGCGCCGATCCCGCCCGGGTGGAACGGCAGGCCCCGCCCCAGGGCGAGCGCCGCGAAGGGCGAGATGCCGCTGCCGAAGACACCGGGGTTCTGAGACGGCCGAGGTCGAAAGTCGAAGGTCGAAAGTCGAAGGTCGCAGGTTGAAGAGCATCCGTCCCCGCGACGCCTTCGAGCGCACTGGCTGGCGACGCGCGCGGCGCGTGCTGCCGCTCGTCGTCGCCGTCACGGGCGCTTGCACGGCGCTCGTCGACCACGCGCTCGACAGCAAGCCCGGCGAGCTCGTCGGCGCAGGCGGCGGCATGGGGCAGTGCCAGGTGCCCTCCGACTGCGCCCCGCCGGTCAACGAGTGCGTGACGCCGGTGTGCATCGCGGGGCTGTGCGCGCTCCACGCGACCGTGGCGGACCAGAGCTGTGCCGCGGGCGCCGGCGTGTGCGACGGGCTCGGGCAGTGCGTGCAGGCGAACGGCACGCCCTGCGTCGCCGGCAACCAGTGCCAGAGCGGCAGTTGCGCCGACGCGCTCTGCTGCGACGCCGCGTGCGACGGGACCTGCGTGCGCTGCGACGGCGCGACGCCGGGGACGTGTGAGCCCGTCCCGGCCGGCCTCGACCCCGACGGCAACTGCGCCGGCGGCGTGTGCAACGGTCAGGGCGCCTGCAGCAGCGGCGAGCACGTGTGGAGCCGCCTCTTCGGCGACGGGGCCGACGCGCAGGCGGGCCTCGCGATCGCCGTCGACGGCGGCGGCAGCGTCACGGTGGCCGGCCGCTACGCGGGCACCTTGCCCGTCGACCCCGGCAGCCCGCTGCCCGACGGCGGTGGAGGCAAGACGAACGCCTTCCTCGCGCGCCTCGACGCCGGCGGCGGCCACGTGTGGAGCGTGGGCTACGGCTCGGCGGACGACGAGGAGGCGCGCGCGGTCGCCGTGACCGCCGCGGGCGAGGTGTGCTTCGGGGGCTCCGCCCGGAGCGCCGTCTACTTCGCCGGCGGCTGGCTCGTGCCCGCCGGTGGGGACGACGCGTTCTTCGGCCAGGTCGGCGCCGCGGGCGCCGAGACCTGGGGCGCCTTCGCCGGGGACGGCAACGACCAAGCGCTCGCGGCCGCGGCGCTCGCGCCGGGCGGCGACATCCTGCTCGGCGGCTCCTTCCGCGGCACGCTCACGATCGCCGGCGTGCCGCTCGTCGCGGCGGTGCCCGACGGCGTCGTCGCGCGGCTCACGGTGCTCGGCGATTCCGTCTGGGCCGTCGCGCTCGGGTCCGCGGCCGGAGCCGAGGTGCTCGGCGTGGCGAGCGACACGGCGGGCGAGGCCTTCGTGACGGGCTCGTTCACGGGCGTCTTGACCCTCGGGGCCGACATCCTCACGGCGCAGGGCGGGGCCGACCTCTTCGTGGCGCGCCTCGACGGCAGCGGCGCGCCGGTCTGGGCCCGGCGCTTCGGCGCCGGCGGCGACCAGGTGGGGCGCGCCATCGCCGTGGCGCCGAGCGGCGACGTGGTCGTCGTGGGCACGAACGGCGGCAGCCTCGACTTCGGCTCGGGCGCGCTCACGAGCGCCGGCAACCGCGACGGCTTCGTGGCGCTGCTCGATGCGAGCGGGGCCGAGCGCTGGAGCCGCGGCTTCGGCGCGGCGGGAGACGACACGGTCGAGGGCGTCGCGGTGCGCGCCAACGACTCGCTCGTCGTCGTCGGCAGCTTCGAGGGCTCGGTGGATTTCGGCGGCGGCGCGCTCGCGAGCGCCGGCGGCGCCGATGCGTTCGTGCTCGGGCTCGCGGACGACGGAGCCCACCACTTCAGCCACGCTTACGGCTCCGCGGGCGACGACGCGGCCCACGCCGTCGCGGTCGATGCGGGCGGGCGGAGCTTCGTCACCGGCGAGGTGAGCGGCACCGTCGACTTCGGCGGCGGCGCGCTCCCGAGCTCGGGTGGGAGCGACGTCTTCGTGCTCGCGCTCGGCCCCTGACCCGCCCCGCACGACGCGCTGCGGCTCTGCGCGTGGGCTCCGGGCACGGGCGCGGTCCGCGACGCACCGCACGCCCGGCTGGCGGCGCGAAGACGTTCCGGTCTAGCCTGAGCTTCGAGTATCGATGCGCCTGCTCCCCCGCCCCCTGGCTTGCCTCGCCGTCGCGTGGCTGCTCGCTGCCGGCGCCCGGCCGGCGCGCGCCGAGAACCCCGCGGACATCGCGGCGGCGCGCGAGCTCTTCCAGGAGGGGACGGCGGCGGCCGAGGCGGGTCGCTGGCAGGAGGCGGTCGATCGCTTCACCCGCTCGCTCGCGCTGAAGCAGGCGCCGCTCACCGTGTACAGCCTCGGCGTCGCGCAGAAGAAGACGGGCCGGCTCGCGTGGGCGCTCGAGAACTTCCGCGCCTTCCTCGCGGAGCCCGCCACGCCGACGACGGAGCCGTACCGACCGGCCGCGACCGAGGCCGTGGCCGAGCTCGACAAGCGCGTCGCCTACGTGGCGATCAGCTTCGCGCCGCCGCAGCTGTCGGGGCTCGTCGTGACCCTCGACGGCGAGCCGGTCCCGCTCGTGGCGCTCGACCGGCCGCGTCTCGTCGATCCGGGCGACCACGTCCTCGAGGCGGACGCGACCGGCTACGACGCGGCGCGCGCGACCTTCAAGGTCCTCGAGGGCGAGACGGCGGACGTACAGCTCGTTCTCCCGCCGACGACCCACCTCGAGCCGAGCCCGTGGCTCGGCGCGAGCCTCTTCGCCGTCGGTGGCTCGGCGGCGGTGGTCGGCGTGGCGCTCGGCCTCGCTGGCGTGAGTCAGGCGTCCTCCGCCCCCACGCGCGACGGCCCCGAGGCCACGGCGGCCCGGAACAAGGCAGTCGCCGGCGACGTGACCGCGGGCATCGGCGTGGCAGTGGCCACGACCGGCCTCATCGTGCTCCTGGCCGATCTCGTCGGCGACGACGAGGACGAGCCGCCCGTGGCCTCCACCGCAGCCGTGCGGCCGTGGAGCGGCGGCGGGGCGAACGGGCTCGAGCTCCGGTTCTGACCGGACACCACCGGCCCCGTCACCACCGGCCCGACACCACCGGCGCGACACCACTGCCGGACGACGAGCGCCGGGCCGGCGCGATCTCGTGCCCCCCGCACCCGCGCCCGCGCCCGCGCCCGCGCTACGGGATGGCGACCTGCTGCACCGCCGTCGCGATGACGTAGTCGCGCGCCGGGACGCCGCGGCCCCGGCCGATGCCGACGGGCACCGGGCGGTACAGGACCGTCGCGGTCACGGTGGCGCTGACGCCCGTGCAGCCGGGCGGCACGGCGAAGCCGTGCGTCGTGTGCGCGGTCGCGGCGGCGGGGATGCGGTTGTCGCTCACGATGTCCGAGGCGCGGTAGTGGGGGACGTTGCGCGCGCCCGCAGTGTCGCCGAGGACCTTCGAGAAGGTGTAGCCCGGGACGCCAGCGAGCGCGGGAGCGTCCGCACCGTCCACGGGCACGGCCGCGGCCTCGCCGAGGTACACGAGGTCGCCGGGCTGGAGGGCGAGCGCGCTCGCGAGCGTGACCGTGGTGGCGCCGACCGTCGCGACCGCGGCGCTGCCGACCGGGGTGAGGATGGGCATGCCCTTGTCGGCCGGGGTGAGGGCGGGGTTGCCGAAGAAGCCGTCGGCCACGTAGTCGTCGTAGCTGCCGCTCGGACGCACCACGCGCACCACCTGTCCCGGGCTCGCGACGCCCGCGCCCGCCGCCCACGTGAGCACGCCGCCCGCCGCGGTCACGTCGGTCCCCGCGACGCCGACCGCGAGCGCGCCGCCCACGTCGGACACCGTCATGCCCGCGTTCGGCACGAGCTCGCTGCCGCACGCCTGCGCCGAGACGAGCAGCACGAGGGCGCGCATCGGCTCGCCGGTCGGGATGGAGTGGCCCGCCCCGGAGTTCGCGACGTCCACGCCGACCGTCACGCTCGCGGCGTCGGCCGTGAGGCCCAGCGTCAGGCCCGCGACGCCGTCCACGAGCCGCGGCGTCCCCTGCAGGGGGCCCGTGAACTCGTGCTTCCGGATGTCGCCGGGGGGCCGGATGAAGCCCCAGATGATCGAAGCGTCCTCGGGCAGCGTGATGTCGTGCGAGGAGTAGAGCGTCGGATCGGGCGGCATGTGGCAACCGTGGCACTGCATCGCGGGCAGGTTGTAGGGGCTCGCGAGCCACTCGGCGTAGGTCGACTGGATGGGCAGGCCGCTCGGCCAGCGCGCCGGGTCGAGGACGCTGCCGGGCACGAGCGCCGGCTGGTCGTGCTCGTGGCAGCCCGCGCAGAACACGCTCTGACCGAACTTCGGCTGCCAGGACCCGGCCATGAAGGGCAGCGGCACGTCCGGGTACGCGCCGAACATCACGTCGCGGATCGGGCTGCCCGGCTGCCCGTCGAGCGTGTCGCTCGGGCGGTGCACGACGACGCGCTGTCCGACGCCCGCGGGCTTGGTGAGGTCGATGTCCGCCACTTTGTGGCAGAAGTCGCAATGGACGCCCTTGTCGTAGGCGAGGTCCGTCGCCTCGTGGAGGTTGCGCCCCCCGAGCGGGCCCGACATGCCGGGCGCGTGGCAATCGGCGCACCCCCCGAACGCGGTCGGCCGGAGGTTCGCGGCCAGAGCCGGATCGTCGCACGCGAGATCGCCCGGCGCGCCGCAGCTCGGGTTGAGGTCGGGGAGCACGCCGGCGCCGAGGTAGCACTTCGAGGCGCTGGTCGCGGCGGTGCCGGGCTCGAGTCCCGCGCGCCACTCGCCGCCCGCCGCCGCGCAGCTCGCGGCGTCCGCGGCCGCGAGCGTGACGCCCGCGTAGAGCGCCTGCACGAGCGGGCTCCGGGCCGCCTCGGCGTGCGTCGAGGCGTTGAACTGCTCGACGAAGGACATGTGGCAATGGGCGCACTTGTCGGTCCCGTCCGTCATGTCCGTGCCGGGAGGCCCGTAGACGAAGCCCGTGTTGTCGGGCGGCCCCACCAGGCGGAGCTTCAGCGTCACGGCCTCGATGGGCATCAGGTAGTACTCGAAGCCGTCCGAGCGGTAGCCGAGCTTGGCCGCGACGACGGTCGGCAGGCCCTCGGCGACGTTCGTCATGGCGATCGAGAAGGTGCCGTCCGGGCCGGTGAGCAGGGCCGGCGGCGCGTCGGGGTCGTGGCCGCCCTGCATCACGAGCGCGCCCTCGACCGGCTGGTCGTCCTGGTCGACGACGAGGCCCGTCGCCACGAAGGCCGGGGGCACGGGCTCCACACCGCCGGTTCCCGTCGACTGCGTGGTCGACGAGGTGGTGGTGATCGTCGTCTGCGTCGCGGTCGTGATCACCGGGTCGCCGTGGCCGCCCGTGCAGGCCTGGAACACCCCGCCCGAGAGCACGCACGCGCCGAGCCACAGGCTGCGCCTTGTCATGGGCGCGAGCATATCACGCGCGCTTTCACTTCCCGGTGCCGGGCTCGGTCGTGATCTGGGTCACGTCGGCGCCGAGCCGCTCCCCGATGGCGTCGAGCGGCAGATCGTTCGGGTCGTAGCCGAAGGGGTCCTCGATCTCGACGCCGATCTCGTCGATGCCGAAGAAGCCGAACGCGACCACGCCGCTGCCCACGACGGAGAACCAGATCCCCGTCGGCAGGAGCGCCAGCGGCAGGCTGAGGCAGAAGACGACGAGGAAGACCTTGATGTGGTGCGCGTAGGCGAGCGGGATCGGCGTGCGCACGATGCGCTCGGCGCCGCCCCACGCCTCGATGGCCTTGGTCAGGTTCGCGTCCATGGCCTGCAGGCGCTCTTCGGGGAGCCGCCCGGCGCGGACCTGGTCGGACATGAGGTTCGAGAAGAGCTGCGCGACGTAGAGCGGGGTCGCACGCACCTCGGCCAGCCGCGCGCGCTCGGCGTCGGACAGGACGGGCGCGAGCTCCGGGTAGTCGCGCTCGCCGCGCAGGTAGCGGCGCACGGTGGCGTAGAGCGCCGTGACGAGCGCGCCGGCCCGCACGCGCGCGGCGCCGTCGAGGTAGCTCGAGGACTGCCGGGCGAGGTCGCGGCACGCGTTGACGAGCGCGCCGACGAGCTTGCGCCCCTCCCAGAACCGGTCGTAGCTCGCGTTCGTCCGGAACACGAGCAAGAGGCCGAGCGCCACGCCGACGATGGCGTGCGCCCGATCGGGAATGGACAGATCCACTCCGAGGTAGGCGCGGCCCACGGACCCCGCCGCGGCCACCGCCCCGACGAGCGCCATGCGCAGCGCGATGCGCGGCACCACCGTGCCGCGCAGGCGGAAGATGACGTTCAACCAGCTTCGCGTCTCGTACTCGATCATCGCTCGACCCAGGCCCCGCTGCGCGTCCCCGGCGCGCGAGCGCTACATGCCACAGACGGCGGGCGGCAGGGGCTCCTCCGTGTCACGCTCCGTGACTCCGTGACTCCTCTGTAACTCGCCTCCAAGTACCCAGAAAGAGACAACCACTGAGACACGGAGACACGGAGAGCTGCACGGAGCCGGGCGAAATTCGGGGGCCCCTCCGTGTCACGCTCCGTGCTTCCGTGACTCCGTGGTTCCGCTCGCTCGCTTCCGGGCGGATTCGAGTGACTGCTTTGGCAAACCGGGCGGCTCGGCGCCCGCGCCGAGCTCCGTGGTTCCTCTCGCTCCGCCCCAGCGCGGATCGTGTCAGTGCGCGGGCGCGTGCTGGCCTTTGGGGCGCGCGTTCCAGAGGCGCAGGGCGAGGAGGAAGCCCACGGCCGCGGCCGGGATCATGGCGATCGGCCACGCGCTCCAGTTGGCCGGGTCGGCGCGCGCGGCGTCCTTCGGCAAGAGCTGCCCGAGCAGGAGCACCTGCCCGCCCTGACCGAGGTACACGAGCCCGTCGATGATGCCCACGGCCACGCCGACGTTCTTCTTGCCGCCGAAGTCCATGCTCGCGGTGCCGGACAGCATGCCGTGCACGCCGATGATGGAGAGCATCATGACGGTCACGATCGGGCCGAGCGCCGGCGTGGTCAGGCCGATCGCCATGGCGACCCCGCCGAGGACGAGGATGCCGTAGAGGATGCCCGACATCGGTCCGCGGCGCGACTTGAAGAGCATGTCCGAGAGCATGCCGGCGACCATGCCGCCGAGGATGCCGGCCACGCACTGCATCATGCCCCAGTGGTCCGAGACGAAGGACGTGAGCTTCGTGAACTTGGCGAAGCCCGTGTACCAGTCCATCAACGCCGAGCGCAGAAAGCCGCTGCAGAGCTCGATGGCGCCGATGACCAGGATGACCGGGTTCGTGAGCATCATGCGCGCGACGCGCGCGACCCCGACCGTGCCGCTGTCGCCCTCCCACTTGGCGTCGCCCGTCTCGAGCTCGCCGAGCCCGACGTCGGCGGGCGAGTCGAACACGAGGAAGTAGTCGAGCACGAAGAAGACGCCGAGGACGATTGCCGGGACGAAGAACACCCACGGGATCGGGGCGTTCTTGACGATGAGGCTGCCCCAGTCGAAGGCGAAGTAGATGCCGAGCGAGATGAGGATGCCGAAGATGCCGCCGAAGGTGCCGCGCTCGCGCAGATGGAACCACTGGGCGTTGACCTTGACGATCGACACGGCGCCGAAGCTCTGGAAGTACATGTTGACGCCGTAGAGCAGCGAGTAGGCAAGCACGAGGTGCTGCTCCGGACCCGCGAGCAGGTACATGCCCATGGCGGCGTTCATGACGACCGTGCCGGCGATGCAGATGAGCATCGTCTTGCGCCCGCCGATGCGGTCGGTGAGCGGGCCGTTCACGATGAAGGACAGCCCGTAGACGATGGTGCCGACGGCCTTGATCGTGCCGAAGTCGTCGGGGTTCATCCCGAGCGCGTCCTTGGCGACGATGAGGTTGTAGCGCCCCATGTAGAGGAACGCGTAGCTCAGGCCGAGCGGCAGCCAGTTGAGCACGCGCCGGCGGCGGAAGGCGGCCGTGTGGCCGAGCTCGACCTTCGGCAGTCGCCAGACGACGACCCCGATCACACCGAGCAGGATGAGGATCGGCAGGAGCTCTTCGAGCCACTTGGGCATGGGGGTCTCCGCGGCAGAGCGGGCGCGACGCTAACACGCCCGCGTGACGGACGCGTGACGACTGCGGACGCCCATGCCGCCGCGGCCGCCCCGGCGCAAGCCTCGTGCGCCGCGGCCGCCGGCCCGCGGCTTGACCCGCTACGGGCCGCCGGCTACGTGACCCGCATGCGCGCCCGTCCGCTCGCCCTCGCCCTCGTCGCGGCGCTCGTCGCCGTCGCGGGCGTCGCCCTCGCCGAGAACCGCCTCGCGGTGGTCGATCTGCAGCACGCCGTGATGCAGACCGAGGACGGCATGCGCGCCCAGGCGATGCTGAAGAAGCTCTTCGATCGCCGCCAGCAGGAGCTCGACCGCAAGCAGGGGCAGCTCGGCGCCGATCGCGAGTCGATCGAGAAGCAGTCGCAGTTTCTCAGCCGCCGTGCGCTGCAGCGCCGCCTCGAGATCTGGCAGGCGCAGATGGTGGAGCTCCAGACGGTGTTCGTCGAGTACAACAAGGAGCTGCAGAAGAAGCAGAACGAGCTGACGCAGCCCATCATCTCGAAGATGCTCGGCGTCGTGCGGCGCATCGCGACCGGTCGTGGCATCGACATGGTCATCGACAAGCAGGCCGTGCCCTACACGCGCGCCGACCTCGACCTCACCGACATGGTCGTACAGGCCTACAACTCGGGCGGTGACGCGCCCCCGCCCGACGAGCCGCCGAAGGCGCCCTGATCGGCGACGCGGGCGAGCCGCTGGGTCAGGGCTGCTGGTCGACGACCGAGGCGAGCAGCTCGCCCTCGGTGCAGAGCGTGCCGTCGACCGTCACCTCGCCGCGCAGCTTCCACACGTTCGAGCGGTGGTGCACGACCTGCACGTAGAGGTCCATGCGGTCACCGGGCACGATGGTGTGGCGGAACTTCACCTTGTCGATGCCGAGGAAGTACATGAGGCTCGACGTCGGGTCGAAGGGCTCGGACACGTGGGCCAGGATGCCGCCGATCTGCGCCAGCGACTCGAGCACGAGGACGCCGGGCATGATGGGGCGCGTGGGGAAGTGCCCGCGGAAGAAGGGCTCGTTGTAGGTCACGCACTTGTGCCCGCGGATGAACTTGCCGCCGACGACCTCCGTCACGCGGTCCACCATCACGAACGGATAGCGGTGGGGCAGGACGTTGAGGATGTGCTGGATGTCGAGCTTCACGGTGTGCTTGCTGCGCGCCCTCGGGTAAGCGCCCGCCGGGGGCGAGCCATCCTGCGTGCGACACCGAGGCGCCACAAGCAAAAGCCGCGCGTCCGCGGGCGCGCTCGGCCCGCCACGGCCCGTGGCGCTCAGCCGGTGCCGCTCGCCGCGAGCGTCGCGAGGTGGCGCGCCAAACGCTGGTAGAGCCCGGCGGCGAGCGCGGGGTCGTGCGAGCAGACCTCGACGAAGTCGTCGTGGCGAATGCGCAGCAGCCGGGCGCGCGTGGCCGTCGTCGGGAGCTCGTTGCGCATGGGCACGTCGAGCAGCGACTCGGGGAACAGGAGGCCGCTCGCGCCGAGCGTGCGGCCGCTCGGCAGCTGCACCAGGCCGTCGAGCACGATGTACGCCACGCGATCGCTCGCCACGGCGCGATCGATGCGCGTGCCCTCGTCGAGCTCCACCTCGACCGCTGCCTGGAGCGCCGCGAGCGCCGCCGAGGGGGCGAGCTCGCACAGGAGCGGGCTCGTGAGCGCGACGGCGATGTCCTCGGCCCGGGGGCCTCCGTCGGCGGCGCGCGCCACGAAGCGGTCGCCGATGCGCAGCGTCACGACCGTGGCGTCGTCGCCAAGACCCTGGGTGACCGCAGCCTCGATGAGGCTCGTGCACACCGACTTGGCGCTGCCCTCGCAGAGAGCGCCGAAGTCGCACTCGTCGTCGAGCGCGCCGTAGGCGCCGTCGGTGCAGAGGATGATCTTGTCGCCGGGCTGCAGATCCACGAACAGGGTGTCGACCGCCTGGCGCTTGGTGCTGCCGATGTGCCGGGCGAGCGGGCTCTTGATCCAGCGCTTGACCGAGATGCGCTTGCCGGTCTGCTGCAGCGAGTCGTAGAGCGCGTGGTCGTGGGTGAGCTGCAGCGTCGCCATCGGGCGGACCAGGTAGGCGCGGCTGTCGCCGAGGTGGGCGAAGAACGCCCGGTCGCGCACGAGCAGCACGACGTCGAGCGTGCTCCCCATGCCCTTGTCGCCGCCGTGGCGCTG
This sequence comes from Myxococcales bacterium, assembly GCA_016212965.1. Classification (GTDB taxonomy): domain Bacteria; phylum Myxococcota_A; class Polyangia; order Polyangiales; family Polyangiaceae; genus JACRDA01. Next base: position 18,109 of record JACRDA010000126.1, read on the forward strand.
CGCCGCCGCCAGCACGGCTTCGTTGGCGGACGCGTAGGCCTGCTTCAGGAGCGCGAACACGGCGCGCCGCTCCACGAGGTCCGGCTGGCGCACGTAGCGCTCGAGGACGGCCGCCGCGTCGGCGCTGCCGAGGACCCGCTCGATGCACTGCAGCGACACGCGCGAGGCCATGTCGCCGGCGGCGTGTCCGCCCATGCCGTCCGCGATGCCGAACAGGCCGATGGCCGGCCGGCACAGGTGGGCATCCTCGTTCTTCGCGTGGGTGGCGCCCTGCTGGGTGGCCGCGCAGTAGTCGATGCGGAAATCGCAGCGCGGGAGCACCTGCGCGCTCGCCTGATCGAGGATGATCGTCTCTTTGCTCATCGCCGCGAGGGGGTGCGCGGAGGTGCCCGGCGCACCGGGCCGGAGGTGGGACGTTAGCACGACGGGGCGCCTCGGGACCTCCCCGGCGCGCGGCGGCTCGGACCCTGCGCGCAGCGGCGCCCGCGCGGCCCTCTCTGCGGCGACCGGGGCGGGCGAGGGGCTTTGCGTCCGCGCCGGGCGGCAGTAGGGATCGAGTCGTGGAGACACTCGCGGGCTGGGTACGCAGGCACGGTGCGCTCGGCACGACGGATGCCGTCGGCTGGGCCGTGCGCCTCGCCAAGAGCCTCGAGCGGATGCACGCCCGCGGCGCGATCCACGCGCGCGTGAGCGCCCGTGCGCTGCGCGTCGCCGACGAGGCGTGCACCGCGCAGGGCGAGCTCGCCCTGCCGCGCCACGTCCCGGACGATCCCGCGTACCACTCGCCCGAGCGCGCCTCGGGCCACGCCGCGACCCCGGCCGACGACACCTGGGCGCTCGGCGTCACGCTGTACTTCGCGCTCACCGGCGTCCTGCCGTTCCCCGGCGACAGCGACGCGGACGTGCGCGAGCGCATCCTGTGGCGCCCGGCCTCGCCGCTCTCGGTGTACGACGCCGGCACGCCCGAGCTCGAGGCGCTGATGGCGCGCGTGCTGGCCCGCGATCCGACGCACCGCACGAGCGACGTGCGCGATCTCCGCGAGGTGCTGTGCGCGCACCTGCCGGCGTACCGGACCCTGCCGCGCCTCACGATCGAGGGCGAGGCGCAGGGCGGCGACGACGACGTCGAGATCTCCATCGCGAGCGTGCCGGCGCCCGTGCCGGCGCCACGCGAGGCGGCCCCGTCGCGCCCGGCCATCGTGCCCCCGGCCGGGACGCTCGACGACGAGAGCACGGACGACGAAGCGACCATGATCGCGAGCCGCGACGAGCTCACGCGCGGCGAGCCGATGCCGGTGCGCAGCGGCTCGACGGATCGGCCCGGCTCGGCGTTCGCCGCCACGCGCACGTACATCGGCGTCGGTCCGGACAAAGCGCCGTTGCCGAGCGACCGGCCCGCGACCGGAGCCGTGCCGGGTTTTCGCGCACCGCCCAAGCTCGGGCCCATGCCCCGAGCGCAGGTGGCGCCGCCGCCCGGCAGCAAGGTGCCGCCTCCAGGTGCGGCGCCCGGCAGCAAGGCGCCACCCCCGAGCGCCGCGCCCGGCAGCAAGGTGCCGCCCGTGCCGCCCGTGCCCGGCAGCAAGGCGCCACCCTCGAGCGCCGCACCCGGCAGCCGCGTGCCGCGTGCAGGGCCCGCGCCCGCGCCCGGCAGC
>JACRDA010000127.1 GCA_016212965.1 Myxococcales bacterium
CGGCACCGGCTACTGGGGTCCACCCATGCGGGTCGGCGCGCCCCCCGAGGTGACGCTCGTGACGCTGCGCGCGACGCCCACGGCCGCGCGCGCGTGAGCACGCGCTTCGGGGCACGCCGGGCTGTGGTATGACCTCGGCACTCCGACGCGGCGCGTCGGAAGGCCGGAGCTCGAGAACCATGCAGCGGCGCGAGCCACATCTGTTCCGCCAGCACCCGCGCCTCGCGGAGCACGTGCCGTGGATGCTGCTCGGCGGTCGGCGCACGCCTATCGAGCCGCTCGCCGCGCTCGGCCGCGAGGCCGGGGGACTGCGGCTCTACGTCAAGCGCGACGACTCCTTCGCGCGCGACGCCGGTGCGCCCGCGGGCCCGGGCGCAACCCGCGCCGAAGTCGCCGGCGCGAAGCTGCGCAAGCTCGAGTTCGTCCTCGCGGACGCGGTGCGCCGCCACAGCGACGTGCTCGTGACGATCGGCGCCTTCGGCTCGAACCACCTCTTTGCCACGGCCGCCTGCGGGCGGGAGCTCGGCATGCGCACCATCGGCGTCACGATGCCGCAGCCGAGTCAGCCCCACGCGCGCCGCAACCTGCGCGCCAGCCTGGCCGTCGGCACCGAGCTGTCGATCGCACGCGGGGCCCCCGGTGTGATGGCCCGCACGGCGTGGGCGCTCGGCCGCACGGCGGCGACGCCCGGCGTGCACCCGTACTTCGTTCCCCCCGGCGGCTCGTCGCCGCTCGGCGTGCTCGGCGCGGTCGAGGCGGCGCTCGAGATCGCGGCGCAGGTGCGCGCCGGCGAGGCGCCCGCGCCGGACTACGTGTTCGTGCCGGCGGGCTCGTGCGGGCTCTTGGCGGGGCTCGCGCTCGGCCTCGAGCTCGCCGGGCTCGGCGCGCTCGCCGTCGGCGTCCGGGTCTTCCCGCGCTACGGCTGCAACGAGTGGACGACGCGCCGGCTGGCGGGCGCGGCGCGCGCGCTGCTCGAGCGCGCCGACCCCGGCGTCGGCACCACCCTCGCGGGTCGCAGCGTGCGCTTCCGGATGCTGCACGACTTCTTCGGCGCCGGCTACGGCCGGGCGACCGAGGCGGGGCGGCGCGCGATCGAGACCGTCTCGCGGCTCGAGGGGCTGGCGCTCGAGCCCACCTACGGAGCCAAGGCGCTCGCCGGCATGCTGGCCTTCATGCGCGCGCCCGGGCGCAGCCGCGAGACGGCCCTGTTCGTGCACACCTGCCGCGTGGCGCCGAACGAGCGCGTAGTCGACGCGCCCGCGCTCGGCAGCGTGCCGCGGCGCGTGCGGGCGTTTCTCGAGAGCGAGGAGGCGTGACATGCCGGACCGGTCGACCGCGCGTGAGCCACATGCCGACGAGCCCTCTGTCGGTGCGGACCGGGCGCTGGCCCGCCGCCCCGCGGAGCCGCTCGCGGCCCGCGCCGCGGAGCTCGTCATCCTGCACGAGCCCGAGCGCATGAATCTGCTCGGCCTGCTCATGCGCGGGCTGCTCGCCGCGAACCTCGAGGAGCCGGCGCTGCGCGCCCGCGCGCTCGGCCTGCGCGCCAGCATCCACGTGCGCGCCGGGGACATGCACGTCACCCTGCGCTTCGCCGAGGACGGCGTGCACATCTCCGCCGGCGCCGAGGCGTCGAACGCCCGCGTGTCCGGCGACATGAAGGCGCTGCTCGGCGTCGTCACCGGCGCGGGCATGATCGGGCCCGTGCTGCGCGGCCGGGTGCGCATCGGCGGCAACCCGTTCCTGCTCCTGCGCGTGCTGCCGCTCATCCGCGCGCGTGCCCACGCGAGCCTACCCCCAGCCAAGGAGCCCTCATGAAAGCCGCCCTCGCCGCCATCGTCGGCGCCGACAACGTCCTCGACGCGGCGCCCGACCTCGCGCCCTACCGCGAAGACTACTGCGAGGCGGATCCGGTCGATCCTTCGCTCGTCGTGCTCGCGACGAAGACCGAAGAGGTCCAGGCCATCGTCAGGCTGTGCGCCGAGCGGCAGACGCCCATCACGCCGCGCGTGGCCGGGAGCAACGTGGGCGGGCTCGCGCTCCCCGCCCCCGGCGGCCTCGTGCTCGACCTCACGCGCATGAACCGCATCGTCTCGGTGGACGAGGCCGACATGTACGCCGTGATCGAGCCGGGCGTGACGCAGGCCGACCTGAAGCGCCACCTCGTCGAGCACGACATCCCGCTCACCTTCGGCTTCTCGCTCGCGCCGCCCGACACCTCGGTGCTGGCCAACTGCCTGCTCGGGGGTCTCACGAACCGCTCGCTCAAGTACGGGGACCAGTCGCAGTGGGTGAGCGGCCTCGAGGTCGTGCTTTCGGACGGCAGCCTGGTGCGCACGGGCTCCTGGGCGCTCAGCGACTCGGCCTTCGGCCTCGTGCCCTTCCCCGACGTGTCCGGGCTGTTCCTCGGGTGGCAGGCCACGACGGGCATCACGACGCGCATGGCCTTCCAGCTCTGGCCGCGCCACCCCCTCAACAAGCGCCTGTTCGTGCTGACCTACAGCGCCCACGGCACCTTCGAGGCGGTGCGCCGGCTGTGCCGCACCGAGCTCTGCGACGACATCGGCGGCCTGTCCTGGCCCTCGGCCAAGATGATGATGGGGGTGAAGCACCCCTACCCGGAGCCGGCAAGCGGCGAGCCCACCTTCTTCCTCTACGTGGACCTCACCGCCGGCAGCGAGGCCGAGATGAGCTTGAAGGAGCGCACCCTCGAGCAGACGCTCGCGGACGTGCGCCACCTGGGCGAGCGCATCGAGGAGCCGCTCGACGTCGCCACGCTCCTGCGCGTGAACCCCGCGCTCGGCGCCTTCGCGGAGTTCCCGGTCGAGCTCGAGTTCCTCACGAACCACGGCGGCGGTGGGCTCACCTGGATCGGCACCTACGGGCCGCTGTCGCGCTTCGAGGACGGCATCGCCGCGGGCACCGAGATCATGGTGCGGCACGGCTTCCCGCCCCTCATCGTCACGCGCCCGATGCGCGGCGGCCACTACGGCGTCCTGCGCTTCGTGGCCATCTTCGACAAGAAGGACGCGGCCGAGATCGAGCGCGTGAAGAAGCTCAACCTGGAGCTGCTCGAGATGGTCACCGCCAAGGGCTTCGTCATGTACAAGACGCCCCCCTGGGCGTGGGAGAAGCTGCGCGGCCGCATCGACCCCGGCCTGCTCGCCCTGATGGAGCGCACGAAGCGCATGCTCGACCCGCTCGGCATCATGAATCCCGGCAAGCTCGGGTACTGAGCGCGAAAAATGGCGCGCCGTGCGTCGGCGGGCCTGTGGTAGGCATGGGCGTTCGCTCGCGTCCCCGAGCGCCGAGCCCACCCCGGGGGTACGAACCATGGCCGACACGATCATCGCGCGCCTGATGCAGCAGGCCCAGGACCGACCCAGCGCCAACGCCTACTTCGCCAAGCAGGGCGGCGTGTGGAGGCCCACGACCTGGGCGAAGTACGCCGCCGAGGTGCGGACGGCCGGTCGCGCCTTGCTCGCACTCGGCGTGGGGCGCAAGCACGGTGAGGGCAACGGGCACGGCGCCGCCGGCGAGAGCTGCGTATGCATCCTCGGCTTCAACCGGCCCGAGTGGACGGTCTTCAACCTCGGCGCCATGGCGGCCGGTGCGGCGCCGGCCGGCATCTACACGACCTCGTCCCCGACCGAGGTCGCGTACATCGTGGGGCACACCGAGAGCAAGGTCGTGCTGTGCGAGAACCAGGCGCAGTGGGAGAAGATCAAGAAGGAGCGGGCGAGCCTGCCGAAGCTCGAGCACGTGGTCCTCATGCGCGACGCCGAGCCTGTCGACGACCCGATGGTGCTCGACTGGGAACGGTTCCTGGCGTGCGCCGCCAAGGTCGAGGACGCCGTGCTCGCGGAGCACGTGGCCGCGCTCGACCCCGCGGCGCTCGGCACCCTCATCTACACCTCGGGCACGACGGGCCCGCCCAAGGGCGTGATGCTGTCGCACGAGAACCTGGCGTGGACGGCGCGGCTCGCCGTCGACATCACCGGCGCCTGCGCCGACGACACGTCGGTCTCGTACCTGCCGCTGTCCCACATCGCCGAGCAGATGTTCTCGCTCCACGGGCCCATCACGAGCGGCTCGCAGGTGTACTTCGCCGAGGCCATCGACCGGGTCGCCGAGAACTTCAAGGAGGTGCAGCCGTCCATCGTGTTCGGCGTGCCGCGCATCTGGGAGAAGTTCCACGCTGGCGTGACCGCGAAGATGAGGCAAGCCACCGGCTTGAAGGCCAAGGTGGCGAGCTTCGCGCAGGGCGTGGGCACGCGGGTGAACGACCTGCGCAACCGCGGCGTGGAGCCGACGGGCCTGCTCGCGCTCCAGTACAAGCTCGCCCACAAGGTCGTCTTCTCGAAGGTCAAGCCGGCGCTCGGGCTCGGACGGGCGCGCATCTGCGTGAGCGGTGCCGCGCCCATCTCGGCGGACGTGCTCAAGTTCTTCGCCGGTCTCGACGTCGTGATCCGCGAGGTTTACGGCCAGAGCGAGGACACGGGCCCGACGAGCTTCAACGTGCCGGGGCGCACGAAGTTCGGCTCCGTCGGGCCCGCGCTGCCCGGCGTCGAGGTGCGCATCGCCGAGGACGGCGAAATTGAGGTGCGCGGCCCGAACGTGTTCATGGGCTACTACAAGGAGCCGCAAGCGACGGCCGACACGCTGGTCGACGGGTGGCTCCTGTCGGGCGACCTCGGCAAGTTCGACGACGACGGCTTTCTGTGGATCACGGGCCGCAAGAAGGACCTCATCATCACCGCCGGCGGCAAGAACATCGCCCCGAAGAACATCGAGGCTTCGCTCAAGGACCACCCCCTCGTCGGCGAGGCGGTCGTCATCGGCGATCGCCGGAAGTTCCTCGCCGCGCTCTTGTCGCTCGACCCGGATGCGGTCGCCGCTTTCGCCGAGGCCCACGCCATCGACAAGGACGAGGTCTACGACAGCGACGCCCTGCGCGCCGAGCTGCAGCACTGGGTGGACCGCGTGAACAAGGACCTGGCGCGCGTCGAGCAGGTCAAGAAGTTCACGATCCTCCCGCGGCCCCTGTCGATCGAGCACGGCGAGCTCACGCCCACGCTCAAGGTCAAGCGCAAGATCGTGAACGAGCACTTCTCCGGCGACATCGAGAAGATGTACGAGGGCGGAAGCGGCGGCGACTGAGGGCGTGCGACGCGGCCCCCCCCGGCGCACCCTCAGCGCCGCATCGGCTCGACGCAGAGCGCGCTCGAGCCCGCGCCCGGCAGGTCGAGCGCCAGGCGGAAGCCCGTGCCCGCGTAGCGCCGATCGATCGCGAGCGGATAGCGCATCGGGGTGAGCGGGCGCACGGCACTCCAGTTGCCGCCGCGGTACAACGCCTGCCGCCCGGCAGCCGAGGGTTGCCCCTCCTCGTCGAGGCGCGGCAGCGGCCTGCCGTCACTCGGCGTGCTCGTCCAGTCGCTCATGCCGCCCGCGAGGTCGCGCACGCCGTAGGGTGACTCGTCGAGCGGGAAGGCGCCGACGGGCTCCGGCTGCGACGGCTCGGGCCGCGACGACCGCAGCTTGGCGAGCACGGGGTCGATGTGGTGGCCCATGGGGAACGGGCGCCCGTCGGCGCCACGCATCGCCTTCTCCCACTCGAGATCGGTCGGCAGCCGGTACGGTAGGCCCGTCGCTGCAGCGTGCCACGCGGCGTAGGCGCAGGCGTCGAACCAGGAGATCTCGAGCACCGGCAGATCGAGCTCGCGCCCCGGCGGCACGCGGCGCCGAGCGGCCTCGCCCTCGACGCAGCTGTCCGACAGGCGCCACACACCGTCGCGCTTCTCGACGTGGGGCGTCCAGCCCGGCTGCCCCGGGGTGCGCCGGAGCCGCTCGGGCTCGGGCAGGTCGTCGAGGAACGCGACGTACGCGCGCAGCGTCACGGGCAGCCGCCCGATGGCGAAGTCCGGAAGCTCGAGGTGCTCGAGGCGCGTGCCCTCGGCGCGCAGGCCGAGGAAGGGGCCTCCCGGCACGAGCACCATGTCCTCGGGAAGCTCGCGCGCCGAGGGAACGCAGAGCGAGAGCTCGTGCCGCCGCGCGCGCTCCACGACGAGCGGGTAGCGGAGCTCGCGTCCGCCCTGCGTGGCGAAGACGACGTAGGAGCCCGCGCGCAGCAACGCGGGCCGCCCGACTGCGAGGACGCGCCGCGGGCCGAGCCGGAGCAGAAGACCGCTCGAGTCGTAGGCGGCGAGGGCGAGCGACGCGACGGGCGCGCTCGTCCGCACCGTGAGCGTACCCTCGTCGCGCAGCTCGAGCTCGAGCGCGCCGTCGTCGTAGCGGCGCGCGAGAAGCAGGTGCTGCGCCACGCGGTCGCGATCGCCCTGAGCCTCGGCACCGAGGAGCTCCCGGTAGTGGAGCGCGGCGAGCCCGCGCCGGGCACCGGGATGCTCCGGTGCCTTGGCGAGCGCCGCCGTGAACGCCGCCTGCGCCGCGCCGAGGGCGAGCCGCGCCTCGGTGCGCGCCCGACTCGCCGCCTCCGCCAGCGCCCAGGCCCGCTCCTTGTCCTCGAGCGCGTCCCAGTCGCGCAGCTGTGCCAGGCACCGCTCCGCGCGCTCTTGCTGAAGCGTGGCGTCACGCTCGAGCCTGTCGGCCTCGTCGAGCGCGCGCTCGCCCTCCGCCACGCGCGCCGCGGCCTCGGCCTCGGCCTCGAGGCGGGCGCGCTCGCTGTCGAGGTAGGCGTCGATGGCGTCCGCGATGACCCGCGCGCTCGCCGGACGCCGCTCGACCTCGACCTTGAGGCACGCGCGCACGAGGTCGTCGAAGGCGCCCGGCACCGACGTCGGCGCGGCCTCGCTCGGCGGCGGGACGCTCCCGGCGACGATGCGCTCGAGGACGCCGGACAGGTCGCACTCGCGCTCGAAGAGCGGCTGCCCGGTGAGCACCTCGTGCAGGATCACCCCGAGCGCGTACACGTCGGCGCGCGCGTCCACCGGCCCGCCCGTCGCCTGCTCGGGCGCCATGTAGCCGGGGCTCCCGGCGATGGCGAGCTCCGGCACGGACTCGAGCGGGAGCCGCACGGCGCTCGCGTCGGTGAGCGTCGCGACGCCCCAGTCGAGCACGTACACCTCGCCGAACTCGCCCACGACCACGTTCTCGGGCTTGAGGTCACGGTGCACGACGCCGCGGCTGTGGGCGTAGTCGACGGCCAGGCACACCTGCCGCAGGATCGCGAGCAGGCGGCTCAGCCGTGGCGCGCCGGGCTCCGGCTCCTCGTCGAGCACGTCGCGCAGCGTGCGGCCGTTGACGACGCGCATCGTGTAGCTCGGCGCGCCGTCCGCGTCGCACGCCACGTCGTAGATGGGGACGATGCACGGGTGCTCGAGCTGGGCCCCCACCAGGGCCTCCATGTGCAGGAGCGCGGCGTTCGAGGGGTCGAGCAGGCGCTTGCGCGCGATCGGGCGGCCCATCACGCGGTCGAACACGACCTCGACCCGTCCCATCCCGCCCTGGCCGAGCTCGCGCACGGGCAGGTAGCGGGCCGCGGTCGGGTGCAGCCGCAGCTCGGACGCCGAGAACACGCTCTCGCCGATGGCGAGCGTGCCGCGCAGGCTCTCGGGCGTGGCGCACACCGCTCCGGCGGCAGCCATGATCGTGTGAGCCCGCGGGGCATCGCCCTCCGGCGCCGCTTGGTCGTCGTCTCTGTCCCCCGCGCACACGGTCACGCTCGTCACCTTAGCAGGGTCCCACGTCCGGTCGTCCGCGAGCAATGCCACGACGTTCCGCCGCGGCCCGGGGGCGGCGGGGTTGCTGTTCCCAGCGTGCCTCATGCACTAGGATGGACGCCGGGAGGATTCCAATGGCTCGACATGAAGCGCCAGCGTCCGCGTCCGTTCCGTGCTCGCGAGGCCCGCGGGCCCAGACCAGGCCTCGACGAGCACTCGGCTGGCTCTGCGCGGCAGGGCTCGTCGCGGGGCTCGGCGCGTGCGGCAAGAAGGACGCGCCGCCACCCGGCAGCTCCGCCACGGCGGCCGCCCCGAGCGCGAGCGGCAAGGGCGCCGTCGCACCGACGGCTGTGGGCGCGGAGGGTCGCGGAGCCCTCCTCGGCGACACCCAGAGCGCCCCGGCGGGCAAGCGCGACGGCGCGGCCTCCGCGGACGACGACGACGACAAGGACGTCTCGGCCAAGGCGACGTCACGGCGCATCGTCAAGGTGGCCCGAAGCTGGCGCAAGGCGAGCAAGCGCCTGCAGGGCGTGATCGACAGCTTCGTGCCGCCGGTGGATCCCGACAAGCCGGCCCTGCGCGCCACCGTCGACGGGATCCGGACGCGCGCGCAGGCCGCCGTCGCCAAGGCCGACGATTTGCTGGCCCGCCTCGGTGGGGCCCAGCCCGGCGACGGCACAGCCGCAGGCCCCGCTCCCGAGCTCGACGAGGCCGACACCGAGGCCCCGGACTCGAAGCTCGGCAAGCGCCTCGAGAAGACGAGCGAGCTGCTCGCCGTGGCCGACGCACGTCTCGGCAAGATCATCGAGACCTTCGTCCCGCCGGTCGACCCGGACAAGCCCGCGCTCCGCGCTGCCATCTCGGTGCTGAAGGCCGAGGCCACCTCCGTGCTCGGCAAGACGACGGATCTGCTCGCCAAGCTCGACCCGACGCCGCGCTGACGGCGTGGGCCCGGAGCGCGCCACGGCCGCCGACTCAGCGCGGCGGCCGGCGGCGCGCTGCAAACCACGCGCGGTACTCCTGCATCCGCGCCCGCTGGGCCGCGGGCGCGCGGCGGCGGCAGGTCGCCGCCTCGGCCGACCCCTCGGCCGCGCCCCAGCGCAGCTCCGCGCAGTCGTTCGGGTCGTAGCCGACCTCGAAGGCCTTCTGGCGCGCGACGAGATCTCCGAGCGCGAGCTCGAAGCGCGAGCCGTCGGAGCGCCGGTAGGAGAAGCGCCGCCCCGCGAGCGCCGCAGCGAGGGCATGACGCATGCTCGCGGCGGTCGCAGCGGCCGCGTCGGGCGCGATCCCGAAGCGCGCGGGCGCCCGCGCGATGCTCGCGGGAAAGTCGAGGAGCGTGTCGACGGCGATGAGCAGGCGCATGTCGCGCGACGGCGTCGCGAAGTCCTCCCAGGCGCCCTTCGTCTCGAAGATGGCGCCGCCCCTCGGCATGTCGACCACGCCCCCGCCGCTCGCGAAGTGCGCCTCGACCGCGTGCACGGACAGGACGCGCCGCTCCGCCTGCTCGGCGAGCGCGTCCACCATGGCCCCGAGCGCGCGCTCGGGCGCGACCGGGAGCGGGCTGGCGAGCGCCTGGACGCGGTCGTAGAAGGCCTCGGCGGACAGGCCGTACTGCTCCTCGCTGTACGGCGCGAACGGCGCGCCGATGGCGTCGTCGTCGACGCTCCGCACCCGATCGCCGCGGTAGACGAGCGGTCGAAAAGCCTTGAAGCCGGCCCCGGCGCTCGCCGTGTCCGGGGTGAACAGGAACGAGCCCTGCCAGAAACGCCGCCGCCCGATGGTGCCGTCCGGCTGCGACTCGGCGCCGACGAGCACGCCCGGCGTCGCGGCGCCCTGCGGCACCCAGCCGGCGACCATGAGCACGTGACCGTACGGATCGGCGAACACCGCGCCGGGGCGGACGTGCTCGCGCGCGAGCGGCACCGGGTAGAGGTCGCTCGCGTCCGCGCCCGGCGGCGTGCGCCCGGTGCCCGAGTGGACGCCGTCGGCCACGGTGCGGCGCACGAAGGCGGCGAAGGCCTCCACCTCGTCGCGCTCGTCGCGCGCCTCGAGGCTCGACACGAGCTCGGCGTCGCAGCGCGGTGCGCGGCCGTCCGCGCCGCGGTTGCAGCGGTGGAAGCCGAATGGCAAGCGCAGTTTCCAGCCGAAGTAGGCGCGCAGGAAGAACGGCAGGTCCGCGCAGTCGGGCTCGAGCACCAGCCGCTCGTCCTCGCGTTGCCCGAGGTGGTCGTGGAGCAGGTTCCTGTCGCGCGCGCCGAGCAGCGCCTGCAGGTTCGGCCAGGTGCGCCCGTCGTCGGCGCCGTAGTCGAACAGCTGCTGCACGAAGGCCGCGTAAAGCTCCTCGGTCGCCGCGCTCCAGCGCGCGCGCGGTCGCCACACGGCGCCGTCGCCGGCGCGCCGCTTGGCGCCGCTCGCGGCGACCTTGAAGCGCTTGCAGCTCGCGACCGCGGCCCCCTCTCCGACGGCGGCGATCCAGGCGCCCTTCGCCGGCGCCTCGGCCTCGACCCAGTAGCTCCACGGCGGCCCGAGCTGGCGGTGCATCTCGGGCGCGACGCGACTGCCGTCCGGCGCCCGGAGCGCGATCTCGACGGAGCCGAGGTCGCGGCCGGAGGTCACCACGATGCGCACCGGCTCGCCCGCGGTCGGCTGCGCGGGCGAGACGAAGACCGAGACCCCGGGCTGCTCCTCGCAGTCCTGCTCCACCGGGACGTCGAGCGGGGCGGGCGGGCGGCGACGGGCGCTCGGCGCGAGCTCCGCGGGCGTGGCCGCGGCGAACACCGTGAGGTGGGTGATGCGCTCGCCGAGCGACCCACGCGCCGTGCCCGCACCGAGCGTGAGGTCGCTCACCTGCACGCGGTCGACCTGCTTCAGCGTGTCGCCCCCGCCGGGGCAGGCCTCGAGATACTCGGCGAAGGCGTGCGCCACGCGCGGTGCGCCCGCGGCGTTGCGCCCGAGGTAGAGCATGATGTGCCCGGGGAAATGCAGCAGCGCGATGCCGCGGCGCGCCGCGACGTCGGCCCGCGCGAGCTTCTCCGCGACGCTGGCGCCCCCGCCGAGCTCGACCGTGTACGTGCCGTACGCGGCCTGCGCCCCGCTGTTGCGCGGCAGGTGCAGGCCGAAGCTCTCGAACACCTCGCGCAGGAAGCTCGAGCAGTCGTGCCCTCCGGCGGCACCGCCCCAGCCGTAGGGCGTGTCGAGGTAGCCGAAGGCCTCGGTGTAGAGCGCCCGCCGCGTGAGCGGGCGCACGGTGCTCACCGCGGCGTCGGCGGAGAGCGCTGCGCCGGCCGCGAAGCCCTGCGGCGTGGCGAAGAGCGGGCCGAGCGCCTCCCCTGCGCCGAGCGGCACGAGCGTGCGGTCGGGCAGGGTCGCCTCGAGCGCCGGGCTCGCGCCGGCCGCCGGCGCTGGCCCGAGAGCCGGCCCCGCGACCGTGTGCTCCCCGCGCAGGCGCAGCCGTGCGCCCCGTGCGAACGGCGCGGCGAGCTCGGGCGGCACGACGGGCGAGAGCGCCGCGTCGGCGGCGAGCCACCCGAGCGCGTAGCTCGTGCGGGCGAGCCACATGCCGTTCGGCCAGCGCCCGAGGACGAGCACGGCCTCCTGCGGGCGGAGCGTCGTGCACAGGTTGCGGTCGAAGCGCAGATCGACGGCCGGGCCCTTGTAGAACGGCTGCGGATCCGGCCCGCAGCGCAGCGGTGTCGGCGCGAGCGCGACGCGGAGCTCCGGGGCGAGCGGCGGCAGCGTCGCGATGGGCGCGAGCGCCGCGACCCGCGACGCCGCGAGCGCCGCGCCCCCGGCGTCGACGAGCTCGCCCTTCTGCACGCGCTCCTGCAGGTAGCCGAGGGGCTGGTTCACCTCGTCCTTCAGGGCGGCGTCGTCCGGCGGGGCGAGCAGATCGACCGCGCCGAGCCGCTCGGGCCCGGCGAGCGCCGCGAAGGCGGCGTCATGCCGCCGCACCGCCTCGGGGTCGAGCACCACCTCGTCGCCCTCGGCACCGAGGCGCGCGAGCCAGTACGCGAGCGTCCGCTCCTCGGGCGCCACGCCCGGCAGGAGCGTGGGCGCCATCTCGCGCGCCGCGCAGGTCGAGACGGCACCGGCGTCGCGCTCCCCGTCCTGGCCGGTCGCCGTGGACAGTGGGGGGGCGCCGCACGCGCCGAGCAGCGCCACGAGCGCGGCACACGACGTGGTCCGTCCTGCGGGGGCGAGCTTCGGGCGGGTGGCTCTGGTGGCGGTCATTGCGCTGGGCCGAGCGTGGGGCATCCCGGGCGGCGGGCATCCTAGGTGACGACGTGCGAGTGGGCCACGCATCCTGCGCCGGGCGGTCGGGCCGAGGCGGGCACGCGAGCACCCGACGCCGCGCTCAGCGCGCGGAGAGCACGGCGAGCTTCGCCCGCGCCTCCCGCAGTCCCGCCTCCTTCTTCTTCTTCAGCGCCGGCGTGTCGGGCAGCGCCTCGTAACCCTGCACGAGCTCCACGAACGCCTGCCTGGCGGCCTCGAGCTCGCCGGTGCGGACGAGCAAGCTCGCGCGCAGTTCCTGGTACGTCAGGCGCCGCGGTCCGTAGGCGAGCGCGATGGCGCGCTCGACGGCGGTCCGCGCCTCGGGGTAGCGCTTGAGCTGCGAGAGCACGCTCGCGTAGCGCGCCCAGGCCTCGTAGGAATCGGGCATGTCGCGCGTGCGGTCGGCGAACATGCGCACGGCGTCGTCCCCACGCCCGAGCGCGAGGTACGCCCCGAGCCGGCCGTAGTCGAAGACGGCGGCGTGGCGGGGCGAGGGAGCCCGGCGCGCCGCCTCCTCCATCAGGGCGAGCCTGCGCTCGGTCGCGGCGCGGGCCCCTGCCTTGTCGCCGCGGGCCGACAGCGCCTCGGCGAGCGTGCTGAGGGCATCGGCGCGATCGTCGACGGACGCGTCGGCAGGCGGGGCGTCGGTGTGCGCCCGCAGGCGCGCGAGCGCCTTGTCCGCGGCGCGGCCGCCCACGTTGCCGCCGACCCGCCCGGCGCACTCGAGCAGCACGTAGGAGGCGTCGGCCGGCAGCGCCGCCCCTTCGATCTCGTCGAGGTGGCGCGTGCCCACGTCGGCGCAGGAGAGCCACCTGCCGCGACGGTACTCGGCGGCGAGCCAGCCGTAGAGCACCTCGCTTCGCGCCGGCCAGTCGCGCGGGGCGCGCCGCGCGAGGTCGGCGAAGCGCTGGCTCGCGAGCTGGTACTTGCCGCCCGCCTGCGCGCGCTTGGCCTCGACGAGGCCGACCACCAGCGGGTCGGTGGAGCCCTGCCGCAGCGCCTGGCGCAGCTCCACCGCCTGGCGCACGAAGCGCCTGAGCTCCGCGACCGAGGCGGCCCCCTGCCAGTAGCCGAGGACCTGCGAGCTCTCGGGATCGAGCACCAGCAGCGTCGGCCAGACGTTGACGACGTGCTCCTTCAGGAAGGCCGCATTCTCGTCGCGGTCGGTGTCGATCGCCGCCATCACCACGTCCGCGCCGAGCGGCACCAGCGACGGGTCGGGCAGCACGTAGCTCCGCATGCTGAGGCAGGTGTGACACCACTCGGCCCACGCCTCGACGAACACGAGCCGGCCGGTCGAGCGCGCCTCCGCGAAGGCAGCCCCCAGATCGTCCTCGACCACGGGCAGCGACACGGGCGTCGGCTCGGGCCCCTCGGGCTCCGGCACCGGCGCGGACGGCACCGGGACCGCCACCGAGGCGGTCGACGGCGCCGCCGTGTGCGCCGTGGGCGGCGCGGGGACCGGCTGCGGCGGCGAGACCGGCGCCTGCGGGTCGCATGCGGCGAGCACGGCCCCGAGCGCCACGACGAGGTGGGAGCGTGCCCGAGCCATCCGCGACAAGGCTAGCACGTCAGTCGGCGGGGGCCGGCTCGGGCAGCGCCGCGACGGCGCCCGCCCCGACGCGTGCCGGCGCGCGGTGCTGCAGCGTCCCGAGCGCACCGAGCAGGGCCTGTCGCCAGCGTCGGGCGGCGCGGTCGCTCGGGAGCCGGCCGAGCGAGTAGGGACCCAGGTGCGCCGAGCGCGCCACGAGCTCGTGCGCGGCCGCGACCTCGAGGTCGGTGACCTCCGCCATGGCGAACGCGGCGCCGAAGCGCCCGGACGGAAAGGCGTCGACCGCCCCGGCGCGGCTCGCCCACGGGGCGAAGAGCGCGCGGTCCGCGCCGAGCGACAGCAGGGCCACGCTGGCGGCACGGTAGCGCAGCGCGAAGTGTGCGATCGTCCCGAAGGTGTAGATGCCCACGGTGAGCACCACGGCGCCGGCGCCGTAGCCGATGACGCCCGGGTAGCTCGGCGCCGCGAAGCTCTGCGCCATGAGGTACCAGCACGGGCCCGCCGCCAGGAGGGACGCCACCGCGAGCGCGAGGTAGAGCACCGCCGTCTCGCGCGGGCCGCGGCTCGTGTGATCGCGCAGCACCACGAGCTCGCCCTCGTGCGCCACGCTCCAGGGCGCGAGCTCGCGGGCCGTCAGGCGCGGCTCCCCCCGGTCGGGCGCGCCCTCGTCCCCCGCCTGCTCGGCGCGGGCCCGCTCGCGCACGCTCGCATCCACGACGAGCGGCACGGCGAGCCGTTCGGCCGCGGCGCCGGCGACCCGCAGCGCGAGCTCCGCGGCCGCACTCGCCGCGGCGCGCTCCGCTTGCGCGAGGACGAGGCGGCGCGTCGCCCCCGCCTCGCCGGTGGGCGCGAGCTCGAGCGTCACCGCGACGAGCCAGCGCCGCGCGTGACACCGCTGCGAAGTACAGCACGGGCGCTCCACGAGCGAGGCCACGACGGAGCCGACCGCCACCCGGACCCGGGCGCCCTGCCCCTCGGGCCCGAGCGCCAGCCCCTCGGCATCGAGCCGAGCCCAGCGCGGCGCTCGCGGCTCGGGACCGTACAGGTCGCCTACGCCGCCCGGCGCGGGCGCCGCCAGGGGCTCGGTTCGGTCGCCACCGGCGGGCGCGACGGGCGGCGTCAGCAACCGCAACAGCACCGGGCCGGGCTCCGAGAAGGCGCGGTCCATCACCGCAGCGTCGAGCCACGCGTCCCAAGCGACCGCGTCCGGAGGAAACTCGAGGACCTCGAGCGCGCGCAGGGTGGCGCCCTCGAGTGCTGCGCTGGATCGGCTCATGAGGCCCCGCTCTAGATCGGCGGCAGCGGGCTGTGAACTGCAGAGCTACGTGGCCGCTCAGGATGTGCGCCGGCGGCGGCGCGCCAGACCGAGCGCGACGCCGGCGGCCGCCACCCATGCGAGCCCGCTCGCGCCGCGCGAGCCCGCGCCGAGGCTGCAGGAGGCGCTCGCGACCGTGCCGGTGTAGTTCTGATCCGGGGTGTCGCCCGCGACCCAGCTGTCGCCGCCCGCGCCGTTCGCGCCCGGGCCACCGGCGCCCGTCCCGGAGCCACCGGCACCCGTGGTCGTCGTGGTCGTGGTCGTGGTCGTGGTCGTCGTGGTGCTGCTGCTCGTCGGGTTGATGCCGCCCTGACACATCGAGTCGCTGCCGCACTCGGCCTGGCAACCGGTCGTGCACACGCAATCGAAGATGGCGTTGAAGAGCTGGTAGCCGGTCGGGTGCTGGTTCACGCACTGCTGCTGGCAGGCCGCCGTGGAGCAGCCCTGCAGGCAGGTGTTGAGCTGGGAGCAGTCGGTGTTCGCGAAGCACGCGTCCACCTGGCTCGAGCACGCGCCGACACCGCTCGTGGCGGCCTCGAAGCACTGGTTGCAGGTGAGCTGCCCCTGAGGCGAGCCGTTGATGTAGGGGATGATGAACGTGTTGTAGACCGCGCTCACGCGCCCGCTCACGCCGCCCGCGGTGCAGTCGTTGCTCGTGATGTACGAGGTCACCCCGGCCGCGAGCTCCGGACCCGTCGTCGTGAGCTGGGTCCCGCCGGAGTCGCCGAAGCAGGTGCCCGTGCCCGGGTCCTCGTAGGCGATGGTGAGGGAGGTCACGTCCTGCAGGGTGCCGGTGACGTGGCGGCGCTGGGTGTTGTTCGAGTTCGGGTAGCTCGTCATGCCGTAGCCGACGTGCAGCACCTGCTGGCCGACCGCGAGGTTGTCCTGAGCGGGCGTCATGGCCGGGATGACGGGCGTCGCGCCGCCCACGCCGACGATGCGCACCATCGCGAAGTCGAAGACGGCCTGGTTGTAGCCGTTGTGCGCCTGGTAGTCGTCGATGTTGTAGATGATGGCGCTGCCGGCGTTGTAGTCGTTGCCCTGCGCCACGACGCTGAGATCGGCCCCGACGCAGTGCGCGGCGGTGAGCACGTAGCCGAAGTTCGCGTCCTTGTGCACGATGGTGCCGCTGCAGGCGCTGTTCTGCGACAGGACGGCGACCACGCCCTGGTGCGTCGTGTCGAGCTGGCCGCCGATGATCCCGTCGCTCGCGACCGCCACCCGGTCGCGCAGGGCGCGCAGGCGCGGGTCCGTGGCGCGATCCGAGCAACCGACGGACGTGACGGCCGCCACGACGCCGAGCGCCGTCAGGACGATGGGGCGCCAGGCGACCTCGGCGCAGTCGAGCCCAAGCGCCGGACGGGACGGGAAGAAGCGAGCCATGCTGTGCCTCCGCAAGTACGGACTACCGGGCCATTATCGGGACGGCCCCGGCGCGAAGCAAGCGAGCCCGCTCCGGGCGCACAAATCCAGCCGTGCGGCGCAGCGCGTGGGTCACGGGACGATCGGCTCGGCGACGACCTCGGCGGGCGCGCCGCCGTCGTCGAGGGGCAGCGTCACCTCGAGCCCGCGGCCGGGGTAGAACAGATCCTCGAGCCGCCACGCGCGCGCCTTTCCCCCGATCTCGCGGAGCGCGACGCCCCGGACGAGCTCGCCCGTGCCGTTGTGCAGACACGCGACGAAGGAGCTCGGTCCGACGCGCACGTCACACACCGAGAGCGGCCGCGCCACGCGCTCGAGCTCGGCGACGAGCGCCGCGTACTTGCCGCCGTCGCCGAGCGCACCGAGCACCTCGGCCGCGCGCGCGTCGCCGAGGTAGCGGAGCAGCATGGCGGCGTGGAGGCGCACCTCGGGGAGCTTGGCCCGACCGAGCGCCGCGAGCTTGTCGGCGCTGGCGGGCACGAGCTCGCCCGGAGCGGCGGCCGCCAGGAGCGGCGTCTCGATGCGGAGCTCGGTGCCCTGGCCCTTGAGGCGCCACTTGACCGCCTCACCGGGCCCGAGCTTCGGCCAATACATGCCGCGCTCGACGAAGCCCACGCGCTCGCCGCGCGCGTTGCGGCGCGCGAACGTGAGGACGGCGGTCACGGGGGCGAGCGGGGTCGTGCCGTTGTTCACGGCCGCCACCTCGAGCTCGAGCCGCGGAGCGCGCGGCGCCCGCGCGCCGCGCCGCCCGGGCGCGTCGTCGAGCTTCACGCGCACGTCGACGCCGGGCTCGAGCCACGGGCCGTCGATGTCACCGCGCCGCGGGACCACCAGGAACGAGAGCTGCGGGAGCCCGTCGCGCCACACGGGCGAGTCGGGTCGACCGCACGCGCAGCCCGGGTGCGACGGCACGAGCGCCGCGGCCGCGGTCTCGACGAGCTCGCCCGCGCCGGCGAGGGCCCCCGAACGCGCGCTCGCCACCGGCAGCTCGACCGCCCGCACGACGCCGTAGCGCCCGAGCGCTACCGCGAGCGCCACGGCGCCGCCCACCGCGACCGCCGACGCGAGCAAGGCGCGGGGCCGTACGCTCGTGCCGAGGAGCCGCCAGAAGGCGCCGAGCGCCCCGGGCAGCGGGAGCTCACCGGCCTCGCCGCCGTCGGGCACGAAGTCGAGCGCCGAAGGCTCGAGCGGCAACGGCTCGAGGCCGAGGCGCGCACCGAGGTCGCGCTCGAAGCGCCGCGCGAGCAGCTGCGACAGCGGCCCCCCCCCCGTGAGCCACGCGCCGAGCCGGCGGAGCGCCGCGAAGGCGACGAGCGCCGCCACGAGGGCCACGGCGCCGAGTCCGACCACGCCGCTGGCGAGCGAGCGCGGAACGAGCGCCACGGCGGCGCCCGCGAGGACCGGCGGCACCACCCAGCCGAGCGCGCCGACGAGCCGGCCCGACCACAGCCGCGCCAGGAGCGCGCCGGCGGGCTGGCGGCCGAAGCGCGCGAGGGCGAAGCGGTTGAAGGGCCGCGCGACGCGCGGATCGAGCTCGAGGTGCAGGTGCGGCCCGCGCCGCACGAGCGCTCGCACGGCCGAGTACGGCACCGACATACGCACGGACTGGCCGAGGCCCGGGAGCACGAAGCCCGAGGCGAAACGCCCCACGCGGCAGAGCTCGATGACGAGCGCCTCACGGCCGAGCGCGAGCCGCACGATGCCGACGGCATTCGCCGGTGGCGCCGCGCACGCGATCGCCCCGACCGCGCGCGGGCGCGCTGCCGCCGGGGGCTCGATCGCGGGCTGTGCCGAGGCCATGGGCCGGTGAAGGTAGCAGGTCGGGCGGCGCGCCGTCACGCGCCGTGGCCGAGCCGGCGCGGGGCGCGCGGCGAAAGGGTTGACACCGCGCCGCCGCTGCCTAGAAGAGGCTGCGAACCACCATGCATTCGACCCCACCCCTGCCCGTGCTCGCCGCGCTCGCCTTCGCCTCGCTGACCGCCTGCGGTGACAGGGTGCCCGAGCCCGACCGCCAGGTGCGCTCCGCGGCGCCGAGCGCCTCGGTCGCGATCCCGACGAAGCTCGTCACCGAGGATCTCAAGGTCGGCTCGGGCCCCGCCGCCCAGAAGGGCGACACCGTGAAGGTGCGCTACACCGGTTGGCTGCTCCGCACCCACTTCCGCTTCGACGGCAACGAGGACGGCAAGGGCGAGCCCATGGCGGTGACGATCGGCGAGAGCGACGTCATCAAGGGCTGGCACGAGGGGCTCGTCGGCATGCAGGCGGGGGGGCGGCGCAAGCTCACGATCCCGGCGGATCTGGCCTATGGAGCGGCGGGCAGGCCGCCCAAGATCCCGAAGGACGCGCCCCTGCTCTTCGAGATCGAGCTCGTGTCGATCGAGCCGAAGGGCGCGCCGGCGGGGTCCGGCAGCGCGTCCGCGAGCGCATCGGCCGCCGCGTCCGGTGCCCCGGCGGCCTCGGGCGCCCCGGCCGCGTCCGCCGCTCCGGCCGCGTCGGCCGCTCCGGCCGCGACGGCCGCGCCGAAGGCGAGCAAGTAGAGAAGTCGTCAGTTGTCAGTTGTCAGTCAAGGCACCCCGCGCGAGCCTGACGGTCACCGCGAGCAGCTCGGAGCGCCGCTCCGATCTCGGACTGACAACTGACGACTGACAACTGACAACTCACAACTGACCGAGGGTGCTAGCGGCCGAGCGCGCGGCCGAGCGCACCCAGGAACAGCGCGTACACCTCGAGCGGGTAGTCCCCCATGTGGAAGACGCGGAACAGGCGCGCGCTGAGCGGTCCCTGCGCCGAGTAGATCGCGAAGACGTGACCCTCGAAGGGCTCGGTCGCCAGCCGGTCGGCGAGCGCCGCGTAGCTCGTGCCGGCCGGGATCGTGAGGGCCGTGCCGATGGAGCCGAGCTCCATGCCGTCGAAGCGCGCGATCTCGAGCCCGAGCTTCTCGTAGCCCGCGCGCAGGAGCGCCGCGCGGGCGGCGTAGATGGCGCGGCGCCCGGCGAGCCCGCCCTCGTCCTCGAGCGCGGCGAGAGCCGCGTCCACCTGCAGCAGACTCAGCGGGTCGATGGTGTAGGGATGCTGCCCCTCACGCTGCGCGCACCACGCCTTGTGGAGCTCGAGGCTCGGCGCCCGCGGCGCGATGTCGGCCATCGCGTCGCAGAGCGGGCGCGACACGAGCGCGAAGGTGAGGTTCGGGTGGGCGTGCAGGCCCTTGTTGCAGGACCCCATGACCGCGGCAATCCCCCAGGCGGGGAAGTCGAACGGCTCGACGAAGAGCGCGCTCACGCCGTCGACGAGGAGCTTCAGCCCGTGGCGGCGCGCGATCGCCGCCACCTCGGCGACCGGGTTCAGGTTGCAGCTCGACGTGCAGCCGTACACCACGGCGACGGCGTCCACCTGGCGCGCGGCCGCGACGCGCTCGAGGCCGCCGAGGTCCGGACGCTCGCCGTACGGTACGGGCAGATCGACCACCGGCTGCCCGATGGTGCGCGCGAGCTCGAGCAGGCGGTCGCCATAGGCGCCGTTGCGCAGCACGGCGAGCCGCTCGTGCGGCGCGAGGCAGCTGCCGAGCACCGCGGCCATGGCCGTCGAGCCCGAGCCGGTGAGCAGCACGGCCTCGTAGCCGTCGGCGCCGAGCGCGCGCACGAGGCCGCTGCGGACGCGCGCGACGAGCGGCCGGAAGGCGGGCGCGCGCGGCGGCAGGGGCTCGTAGTCGCGGGCGACGGCGCGCACGCGCTCCGGGAGGTGGAAGACGGCGGGGGTGAGCGACACGAGCTTCGGCATGACGGGAGCCTCCGCCTCGGCGGCCCAGGAGCCACGGAGGCACGGGAGCGCGGCGGACGCCTCAGCCCGGCGGCCAGCCCCGGCGCGAGGACGGGAGCGGCGGGACGTAGCTCGCGGGTGGCTGCCGCAGCACGCGCAGATCCTGCCAGACCTCGCGCGCCGACTGGTAGCGGTACGCGTCCCGGCGGCGGAGCAGCTTCGCGATCACGTTGCCGACCGCCGTCCCGAGGCCCTCGGCGCGCTGCCGGGCGGCGCCCTCGGCGATGAGGCGCGAGAGCTCCTGGTACGGCACGTCCTCGGGGAAGGCCGGGTAGCCGGTGTGCATGCGGAAGAGCAGCAGGCCGAACTGGTAGAGGTCGCTCTGGCGCGTCGTGTAGCCCATGGTCACGAGCTCGGGCGTCAGGATCTTCGGATTCGCCACCTGCGGGCGGAACCAGTGCTGCCCGTCGAGCTGGTGCGACACGCCGAAGTCGCTGAGCTTGACGGTGGGCTGCGACTTCAGGTTGCTGACGAGCACGTTGCCCACGTGCAGATCGGAGTGCACGAGCCCGGCGTCGTGCAGGTACGCCACGGCCATCAGGAGCTGGCGCGCGTACTCGATGAGCACCTCGTCCGGGAAGGGCGCACCGACGAGCCGGCGCAGGCTCGTGTCGCAGCGCTCGAGCGCGATGTAAAAGAGGTGGTTGTGCTCGAAGGCGTCGTGAATGTAGACGATGTGCGGGTGGCGATAGCTCTCGAGCCGCTTCATCTCGGCCTGCCACTCGTGCTTGACGAGCTCGTAGGCGCGGTTGGCGGGCCGGAACATCTTGAGGGCGTACGGCTGGTCGAACGGGCCCACGCACTCGTAGACCGAGCCGTACTGGCCGTCGCCGATGAGCTCGCCCACCTGGTAGGCACCGCGCGCCGACGCGAGCACCGTCCCGGACACGGGGACCGGGATCAGGTGTTGGCCCGTCTGCCAGGAGGTCACGACAGCTCGACTGTAGCGCCGATCACCGCGCGAGGAGAGGGCTAACGTGTACGCGGCATCGCGTGGTCCGTGGCCCAGCGCACGAGGTCGGCCGCGTCGGCGTTGTCGACCTCGAGCGCGTCGGCGAGCTCCAGGATGAACTCGCGCTCGGTCGTGCGCACGACCCCGTCGGCGGCGGTGACCGCCGCCGCGAGCGCGAGGGCGGCCTTGCGCGCCTCGGCGTCGCCGATGCGGGCGCCGAGCCCACCGAGGCGCCCCTCGCGCCCCTCGCGCCCGACGTCGATCTGGGCCTTCTCGACGAGCGTCGACAGGCGCGCGGAGTTCAGCGCAGCCGCCGCATCGGAGGCACCGGCGAGCTTCGCGATGGTGCGGCACAGAGACGAGCGCTCCTGGGCGCTGAACTCCCCGTCCGCGTCGGCGGCGAGGTAGAGGAGCTCGACCAGGGCCTCGAGCTGCGACTGCTCGAAGCGGCCCACGGTCGCCGTAGGGTCGAATGCCATGGACGCATGGCTACACCGGAGCCCCTCGGAAACCAAGCCCGAGCGCGCGCCGTGCGGATCAGGGCGCCGGGGGCTCGGGCGGCTTCTGCTCCATCGCCGCTTCCTTGTTGATGCAGATGCCCTGCTTGCACCACGGCGCGAGCGTCGGGCACTTGCGGCTCGCCGTCGCGGCGAGGGTCGCGTCGCACTTCCCGTCCGTGAACTGCTTGCGCGCCGACGCCATGGTCTCGACGACCTTCTTCGTCGTCACGCGCCCGCACGCGTCCGGCCACTCGGCGACCACGCAGTCCGCGTCCGACAGACAGAGGTTCTCGGTCCCCTTGTTCATGACCGCGAAGGCTTCGTCCTTCAGCTTGCGACACGCCTTCTCGTCGATGGCGGACGAGCAGGCCGAGAGCGCCAGCACACCGAGGGCGCCGGCGCCGAGCACGAGGCACGTGAGACGCGACATGGCCGTAACGGCTAGCACGCCCGCACGGCCGACGACAGAGGCCGGACGCGGGGCAGCGGCGCGCTCCGCACCCGCGGGTTGGGAGGCGCGGGCGACGCTGCTAGCCTCCATGCCGATGCCCTCCACCGCCGACCGACCCGTCCTCCGGGTGCTGACGCTCAACATCTGGAATCGCCAGGGGCCGTGGGAGGCGCGGCTCGCGCTCATCCGCCGCGGCGTCGAAGCGCTCGCGCCCCACGTCGTCGGCCTCCAGGAGGTGATGACCTTCGGCGACCGCTCGCTCGCGGGCGACATCGCGGCCGGGCTCGGCTACGAGAGCGCTTTCGGGGAAGCGCACGCACTCGGTGGCGGTGTCTCGTTCGGCAACGGTGTGCTCAGCCGCTTTCCGATCCGCGACACCGCCACGGTCGCGTTGCCCGACGCCGGTGCGGGCGAGCGGCGCTCGCTGCTCTGCACGACCCTCGCTGCGCCGTGGGGCGAGCTGCCCTTCCTGTCGACCCACCTCAACTGGAAGTTCCACCACGGCTACGCACGCGAGGCCCAGGTGCTCGCCATCGCGGAGGCGATCGCCACGCGCTACCCGGTGCGCTCGGAGCTGCTGCCGCCGGTGCTCACCGGCGACTTCAACGCCGTGCCGGAGTCGACCGAGATGCGCTTCCTCACGGGTCTGCACGCCGTGCGGGGGCGCAGCTTCTACCTGGCCGACTGCTTCGCCGAGGTCGGCGAGGGCAAGGGGCATACCTTCGACGCCGACCGCAACCCCTACGCGGGTCTCACCTGGGAGGCGCCGCGCCGCATCGACTACGTGCTCGTGCGCGGACCGGACGCCGAGGGGCGCGGCAAGCCGCGGAGCTGCCGCGTCGTGCTCACCGAGGTAGAAGACGGCGTCGCGGCGTCGGACCACTACGGCGTGTTCGCCGAGATCTCGCTGTAGAGGCGCGCCGCGCGGCGGCAGCTCACTGGTCGCAGGCCGCGACCCAGTACTGGAACGTGAGGGTGGTCGCGCCGATCGGAATGACGACGCTCTGCGACAGGCTGCCCTCTTCGTAGTCGGCGATGCCGCCGAACCACGCCCACCATGCGCCGTCGGCGGCGAGGTTCTCGCCGTTGGCGCACGACGCGTCGCAGAGCGGCGTGCCGAAGTTGGTGGAGTACTCCGTCCACACGGTGCTCGGCGTACCGGCCTCGAAGGAGGGGTCGGCGATCGGGTTGCACGGGGCCCCGCCGCCGCCGCCACCGCCGCCGCCACCCCCGGCAGCACCTCCGCCACCGGCACCGCCGGTCGCTCCCCCGCCGCCGCCGGAACCGCCGGTCGCTCCCCCACCGCCGGCAGCACCTCCGCCGCCGCCCGCGTCGCCCCCCGTACCGCCTGCGCCACCGGCGCCGCCCGCGCCGCCGCCGCCACCGCCGGCGCAGAGGCCGATGCTGGCGAGGTCGACGTCGAAGGTCGTCGTTCCGCCGTTCACGCCGAACACCTCGGAATGGAAGACGAGAGTGTGCGCGGCGCCGTCGGCGTAGCCGCTGATGTCGATCGTGCGCTCGGCGTAGGTCGCGGCCCCGCAATCGGCCGTGGTCATGTCGTCGAGCATCATCTGCTGGCCGTCGAGCGTGACCTCGAAGTAGTCGGGCGAGGTCTGACTCGTCGTCGTGGTCGTGGTCGTCGTGGTCGTCGTGGTCGTGGTCGTCGTGGTCGTCGTGGTCGTCGTGGTCGTCGTCGGAACGACGGTCTCGTCATCCTTCGAGCACGCAGCCCAGCTCGTGCTCAGCACCGCCAGCGACGCTGCCGCCATCCAGTACTCTCGCTTCATCACGCCCACCTCGCCTTTCGAGCCGCGCGGCACTCCCGCCGCCGTACCTCCACAGGGTGCTTGGCGGCCGACGTCCGGTCAAGAGCCCGCGGCGCCCGCCGGGGGGCGGACGTGCTCCGTCACCGCCACGCGGTGGGGCCCGGCGCGGCCGAGCGCAGCCGCGTCGCGGACTCGCCGCGAGCGGGTGCGGGCGCTCTGCTCACTCGAGGCGCCGCAGCCCCACGGGCAGCTCGTCGCCGTAGAAGGCCACGCGCTCGGCGGCCGTCACCGGCACATGGGTGGTGAGCGGCTCGATGAAGGGCGCGTACGCCTCGACCTCGGCGAGCTTCTTCACGACCCGCGCCCGGAGCGCGTCCGACAGGTCGCGCTCTCGGTCGAGCGTGACGCGGCACATCGCGAGCGCCGCGCGGCCCGCCGTCGGTAGCTCGCGCCACTTCTCGCGCAAGAGGTGGTCCATCCAGCGCTCGACGGCGCTCGGCACGACGACCTGGTGCGCACTGCCGTAGGTGGGCACGCGCGCCCCCACGCGCCCGAGCGCGGCCCAGAGCCGCGGGTCGCGATCGGTCCAGGTGCGCTCCACGATCCAGTCGCCGAGCTCCACCTTGCGCTCGCGGGGCAGGCGCTCGAGGCTCGACAGGGCGTCGATCATCTCGCTCGGTGCCTCGACGCGCACGCCCTTCGGCTTCTTCAGCTTCGCCTCGGGCGGCGCGACGAACGGCGCCGCGAGGTCGAAGAGCGCGCGCTGCTCGCGCTCCCCGAGCCCGGCGGCCACTCGGCGCCACGCGATCCAGAACTGCTGCCAGGTGCGCGGCTCGGAGAAGACCACGCGCTCGGGCAAGAGCCGGAAGAGCACACCCACGCGCCGCTCGTCGTCGGCGTCCCCCACCCCCGGGCGGAGCGCGTAGCCCGCAAGGAGCCAGAACATGCGCTCGTGGTCCGCGCTCCGGCGCCGGCCCACGCGTCGCGCCAGGAGCACGTCCGCCAGGGTCCGCAGCACGGCGCCGCTCCAGTTGTCCCGCACGCCGAGCGCCCGCTCGAGCTCGCGCAGGAGGTTGCGAGCGACGCTCGGCTCGGCACTCCCCTGCCCGGGCGTCGCGACGGCCGCGGGCGGCCCGTAGGCGCGCTCGCACAGGGCGGTCACTTCGTCGAGGCGCTGGCCCGCGAGCGCCGGGGCGATGGTGGCCGCCTCCGCCGCCACCGGGGGCTCACCCGACGGTGCGGCACCCGCAGCCGGCGGGGCGACCGACCCGAGCCGGCTCGTCCCGTCCTGCGGCACACCGGCCTCCGCCTCGGAATCCGCCTGCGCGCGCAGCTCGAAGGCGAGCCCGAAGCGCCGCGCGGCTCCGCGCGCCGGCGCCGCCTCGACGCACGCGAGCTCGAGCGTGCCGACCGCCGTGAGCTCGGCCTCGAGCTCGACCGCCACCTCCTTCTGCCGCTTCGGGCTGCCGAGGCGCGCGACGGCGGGCGGCAGGCGCTCGTGCTCCGAGGCGTCGAGACGTACGAGTGCACCGAGGGCGTCGACGCCGCGATCGGACGCGTAGAGCTCGAAGCGCGCCGCGCGACCCAGCGTGAGCCCGACCGTGAGGCCCGTGACGCGCCGACGCACGCCCTCGGGCGCGCCGCGCGGCAGCACGCACACCGCCTCGGCGACGCGCCGGCCGTCGAGGCCGCCGAGCCCCACGAAGTACGCGCGCGCCGACCCACCGCCGATGCGCGGGCCGTGCCCGGCGAGCGCGAGCCCGAAGGCGACCGCGCCGCGCGCGACGGCCACGTCGGGATCGGCGTTCGGCAGGAGCGCGAGCGGACGGCCCACGAGCGCGCTCGCCACCGAGTGCACGCGCGCCGCGATCGCCGCGGCGTGGAAGACGCCGCCGTTGAGGTAGAGCGCCGTCGGCGTCGCGGTCGCCGCGTGGCGCGCGAGGAAGGCCGCCAGGTGCCGGCTCACCGCCGGCTCGCGCTCGTAAGGCAGGCCGAAGGCGCGCAGGCCACCGCGCCGCTCGACCGCTACCTGGCCCGGCACGACGCGCGGGAAGAACCCCTCGACGACGAGCTCCTCGACCTCGCCGAGCTCGAGGCTGGTCGTCAGGGCGCCCGAGAGCAGGCGCGCGCCGGACCCGAGCACCGTCACGCCCACGCTCTCGGGCGCGCCGGGCGCGAGCAGCTTCTCCTTGGCGCGCCGCACGGCAGCCACGAGCTCCGCGAAGCGCCGCCCGTCGAGGTGCTGGCCCTCGGGCACGAGGCGCCTCTCGCAGCGCTGCGCGAGCGCGAGGTCCATGTTGTCGCCCCCGAGCAGGAGGTGCCGGCCGACCGCCACGCGCTCGAGCTCGAGCGGCGCGGAGGCGTCCGCGCCGGCACCGCGCCGGGCCCGGATGAGCGACAGATCCGTGGTGCCGCCGCCCACGTCGCACACGAGCACGACCGCCTCGCCGGCCCCGGCGCGGAGCGCGCGCTCGAAGGCGCGCCCGTGCTCCGGGCTCGCCGCCTGCTCGGCGAGAAAATCGTAGAACGCGGCCTGCGGCTCCTCGACGAGCCGCACCGCCAGCCCCGCCGCGCGCGCCGCCTCGACCGTGAGCTCGCGCGCCACCGCGTCGAAGGACGCCGGCACGGTGAGCACCACGTCCTGCGCCGCGAGCGGTGCGTCGCGGTGGACCGCGTCCCAGGCCCGCCTCACGTGGGCGAGCAGCTCGGTCGCGGCCTCGACGGGCGAGATGCGCGGCATGTCGTCGTCCGCCTGCCACGGCAGGATGCCGGCACGCCGGTCGACCGCGGCGTGGGACAGCCAGCTCTTCGACGAGGCCACGAGCCGCCCGGGCAGCTCGGCCCCGCGCCGCGCGGCGTGCTCGCCGACGACCCACGCGCGCCCCGTGCCAGCCCCAGCCGTCGCGGGCCCGCTGGTCGCCGCGCCGGACTCGACGGGCAGCGGCTCGGCGCGCGGCTCGCCTTCCGGCGGAAGGTACAGGCTCGAGGCGAGCAGGGGCCGCGCCGCGGCCTCGGTCGCGCCGACCAGCTGCGCGACGTCGAACACCCGCGCCCGGGCGCCCGCGCGGCGCTCGGCGCACGCGACGACGGTGTGCGTCGTACCGAGGTCGATGCCGACGACGAAGCTCTGCATGCGGCGTTCCTCGAGCCCGGATACGAGAGCACGCGGGCGCAGGCAACGGGCATGTGCGTCGGGTCAGAGGCCCCGTTCGGCACGCGCACGGCCCGCGGCGCGGTGATCGCAGGCTACTCGCCGCCGACGCCCGACCCGCTTGACTCCGCCTCTCCGGGTAGCGAGGCTAGCTTCCTCGCGTGGCAGGCCACGCACGCGCCCGTAGCTCAGTTGGATAGAGCGGCGGCCTTCTAAGCCGTTGGTCAGGGGTTCGAGTCCCTTCGGGCGTGCCAGCGTAGAGCGCCGCCGCCGCGGGATCGAGCCGCGCGGCACGCCGCGTCGACAGCGAGGAAGCATGAAACAGACGATCCGCCTGCGCGTGAACGGCGACACCTACGAGGTCGCCGTGCCACCGTGGCGCACGTTGAACGAGGTCCTGCGCGAGGACTTGCGCCTCACGGGCACCAAGCGCGGGTGCGGCGACGGGGACTGCGGCGCCTGCACGGTGCTGCTCGACGGGCGCTCGGTCACGTCGTGCCTGATGCTCGCGGTCGAGGCCGTGGGGCACGAGGTGACGACGGTAGAGGGCCTCGCCACGGCGCGCGACGCCCTGCACCCGGTCCAGGCCGAGTTCATCGCGGCGGGCGCCATCCAGTGCGGCTACTGCACGCCGGGCATGGAGCTGTCGGCCGCCTACCTCCTGTCGCGCAACCCCAGCCCGACGGACGACGAGATCCGCCGCGGCCTGTCGGGCAACCTGTGCCGCTGCACCGGGTACCAGAAGATCTTCGAGGCCGTGCGCCGCGCGTCCGACCGGCTGAAGGGCGCCGCGCCGCCCGACGCTGCCGCGGGCGACCCGGCGGCCGGCGGCCCCGCGGGGGGCGATCCCAGCGGGGGCGGAGCGCGCCCATGAGCCTGTGCAAGTTCGCCTATCACGGCCCCGAGACGCTGGACGAAGTGCTCGCCCTGCTCGCCGAGCACGGCCCGGCCGCGCGCGTCATGGCCGGGGGCACCGACCTCGTCGTCAAGATGTCGCGCGGGCAGGTCGCGCCCGCCGTCGTCATCGGCCTGAAGCGCGTGCCCGGTCTCGGCGACCTGCGTTTCGACCCCGTGCACGGGCTCGAGCTCGGCTGCATGACGCGCGTGAGCGACGTGCTCGAGCACCCGGCCGTCGCCGCGCATTACCCCGCCCTCGCCGAGGCCGCGCAGGCCACGGCCACGGTCCAGATCCGCAACATGGCGACCATCGCGGGCAACCTCTGCAACGCCTCGCCCTGCGCCGACAACGCTCCGACGCTCATCGCGCGCGGCGCCTCGGTCGAGCTCCGCAGCCCGCGCGGCAGCCGCACCCTGCCGCTCGCCGAGCTGTTCCGCGGGCCGGGCCAGACGGTGCTCGCGCCCGACGAGCTGCTCCTCTGCATCACCGTGCCTCCGCCCCGGGCGGCGACCGGGTTCGCGTACCTCAGCCTGTCGCAGCGCTCGGCCGTCGACGTCTCCGCGGTCGGCGTCGCCGCGGGGCTGACGCTCGCCGACGGCCGCGTGGCCGAGGCGCGGATCGTGCTCGGCGCCGTCGCCCCGACGCCCTTCGTCGCGACCGCGGCCGCCGACGCGCTCCGCGGACAGCGCCCCGCCGACGAGGCGTTCCCCGCCGCGGGAGACGCCCCGGCCGAGGCCTGCTCCCCCCTCGGCGACGTGCGCGCGAGCGCCGGCTACCGGCGCAAGATGGTCGCCGTGCTCGTGCGTCGGGCGCTCGAGCGCGCGACGGCGCGCGCCCTCGCAGACGGCAGGGCACGCACCGCGCGCCCGGCGGAGGTGACGCCGTGACGAGTCGACCCATCGGCAAGGACGTGCCCCGCGTCGACGGCTGGGCGAAGGCGACCGGCGCCGCGCTCTACACCGACGATCTGTCGCTCCCGGGCATGCTGCACGGCGCGCTGCTCCGGAGCCCCGTCCCCCACGCGCGCATCGCGCACCTCGACACGCGCCGCGCGGCCGCGCTGCCGGGCGTGAAGGCCGTCGTCGTCGGCAGCGATCTGCCGGCCGTGAAGTACGGCAACTGGCGCCTCGTGCCGACGACCCAGGACGAGCTCGCGCTCGCGCGCGGCCGTGTGCGCTTCGTGGGCGACGAGGTCGCCGCGGTGGCCGCGGTCGATCGCGACACGGCCGAGGAGGCACTCGCGCTCATCCGCGTCGAGTACGAGCCGCTGCCGGCGGTCTTCGACCTCGACGCAGCCATGGCCGCGGGCGCGCCCGTGCTCCACGAGGCCACGCCCGACAACGTGAGCGTCACGCGCAAGATCGCGTTCGGCGACCTCGAGGCAGGCTTCGGCGCGAGCGACTACGTGCGCGAGGACACCTTCACCGTCCAGGCGGTGAGCCACGCCTACCTCGAGCCGTGCGCGACGCTCGCGCAGGCGGACGATCTCGGGCGCATCACGCTCTGGACCAGCACCCAGACGCCCTACATCGTCCAGTGCCTGCTCGCCTCGACGCTCGGGCTGCGCGAGAACGAGGTGCGCGTCGTGAAGCCGGCCGTGGGCGGCGGCTTCGGCGGCAAGATGGAGCTCCGCCCCTGGGACGTGTGCGCGGCCTTCATCGCGCGCCGCACCGGCAAGCCCGTCAAGTTCGCCCTCAGCCGCGAAGAAGAGCTCGCGACCGGGCGCCGCCGCCATCCGATGCGCCTGCGCTCGCGCGTCGGCTTCAAGCGCGACGGCACGCTGATGGCCAAGGACCTCCAGGTCCTGCTCGAGGGCGGCGCCTACAACAGCATGGGGCCGACCGCGACCTTCCTCGTCGGCAACTTCGGCGCCATGCTCTACCGCTACCCCGCCTACCGCTACGCCGGCGCGCACGTGTACACGAACCACGCCCCCGCCGGCGCGATGCGCGGCTTCGGCGCACCCCAGGCGCTGTTCGCGACCGAGACCCAGATGAACATGGCGGCCGAGGCGCTCGGCATCGACCCCATCGAGCTGCGCCTCAAGAACGCCATGCGGCCCGGGGACGAGATCCCCGACGTCGCGACGGTCGGCACCTGCGGCTTCGCCGAGTGCCTCGAGCGCGTGGCCGAGATGAGCGGCTGGCGCGAGAAGAGGCGGCGGGGTCCGGGCACGGGCGGCGGCAAGGGCCTCGGCATCGGCTGCTACAGCTTCATCACGGGCGGCGTCTTCAACTGGTTCAACACGCCCTACCCCTTCAGCGCCGCCGAGGTGCGGGCCTACGCCGACGGCACGGTGCACCTGCTCACCATGGCGTCCGACATCGGCCAGGGCTCGGACACGGTGCTCCAGCAGATCCTCGCCGAGGAGCTCGGCATCCGGATGCAGGACGTCCAGATGACGGCCGGCGACACGGCCATGACTCCGAAGGGCGACCTCGGCACCTGGGGGAGCCGCGTCACGCTCATGGCGGGCAACGCCGTGCTCGAGGCCGCGCGCCAGGTGAAGGAGGAGCTCGCGCGCATGGTGTCCCTGCGCTTCGACCTCAACGTCGTCCAGGAGGTCGAGCTCAAGGATGGCATGGTGCGCTCGAAGTTCCGCCCCGACCGTGGCATCCCCTTCGCCGAGGCGGTCGCGATGGCGCAGAAGGCAAACCGCGGCAAGCCCGTGGTCGGGCGCGGCACCTACACCCCGCGCGACATGGGCCTCGTGACGCCGACCTTCAGCTTCGGCGCACAGGTCGCCGAGGTGGACGTCGACCGCGAGACCGGGGTCACGCGCGTCACCAAGGTGTACACCGCCCACGACTGCGGCACCGTGCTCAACCCGATGGCGGTCGACGGCCAGGTGCACGGCTGCATCCAGATGGGCATGGGCTACGCGCTCTCGGAAGAGCTCGTCATGCGCGACGGCAAGACCGTCAACGCGAGCTTCCTCGACTACAAGATGCCGGGCGCGCTCGACATGCCCGAGTGCGAGGCAGTGTGCGTCGAGACGCACGATCCGCGCGGCCCCTTCGGCGCGAAGGAGACGGGCGAAGGGCCGATCTCCGCGACGGCGCCCGCCATCGCCGACGCCGTGTGGCACGCGAGCGGCTACCGCGCGACCGGGTTGCCCATCACGGCCGAGAAGCTCCTCGCGGCGCTCGACGGCGACGACTCCATCGCGGGCGAGCGGCGCGCGGAAGCGAGCTGCGCCATCCCCGACCCGCGGCCGCGCGGCTGAGCGCGACCCGGTCCGGCGCGTCAGTCGTGCGCGGCGGCGACCTGCTCGGCGGTGCGGCCGAAGCGCCGCTCGCGCCGCGCGTAGACGTCGAGCGCCTCGTCGAGCCGGGCCGCGTCGAAGTCGGGCCACATGGCGTCGCAGAAGTAGAGCTCCGCGTTGGCCCCTTCGAAGAGGAGAAAATCGCTCAGGCGCTTCTCGCCGCCCGTGCGGATGACCAGGTCCGGATCCGGCATCTGGCTCGTGGTCATGAAGCGCCGCAGCGCCTGCTCGTCGATCTCCTCGGGCAGGAGTAACCCGGCCTGCGCGTGGGCGGCGATGGCGCGCACGGCGCTCACGAGATCGCTGCGGCAGCCGTAGGAGAGGGCGAGCGTCACGTGGAGGCGCGTCCCGTCGCGCGTGGCCTCGACGGTCGCCTCGACGGCGCGGCGCGTGGGCGTGGGCAGCTCCTCGAGGTCGCCGATGACGCCGAGGCGGATGCCGCTCGCCCGGTAGCGCTCCCGGTAACGCTCCGCGAACTCGGCACACATGCGCATCAGCATGTCGATCTCGGCGCGCGGCCGCGACCAGTTGAAGACGCTGAAGGCGTAGAGCGTGAGGTGGCGCACGCCGCGCTCGGCCGCCGCCATGATGACTTCGTCGGCGACGGTGATGCCGCGCTCGTGCCCGGCCGAGCGCTCGAGCCCGCGGGCGCGCGCCCAGCGGCCGTTGCCGTCCATGATGATCGCCACGTGCCGTGGCACGCTGCGCAGGCGGTCGGTGCGGGTGTCGTCGTGACTCATGCTCTTGCCAGGGGCGGACACTAGCGGAAACCATGACCACTCCGCCAGGCGCCGCCAAGGTCCCGTGCATGGAGTTTGCGTGGAGTTGTCCAGATAGCCACAATCATTCGACAATACGCGGGGGCGCGTCAGGCCGCGGGGAGCGTGATCGCAAAGACGACCTCCGGGGGGCCCGGCGCGGTGCACTCCGCGCGCCCGCCGTGCGCCTCGGCGACGGCCCGTACGATGGCGAGCCCGAGGCCCGTGCCGCCGCGGTCGGCGCGCGTCGTGACGAAGCGCCGGAAGATGCGGCGCACCACGTGTCGGCTGAGGGTGCCGGCGCTGCGCACCTCGCACACGATCTCCCGGTCGACGCGCCGGAGCGCGATGCGGATCGGCTTGTCGCTCTCGCCGTGCAAGCGCGCGTTGTCGACGAGGTTCTCGATGGCGCGGGCGAGCCACGTCTCGTCGCCGCGCACGCGCAGCTCGCCGTCGGACTCGACCGCGACCTCGGCCCCGGCGTCGCGCGCCCGGGCCGCGACCCCGGCGGCGCAGGCGGCGAGGTCGACCGGCCGCACGTGGTCGGCGTCGTCGACCCCGCGCGCCTCGAGGCGCGCGAGCGAGAGCAGATCGCCGAGCAAGGCCTCGATGCGCCCCGTCGCCTCGAGGATGCGCGCCACGAAGTGCTCGGCCTCCGCGGGCTCGCTCGCCGCGCCGTCGCGCAGCACCTCGGCGCTCGCGCGGATGGCCGCGACGGGGTTCTTGAGCTCGTGGCTGAGATCGGCCGCGAAGGTCTCGACGAAGGGCCGCCCCTCGAGCTCGCGCCGCATCGTGTCGAGCGCGTGGGCCAGGCGCTTGACCTCACGGCCCGCCCCGCGCGGCCGGACGGCGCGCCGGTCGCCCTGGCTCACCCGCTCGGCGAAGCTCGTGAGCTGCTCGATGGGCGTCGCGATGGTGCGCCCGATGAGCGCGGCCGAGGCCGCCGCCACGGCCCCGAGCAGGAGGCCGATGACCAGCACCGTGGGCGCGAAGTCGGCGAGCGTCTGCGCGATGAGCAGGGTCGGCTTGACGACGCGCACCTCGCCGTAGCTCCGGCCGTCGAGCTCGACCGGCGCCGACACCG
Organism: Myxococcales bacterium; assembly: GCA_016212965.1. Classification (GTDB taxonomy): domain Bacteria; phylum Myxococcota_A; class Polyangia; order Polyangiales; family Polyangiaceae; genus JACRDA01. The sequence continues at coordinate 32,876 of JACRDA010000127.1, forward strand.
CCACGGCCGCCGGGTCGGAGGGAGACAGGCCGCGCTCGAACACCGCCCGCCCCTCGGGGTCGAGCAGCGCGAGGTTCAGCTCCCCCTCGCCGGCCGCGGCGCCGAGCTGGCGCGCCGCCGCCTCGAGGTCGGTGCCGTGCTCGCGCATCTCGCCCGCGACGAGGGCGGCGATGGCGCGCGCCTCGTCGAGCCCCGCCTCGCGCGCCAGGAGGTTGGCGCGCCCCTTGATGCGGTCGAGCACGAGCACGCCGAGCCCGAAGGCGAACGCGCCCACGATGAGCGCGAGCGCGAGGAAGATCTGCATGCGCACCGACATGCCCGCCGCGCGCGAGCGCACCAGGCGCACGGCCACGAAGGACACGAAGACGATGAGCCCGATGGCCGCGAGCGCGACCACGACGAAGCGCAGCATCGAGTATCCCTGCGGATCCGCCGGCGGCATCACGCCGAGGGTAGTCGTTTTTTGCGCCGTCGGTCAGTCGGCGCGCCCGGGCCCTGCCGCGCAGTCAGCCGCCGTCCGCTCCGCCGCCCTCCCCGCCGAGCCCCAGGCGGTAGCCGACGCCGCGGACGGTCTCGATGATGCCGGCGTCGCCGCCGGCGTCCGCCACCTTGCGGCGCAGCGCCTTGACGTGCGAGTCGATGGTGCGGTCCGTGATGGCGAAGTTGTCGCCCCACACCCGGTCGATGAGCTGCGCCCGCGTGAACACGCGGCCCGGCGCCGAGAGCAGGGTGTGGAGCAGATCGAACTCCACGCGCGTGAGCTCGAGCGGCTGCCCGTCGATCGTCGCGCGGCGCGTCTCGACGTCGGCCGTGACCGGCAGCGGCAGCGCCGGCGCGGCCACCGCCTGAGTGCGCGCCGTGCGGCGCAGCACGGCGCGGACGCGCGCCACGACCTCGCGCGGCGAGAAGGGCTTCGTCACGTAGTCGTCCGCACCCGTCTCGAGCCCCGCGACGCGGTCGGCCTCCTGGTCGCGGCTCGAGAGGATGATGACCGCCGGGGGCGCCTGGCGCCGCCGCAGGCGCGCCAGGAGGTCGAAGCCGCTGCCATCGGGCAGCATGAGGTCGAGCACCACGAGGTCGATCGCGCCCGGCTGGGCCTCGGCGTCCGCGAGGCAGCCGGCGGTGAGCACGGTGTAGCCGTCGCGGCGCAGGGAGTAGGCCAGCGACTCCGCGATCGCGGGCTCGTCCTCGACGATCAGAATGGTGGCCATGATCTTCGTTCAGCCGTAGGCGAGCGCCGCCACGACGAACACCGGGACGAGGCGCGCGAGCTCGGCATAGCCTTCGGCCGAAGGCACGAGGTGGCTGCCATAGAGCACGAGCCCGCCGGGCCGCAGCTCCAGGTGGAGCGCCGGGCGCGCGAGGTCGGCCTGCGACGCCCCCACCGCCCCGCCGGACGGCGCGGCGAGCACGAAGGGCGCGAGCGCCTCGCAGAGGCGCGGGTGGAAGGCCGCGCGCGCCTCGTCCGGCGTGTGCGCGAGGGTCACCACCGCCGCGTCCCAGCGCGCATCGCCGAGCGGCGCGCGCGGCAGCGGCGGGCCCGCGAGGTAGCTCACGCGCGTGAGCAGCCCCTCGCCGCAGCGCGCGGCCGCCCGGTGGCGCAGCCCGGGGTGCTGCGCGAAGCCGAGCAGCGCCCGCCCGATGGGCTCGGTCCCCTCCTCCTCCTCCGTCCACGGCTCGACGAGCGACACGGCGCCCGGGCTCGCGGCCCAGGAGCACGCGTTGTAGTAGCGACTTGCCGAGATGAGGGTGTCGAACGGCTCCCAGGCGCGGAACCATGCCTCGTCGGGGCGTACCGCGTAGCCGATACCCCGGCTGGCGGCCCAGTGCGCGACGGCTTCGCTGCCGGGGGGCCCCGGCGCCACGGTTGGCATGCCTCGCATGCCCCTCTGTCGTCTTCGCGCGGGGCGGCGTCAACGGTCGGCGCGGGGCTCAGCGCGCACCGAGGAAGATCCCGACACCGACCGCCACGGCCGCGAGCAAGACGGCGACGACGAGCCACAGCCGCTGCTCGGTGTGGCGCTCCCGGAGCCCGCCCTGCTCGTCGGGCCGGCTCAGCGACTGGTCGTCCTCCGCGGCCTGCTCCCAGCCGTCCTCGCGCGCCGGGGTGGCGGGCGGCGGCGAGCTGTCGTTGGGCAGTGATTCCCGCACCACCACGCGCACGGCGGCGCCGCGCGCCCGGGCGAGTGCCTCGTCCTTCTCGGAGCGCAGGGTCGTGCCGACGTCGCCGCTCGACAGCGCCTGCGTCTCCGAGCTCGAGAGGCTCGCGGCGGGGTCGTCGCTCGGCGGCAAGCCGCTCGAGATGCGGTGCGGGTCGGGCGCGGTCGGGGGCGGCGGCTCGCTCGCCGCGCCGAGCGCGGCGAGCGCCCCGCGGAGCTCCTCGGCGCTCGCGTAGCGGTCCTCGCGCCGCTTGGACAGGCCGCGCATGATCAGCGCCTCGAGCTCGGGCCCGATCACGCGCTCGGGAGCGGCCGCCCGCGGCGACGGCACGGGCTGGTTCACGTGCGCGGCCATGGTGGTGAGCGCGCCGGGCGTGTCGTAGGGCGGGCGGCCGACCACCATCTCGTAGAGGATGGCCGAGAGCGCGTAGAGGTCGGCGCGGCCGTCGAGCTCCTCGCCCGCCACCTGCTCCGGGGACATGTAGTCGGGCGTGCCGAAGATCATGTCCTGCTCGGTGAGCGCGGTGGCGCCTCCCTCGCCCTGCAGCACCTTGGCGAGGCCGAAATCGGCGACGCGCACGAGCAGGCCATGACGGAACGTCGGCGGCGCGGAGTCGAGCGTCGGGTCGGCCGCGGCGCCGAGGTCCCCCGGGGCGAGCGTGGTGCGCCAGTCGTCGAGCCCCTCGACGAGCACGTTGCCCGGCTTGAGGTCGCGGTGGATGACCCCGGCGGCGTGGATGCGGCCGAGCGCGGCGCAGATCTGGGACGCGATGGCGAGCGCCTCCTCGATGGCGACGGGACCCCGGTGGCGCAGGTAGTCCTCGAGCGACGGACCGTCGACGTACTCGAGCACGATGATGCAGAGCTCATGCTCCTCGACGAAGTCGAGCAGCTTCACGATGTGCGGTCCCTCGACGCGCGACAGGATGCGCGCCTCGCGGTGGAAGCGCTTGAGCACCTGCCGGTCGCCGAGCAGGCGCGGGTGGATGAGCTTGGCCGCGACGCGCTCGCCGGTGAGCGGCCCGGAGCGCACCCACGCCTCGTGGATCGTGCCGGTCATGCCCGTACCGACCACGGGCCCGAGTTCGTAGCGCCCCGCCACGAGCGTGCCGCGCCCGAGCGCCGCCGCGGCGGGCATCACGGCCGCCCCCTCGGCCCGGGCGCCGCGCGCGGCGCGACCGACGCGGCCCCCGGCGCGCTCCCCGCTCCGGGCGCGTCCGCGCCGGCGGCGGAGCTCGGAGCCGGTACCGCGGGCGGCATGCCGGCCGGACCCACGCACACCTCGACGATCTTGGGGCTCACGAGCACCGGGTCGAGCGTCGCACCCGGGTCCACTCGCCGCCACTCGGAGCAGGCCGTCGCGGCGAGCCCCGGCGCACCGAGCGCGACGTACGCCTCGGTGAGCGCACGGTGCACGGCTGCGAGCTGCGGCACGGCGAGGCCGCTCGCGGCGAGGAGCCCCGCGCCCCGTCCCACCGCCTCGACGTAGCGCCCGTGCCGCACGTCCGACACGAGCTCGGGGATCTCGGCGTCCGCGCGCGCCTGCAGGGCACGCGCCGCGCCACCCGCCTGCGAGCGCACGAGGCCGAGGGCGGTCGCCGCCTCGGCCTTGCCGCTCGCAGTGAGCGGCAGATCGACGAGCGGGATGAGGAGCACGTCGCCGTGGTGCAGCCGGCCGTCCTTGAGCCCGTTGTACACGGCGACCATCCAGGCCCGATCGCGGCGGCCGAGGAAGCGGTACGCGAGCGAGTCGGGCGTGTCCCCCACGCTCACGACGTAGCGCAGGTTGTACGGCACCACGATCTCGCTCGCCGCGGCGGGCGGTAGCCACGGCTCCGCGCCGTTCACCTGCGCGAGCAGGATGCCGCGCTCCCCGGCGCCGAGGAGCTCGGCCGCGATCGAGTGCCACGTCTCGCCGGGCGCGGCCTGGTGGTAGCTGACCGCCGGGATCTCGAGCAGCATGCCCGGCACGAGCGCACCGCTGCCCGAGCCCTCGAGCCGGTTGGCGGCCACGATCACGCGCTCGGCCTCGACGGCCCCGTACACGCGCTCGGCGATGCTCGCCGCGGTCTCGCCCGTCCTCACGACGTGCGGAAACGCACCCGCGGGCGCTGCGAGGGCGCACGTGAGGACGCAGGTGAGGGTGAGGGCGGGGGCGCGCACGGCGGGAGCGAAGCTTACCCGAACTGCGGCGAGGCCGCGCCACGGCCGTCCGCAGGCGCGTCGATGGCGCGCTGCGCCATGACCCCTCCACCGGCGCCCGACCGACCGTCACGCTCGCGTCATTCGCTCTGCCGGGCGTTGCGCGCATGGAGCGGACGTAATACGGGAGCAGCGGATGCCAGACGTCGACGTCGTGATCATCGGCTCGGGGGCAGGCGGCCTGACCGCCGCCGTCGCGCTCGCGCAGGCCGGCCAGAAGGTCCTGGTGCTCGAGCAACACTACCTGCCCGGCGGCTGGTGCCACTCCTTCACGCTCGGCGGCTACCGCTTCAGCCCCGGCGTCCACTACGTGGGCGAGCTCGGTCCGGGCGAGCGCATGAACGGCATCTACCAGGGCCTCGGGCTCGGCGACGACCTCGAGTTCTGCGAGCTCAATCCCGACGGCATCGACCACGTGCTCTACGGGTCGCCCGGCGGGACCGCGCTCGATCGCTTCGACATCCCGAAAGGCAAGGAGCTCTTCGGCGAGCGACTCGCGCGCCGCTTTCCCGCCGACGCCGACGGCATCCGGCGCTTTCTCGACCAGGTGACGCGCATCTCGTCCGACCTCGCGTGGTTCGCGGAGCTGAAGCACCCGCTCGAGCTCGTCAAGCTGCCGTGGGGCGCACCCACCCTGGCGCGCTGGTTCCTGCGCACGACGCGCGCCATGCTGGCGCACCACGTGCGGGATCCGCGCGCGCGCACCATCCTGGCGGCGCAGGCCGGCGACTACGGTCTGCCCCCGAGCAAGGCTCCGGCGGTGATGCACGCGGCCGTCGCCTCGCACTACCTCGACGGCGGCTACTACCCGCGCGGCGGCGGCGCCGCGATCCCGCGCGCGCTCATCCGCGCGCTGCGGCGCGCCGGCGGCGACATCCGCGTGCGCGCACCGGTGGCGCGCATCCTGGTCGAGCAGGGTCCGCGCGGGCGCCGCGCCATCGGCGTGCGCCTCGCCGACGGCGAGGAGATCCGCGCGCGCATCGTCCTGTCCAACGCCGACCCGGAGGTGACCTACGGCAAGCTCGTCGGCACCGAGCACCTGTCGCGCGGGCTGCGGCTGCGGCTCGCACGGACCCGTTGGAGCGTGTCGGCCGTGAGCCTCTTTCTCGCGGTCGAGATGGACCCCCGGTCCGAGGGCCTCGACTCGGGCAACTACTGGCTCTACCCGGAGGGCGACGTCGAGTCGGTGTATCGCGCCGCGCTGCCCGACTGGACGAAGGACGTCGGCCCGGTGCCCGGGCTCTTCCTGACCGTGCCCACGCTCAAGGACCCGAGCAAGGCGCGCCCCGCCGGCGTGCACACGATGGAGGCCTTCACCTTCGTCGACTACGAGGCCTTCGCGCACTGGGAGCGGACGCAGCACGGCGACCGGCCCGAGGCCTACGCGGTGCTGAAGCGCGCCCTCACCGACCGCATGCTCGCCGCCGCGGAGCGCATCGTGCCGGGCCTGCGGCGCCGCGTCGTGTTCTCGGAGCTCGGCACGCCGCTCACCAACTGGCACTACGTGACGGCGACGCGCGGCAACCTCTACGGCATCAACAAGACCCTCGGCCAGGTGGGCCCGCTGTCGTACCAGGTCAAGAGCGAGATTCCGGGCCTGTGGCTGTGCGGCGCGAGCACCGTCGGCCACGGCATCATGGGGGCGACCTACTCCGGCCTCGTCGCGGCCAAGAACATCCTCGGCTGCAGCCTGCCAGATCTCCTCCGCCACGGCGGGCCCCCCGTCACGGTGCGGCAGGCCGAGCAGCCCGAGACCTGGCTCGACCGCGCGCGCACCCGACCCGAGCCACGCCGCGTGGCGCGAGTCGCGTCCGCGGAGTAGCGCGCCCGCGCCCGGCCGAGGCTCCTCCGTGCCGCCCGAACCGCCCGCGTCGAGCCCCCGTCGCCAGCCCGGCTCGGCCCTGTGCTTCGTGTGCGGCACCGAGAACCCGCACGGCCTCGGCGTCACCTTCTACGACGACGGCGCGAAGGTCTGGAGCGAGCTCACGCCGGCCGAGCACCACCAGGGCTGGCCGGGCGTCCTGCACGGCGGCATCGTCTCGGCGCTCCTCGACGAGACCATCGGCCGGGTCGCGTTCCTCCACGACCGCTGGGTCCAGACCGCGCGCCTCGCGCTGCGCTTCGTGCGCCCGGCGCCGATCGGCGTCACGCTGCGCGCCGAAGGCCGCCTGACGCGCGACCAGCGCAGGTTGATGCACATGCAGGGCGTGCTCGTCGTCGCCGGCACCGGCACCGTGCTCAGCGAGGCGACCGGCACCTTCGTGCCCCTGCCCGACGCTGCGCGCGACAGCCTCGCGCGCCAGCTCGGCGGCGACTTCGCGGCGTGGGAGCAGTGGCTGTCGGAGAACCGGGCCCGCGCCCGCTCCCGCTAGAACTGGAAGTAGATGAACGGCTGGATGTTCGTGCCCTGCACCTGCACCACGCACTGCAGGAGCGCCACGAACACGAGCGCCTTGACGGGCAGCGGCACGCGCACGAAGTAGCCCTGCAGGCGCGTGGCGACCGAGGTCGGGAGCGCGCTCGCGACGAAGCCGAGCGCGAGCGCCGCGACCACCCAGTGCCGCACCTCGAGCATCGTGACGATGCGCGCCGGCTCCCACTCGACGGCCAGGCGCTCGAACACCTGGAAGGCGGTCGAGAAGTCCTTGGCGCGGAAGAACACCCACAGGGCGGCCACGAAGTGCAGCGTCACGACCCAGCCGAGGACGCGGCGCCAGCGTGCGCCGCGAGCGGGCCAGCGCGTGTCCACGTACTTGTGCACGGCGAGGCCGACCCCGTGCAGCCCGCCCCAGACGACGAAGTTCCAGGAGGCGCCGTGCCAGAGCCCACCGAGCAGCATGGTGAGCATCAGGTTCACGTACTTGCGCACCGGGCCGGCGCGGTTGCCGCCGAGCGGGATGTAGAGGTAGTCGCGCAGCCAGCTCGACAGCGAGATGTGCCAGCGTCGCCAGAACTCGGTGATGCTCGTCGCGCCGTAGGGCGAGTCGAAGTTCTCGGAGATCTTGACCCCGAGGATGCGCGCCATCCCGAGCGCCATGTCGGAGTAGCCCGAGAAGTCGAAGTAGATCTGGATGGCGTAGGCGTAGATGCCGAGCAGCACCTCGGGGCCGGAGTAGGTCTCGGGCGCCGCGAACACGAGGTCCGAGTAGATGCCGACGTAGTCGGCGATGAGCGCCTTCTTCGCGACCCCCTGCACGATGCGGTAGAGCCCGGCCGCCACGTCGTCCGGCGCGGGCTCGCGAATGGGGTGGATCTGCGAGAAGAACTCGGGCGCGCGGACGATGGGGCCGGCGACGATCTGCGGGAAGAACGACAGGAAGAGCGCGTACTCGAACAGGCTCTTCGTCGGCGGATAGAGGCGCCGGTAGACGTCGACCAGGTACGAGAGCGACTGGAAGATGTGGAACGAGATGCCGATCGGCAAGAAGATGTCGAGCGGGTCCACGTGCGCGCCAGTCAGCGCCGACACGTTGCGCAAGAAGAAGTTGGTGTACTTGAAGAACCCGAGCGCCGCGAGGTTGAGCACGACGCTCACGGTGAGCCACGCCTTGCGCCGCCCGGGATCCTCCTGCCGGTGGACGCGCAGGGCGATCGCCCAGTCCGCCGCCGTCAGGGCGAGCAGCGTCAGCATGAAGACGCCGTTGCACTTGTAATAGTAGTAGAGCGAGAAGAGGAGCAGCCAGCCGAGACGGAGCGCGTTCCTCCCGCGCAGGAGCGCGAACACGATCATGAAGACCGTGAAGAGCAGGAAGAAGGTGCCCGTGTTGAACACGAGCGGGTTCTTCGGATCGTGGACGAAGAGCTCGAGGAAGCGCATGGCAGCCCGCAGCGACGGAGGCGATCAGTAGGGGGGCGGGTACACGCGCGCCGGGATCTTCGGTGCCGTGCGGGTGGGCGTTGCGAGCAGGATGGGGTAGGCGCTCTCGTCGCGCAGCCAGCCGAGGAAGGCCTCGGTCCACTTGACCCCGCCCGCCGGTGTCGGATGGATCTTGTCCTCGATGCGGTCGAGCTCGAGCTCGGCCGACCGGAAGAAGCGCCCCTTGCCGAGCTCGCGCTCGAGCAGGGCGTTGATGCCGGTGTCCTCGCGCCAGTTCGGCGGACCGATCCACACGAACTTCCGCCGCCCGACCTTCTTCAAGATGGCGCGGACGAACTTGTCGCGCTCCTCGACCTTGCGCGTGGAGATCTCGGAGGAGCCGAGCACGGCGATGACCATCGTCGGCTTGAACTCGTTGATGAGCTGGTCGAGCTTGTGCTGCACGCCCCACGCCACGGTGGTCGAGGCGTACCAGACCGCGGGCAAGAGCTTGTGGCCGTTCTCGAGGCAGTAGTCGCCGAGGCGCGGCTGGATCGACTGCACCATCGAGTCGCCGAAGATGAGGATGCGCTGCGGCGCCTCGTCGACGACGCGCACGCCACCGGAGTCGACCGGCGCCGCCGCCGCCGGCACGGGCTCGGCCGGGTGCTCCGCGCCGTCGGCGACCCCTCCGCCCGCGCCGAGACCGGCGCCGCCGGCGCCCGTCTCCACGTCCGCCCCGAGCTCCTCGGCCGCGAGCTCGTCCGGCTCCGCCGCGCGCGCCACGCCGAAGTAGGTGGCGATCTCGGAGCGCGCGATGCGCGCCCCGAGCACGACGATGTCGCGCTGCGACAGCGCATAGGCGCCGAGCAGGAGCCACGCGAAGCCGAACACCAGGAGCAGCTGGACGTAGGGCGAGCGCCGGGAGGACGGAGGAGGCGAGGACACGGGTCGGGCGGCGATGGGCGGTTCTCTTAGCGCGCGGGCGCGCATGTAGCCACTCCGGGCGGCGGGCCGCAAGAGGCGGTGCGGCCGCCCGGGGCGGGTGCCCGCGCCGAACGCCGCGCGGCCGCGGCACATTCCCGCCACCCCCACCCCCCTCGTGCTAGGAGGCCGCCGTGCGCGCCGTGGTGCAGCGGGTGAGTGCCGCGCGAGTCGAGGTCGCCGGCGAGACGGTCGGAGCGATCGAGCGTGGGCTCTGCGCCTTCGTGGGCGCCGGGCGCGACGACACGGCGGCGGACGTGACCTTCCTCGCGGACAAGCTCGCCACGCTGCGCGTCTTCCCCGACGCGCAGGGCAAGATGAGCCTCGCCGTCGGCGACGTGGGGGGTGCCGTGCTCGTCGTGAGCCAGTTCACGCTCTACGGCGACGTGCGCCGCGGACGCCGCCCGAGCTTCGACGCCGCGATGGCACCCGAGCCGGCGCGCGCCCTGTGCGACGCCGTCGTCGCGGCCCTGCGCGCCCGCGGGCTCACGGTTGCGACGGGGCGCTTCGCCGCGGACATGCGCGTCGTCGTCGACAACGACGGTCCGGTCACGATCCTCGTCGACTCGCGAAAGGCATTCTAGCGCGGCCGAAGGTGTCCGGAACGAGCGAGCCCGACGCGAGCGCGTCTGGCGGTCGCGACGCCGCGGGGCTAGATCAGGGCATGGCCCGCGCGCCCGCTGCCCGCTCCGCGACGCCGCTCGTCGAGGCGATCCGCGCCCGCGGGCTGCGTGCCACCGCGCCGCGCGTGGCGGTGCTCGAGCTCCTCGGCCGCGCGCGCACGCCACAGAGCCACGCGTCGATCGCCGAGGCGCTGCTCGGGTCGGGCTGGGACCGCGCGACCATCTACCGGAACCTCGTCGCGATGACCGAGGCCGGCCTGTTGCGCCGCGCCGACCTCGGCGACCACGTGTGGCGCTTCGAGCTGCGCCGCCCGGGCCCACGCGCCTCGGCGCACGCACACGACCGGCCCGAGCGTGCCGTGGAGCATCCCCATTTCCTGTGCGACAGCTGCGGCGAGGTCACCTGCCTCGCCGACAGCGCGGTCGAGATCCGCGCGGGCGCCGCGGTGCCCCGGGCCGTGCGGCGCAAGCGCGTGGCCATCCAGATCCAGGGCCGCTGCGACCGCTGCGCCCCGTGAGCCCGGGTCTGGCCCTCGAGGCCGCTCCGCGGCTCGGACGCTATCGCAACACGGTTGCAGGAAGGGCTTGATCGCCTCGCTGGGCCGCGCGAGGCTCGGCCGGTGCTGTGGCTGGCGCTCGGGCTGTCGCTCGTCGGGCTCGCGCTCGGCCCGGCCCTCTACGCCGTGGCGCGCGCGCGCCCCGGCCCCGCCGCCGTGCTCGACGGCCTGACGCTCGGCCTGGTTCCGGCGCTCGTCGTGCTGAAGCTCGTCCCGCACGTCGTGGAGCACGTGGGTGTCGGCGCCGTCGGCCTCGCCGCACTCGGCTACGGCGTCGTGTGGCTCGCCGACCGCCGCAGCCACGACCTCGAGGCGCGCGTGGGTCGCTCGCTGGTCGTCCCCGCTCTCGTGCTGCACGCCGCGAGCGACGGCGCCACACTCGGGCTCGCGACCGGTCACGGCGCCGAGCCCGGCGCGATCTACCTCGTGCTCGCGGTGCTGTCGCACCGCCTGCCGGAGGGCCTGTTCCTCGCCAACGTCCTCGTGCCCGCGCTCGGCTGGCGCGGCGCACTCCTGCGCATCGCCCTGAGCGGCGCGGCGACCCTGGTCGGTGCCGCGCTCGGACGTGGCGCGCTCGGGGCGCTGCCCGAGAATGCCATCGAGAGCCTCGTGGCCGTGGGGCTCGGCGCGATGCTGCGGCTCGTGGCACACGATCACGGCTCGGCCCGCCAGACGGCCGCGTCGCGGCGGTTCGGCGCGCTCGGCCTCGGGCTCGGCGCCTTCGTCGCCCTCTCCCTGCCCGACCCCGAGAGCGTGCTCACGCGCGCGACCCCGGGCGAGGCGCCCATGGTGGACTCCTTCGTGGCACTGCTCGCGGCGATCGCGCCCGCGGCCCTCATCGGCATCGCCGCGAGCGCGCTCGCCCGCGCGTGGCGGGCGGCGCGGCGCAACCGCGCGGCCGCTGCCTCGGGCGGGCTCTGCGCGCTCGCCTGGCCGCGCGACGGACGCGCCGCGCGGC
>JACRDA010000129.1 GCA_016212965.1 Myxococcales bacterium
ACCCGCCCCGATGTCGAGCGCGAGGACGCGGGCGATGGAGCCCCCGTGCGCTAGGTACCTTCTGCCCGCGCCGCAGTGCGAGTCGGGGCGGGGCCCACGCGGCGCCGCGCCGCACGCCCCTCACCTCGGGCGAAGCTGCGTTGACGAACGAGGTCGGCTCGCTCAGAGTGTTCCATCCCCATGAACGACCTCGCGACCTCCGCACTGCGCCCGGACACGGCAGCCCCCGATCTCGCCCACGTCGCTCGCGCGGTCGCCGGGGCGCGGCGCGCGTTCGACCTCGGCACGACCCGCCCGCGCGCGTGGCGGCTCGCGCAGCTGGACGGGCTCGCGCGCCTGCTCACCGAGCGCGAGGACGCGATCCTCGAGGCCCTGGCCGCCGACCTCGGCAAGCCGCGGCTCGAGGGCTACTCGACCGAGATCGCCTACACCGCCACCGAGGTCGCCGACGCCAAGGCGCACCTCGGGCGCTGGATGAAGGCGCGCCGGGTCGCGACGCCGCTCGTGCTGCAGCCCGGCCGTAGCTACGTGCACACGCAGCCGCTCGGGGTCGTGCTCGTCATCGCGCCGTGGAACTACCCCTTCGGCCTCAGCGTCGGGCCACTCGTCGGCGCCCTCTGCGCGGGCAACGCCGCCGTGCTCAAGCCGTCCGAGGTGGCGCCCGCGACGAGCGCCCTCATCGCGGCCGAGCTCGGGCGCTACCTCGACGCGGACGCCGTCCGTGTCGTCGAGGGCGGCGTGCCGGAGACGACCGAGCTCTTGCGGCAGCGCTTCGACCACATCTTCTACACGGGCAACGGCACCGTCGGGCAGATCGTCATGACCGCCGCGGCCAAGCACCTCACGCCCGTGACGCTCGAGCTCGGCGGCAAGAGCCCCGCCATCGTCGATCGCTCGGCGGATCTCGCGGTCACGGCCCGGCGCATCTGCTGGGGGAAGTTCATCAACGCGGGCCAGACCTGCGTCGCGCCCGACTACGTGCTCGCGCACGCGGACATCCACGACGCCCTCGTCAACGAGCTCACGGCGACGGTGCGCGCCTTCTACGGCGACGCCCCGCAGAAGAGCCCCGACTACGCGCGCATCGTCAACGCGCGCCACCACAAGAGGCTCGCGGCGCTGCTCGGCGCCGGCAAGATCGCGGCGGGCGGCGAGCTCGACGAGGCCGACCGCTACATCGCCCCGACGATCCTCACCGAGGTCGAGCCCGGATCGGCCGTGATGGCGGACGAGATCTTCGGGCCGATCCTGCCCGTCCTGCGCGTCGGCTCGATGGACGAGGCCGTGTCGTTCGTGAACGGACGGCCGAAACCCCTGGCCCTCTACGTCTTCGCCGAGGACGGCGCCGTGCAGGACGACGTCATCCTGCGCACGAGCTCGGGCGGCGCCTCGGTGAACCACACCTTCATGCACCTGGCGAACCACGAGCTGCCCTTCGGCGGCGTCGGGGCGAGCGGCATGGGCGCCTACCACGGTCAGGCGAGCTACGACTGCTTCAGCCACCACCGCTCGGTGCTCGTGAAGTCGACCCGGCTCGACGCCCCGGTAGTGTACCCGCCCTACGGCGAGACCCAGAAGAAGCTCATCCGCTACCTGCTCTGAGCGAGACTCGGTGTAGACTGGACGCGCCCTGCGAGGGTCGAGGTGCCCGCCACGGCGCGCGGGCGCGAGGGAGGTAGGGGATGCTTCGGCGAGCTTGGATCACGGGGTCGGTGCTGGTGCTCACCTGCGGCGCGGGCCTCGGTGCCGCGGCGAGCTGCGCATCGCAGGTCGACGGCACGGGCGGCGCGGGCGGCGTCACGACGTCGAGCTCGAGCTCGGGCGGACAGGGTGGCGCGGGCGGCGGCGCGGGCGGGCTCGGCGGCGCGGGCGGCACCGGCGGCCACGCCCCGGCGTGCACACCGAGCCCCGACGCGTGGTTCGCCGTGAACGAGTTCTGGTTCGGCGACACGGACTGGAACGGCACCTCGAGCAGCTCGGCCTGGCAGCTCTTCGGCCGCGACGTCGACGGCGTCACCACGCAGAACGACCTCACCGGGCACTGCCAGCTCTACGCCGGCACGCCGGCGGCGGCCGCGAACGACGCCCCGGGCGGCATCGACAACTCGTGGGGGCGGAACCTCGTGCCCATCATGGTGGGCCTCAACCCCGCCTTCGGCGCCACCATCAACGGCTCGGTCGGCGCCGGGGAGTTCACGCTGCTCGTGCGCCTGCAGGGGCTCGGGGCCGCGGCCACGCAGGCCTCCGTCCCGGGGCTCGCCTACGGCGGCGGCACGCTCGGCCACGCAGCGACCTTCGACGGACAGGACTGCTGGCCGGTGAACGACGGCACGCTCACCGACCCGCTCGACCTCGACACCTCGACCCTGAGCTTCCCCGACGGGGCGCTCGCGGCGGACGTCTGGACCTCCGACCTGGCCGTCACCATCAGCCTGACCGTCCCGAACGCCGGCTTCGACTTCCCCATGAAGATCCACCAGGCGAAGCTCGCCTTCACGCTCGACGCCGACCATCAGGGTGCGACCCACGGCATCCTGAGCGGCGTGCTCGACGTGAACGAGTTCCTGGCGGCGATGCAGGCCGTCGCGGGCAGCATCGACCCGAGCCTGTGCGCGGGCGCGACCTGGGACTCGCTCGCCAACCAGATGAAGCAGGCCGCCGACATCCTCGTCGACGGCACGCAGGATCCGGCGGTGGCCTGCAACGGCATCAGCATCGGCCTCGGGTTCTCGCTCGCGCGCGACGGCCTCGGCGCCATCGTCGAGGAGCCGACGCCGTCTCCGAGCCCCTGCCCCTGACGCTTGTCTCCCGCCATCGTCTGCTGCAATCTCGGGCCGGTAGGTGATCCATGGCGACGCGGCGGTGCTCGGCGGTGGTGGGGGTGCTCGGTGTGGTGGCGCTCGCGGGCTGCAGCTCGCCCATCGTGGGCGAGTGGGTGAGCGACGTGCGGCTCGGCAACGGCGAGGTGAACTCCCTCACCGCCAACGACGACGAGCGTGGCGTCGCGACGGTCTTTGCGACGCCCGCCCACGACCACGCCGCCTGGGCGCGCTTCGAGTTCGACCTCGCCTGGTCCGAGAGCGGCGAGGGGTTCGAGGTCCAGATGGACTGCCGCGGGGCCCCCGAGCGGAGCTTCGCCATGAGCTGCCTGATCCTCACGCCGACCGACGGCGGGGCCGACCGCATGGACTGCGGCGGCGAGCAGCAGTGGGCGAGCTACCCGTTCGACTTCGTGCGCGCGCGGTGACGGCGCCCGCACCGCGGGCGGGGTGCGTCGCGCAGGTGTACTTGGGAACAAACTCAATCGAATTCGCATATATAAGCACTTCATTTTGAGTAATACTTGCACTTTTTATCGTTGCGCGCCTCGCGCGCATGCGCTGTGCTTGTGGCCATGGTGAAGCGCGCGCTCTTCGTCCTCGCGGTTGTCGCTCCCTGCATCGCCGGCTGCCAGAAGGAGCTGCCCGCCCGGCCCGTCCCGCAGCCCGAGGAGCAGGCGCAGATGCCAGCCTGGTTCCCGGAGAATCCGTGGAACCAACGGCAGGCGGACGACCGCCTGCTGCTCGAGGGCAAGGTCGTCTTCGACACCGCGAAGGCGACGATCCGCCCGCAGTCCCTGCCGGTGCTCGAGAAGCTCTACCAGTTCCTGGTCGACAACCCCGACGTGTCGCGCATCCGGCTCGAGGGCCACACCGACGCGCGCGCCGACGAGGACTACAACCAGGGGCTCGGCGAGCGGCGCGCCGTCGCAGTCGCGGACTGGCTCGTCGACCGCGGCCTCGACAACATGCGCCTGCTCGCGGTGTCCTTCGGCGAGGGGCGCCCGATCGCGCCGAACAACACGCCGGCCGGCATGCAGGAGAATCGCCGCGCGTCGTTCCACATCGCCGAGCTGAACGGCGCGCAGTACCACGGCAAGGACCCCACGAACGGCGGCCTCGTCATCGAGATCCTGAGCAAGGAAGACCGCGAGCGCATGAAGCAGGCGGGCAAGGTCCCGACCGCCGCCGATCTGCCGAAGGTCGAGATCAAGGGCGACGTCATCGAGCCGGTGAAGCCCGAGCGGCCGAGCAACGTGCCGCGCGGCTGAGACAACCACCGAGTCACGGAGTCACGGAGGCTGCACGGAGCCGGCAGGGCTCAGAGACTCCTCCGTGTCACGCTCCGTGGTCCGTGGTTCTCTCGGCTCTCACGGCGCGAGGTGCCGGCCGTGGACGTCGGCGGGGCGGTAGGCCCACACGGTGTCGATCATCTTGCGGATCGAGACGCTGTAGTCCATCACGTTGCCCTTCGGGGTCGCGTACTCGAGGTAGAGGTTGTCGTCGGTCGAGACGAGCTCGCCGCGACCGTCCTCGGCGGCGCTGTCGGCGATGAAGCGATCGAGCTCGGGCCCGCTCAGCGCGAGCCGGTCGAGCAGCGACTCGAGCGTGTAGCCTCCGAGCGTCTCGTGGACCTCGGGCCGCGCGTCGAGGTCGGCGAGGCGGCGCCGCGAGGCCACGAGCGGCTCGTCGCTCGCGACCAGGATCCCCTGCCCGCCCGACACGAAGAGCGCGACCTCGGCGAACAGGCCGCGCAGCGTGCGGAGCACCGCCGCGAGATCGCCGCGGTAGATGTGGTGGAGCTGGATCCACTGCTGCAGGATGCCGCCCGGTCGCAGCCGCTCCCGGCACAGGGTGTAGAACTCCCGGCTGTAGAGGTTCGAGGCGCCCGCGAACCACACGCTCGTCAGCTCGATGGTGACGAGGTCGAAGGGCGCCTGCGCGAGCAGGAGCACGTTGCGACCGTCGTTGAGGTGCAGGTGCACGCGCCGATCGTGGAGCGCCCGCCGGTTCGGACCGTCGAAGAAGGTGTCCGCGGCGTCGACGATGGACGGCGAGATCTCGGCGACCTCGATGTGCTCGTACGGGTAGCTCGTGATGGTGCCGAGCGTCGTGCCGGTGCCGAGCCCGATGACGAGCACGCGTCCGAACTCGCGCACGAAGAGCGACGGGATGTGCGCGAAGCTCCGCTGCGCGGTGACCTCGCCGCTGTTGTCGCCCTGGAATTTGCCGTTCGTGTAGAGCGTGCGCGTGGCCCGGCGGCGCACGACGGTGGTCACGCCGCCGTGCACGTCCTCGCGCACGAACAGGATCTCGTCGACCGGATCGTTCGGTGCGAAGTACACGTTGGCGCCGTTGGTCATGGCCGCCATGTTCCAGCCGGGGAGCGCGAGCGCCGTGCCGCCGATCGCGCCCGCGGCGATCATGCCGGCGAGGTGCAGGCGGCGACGGCGCGTGCTCGGCGCCGCGTCCCCGCCCTCGGGAGGCGTCGCGCGCTCGCCCGCGGCGCGGGCCTCGTGCTCGGCGCCACGACTCGCCCAGGCGGCCGCGAGCGCCGCCGCGACGAGCGCGAGCGCGACCGCGCGCAGCGTCCACTCCGAACCGAGCGCGGGCAAGAGCAGGTAGCCCGTGGCGAGCGAGCCCGCGATCGAGCCGAGCGTGTTGACCGCCGTGAGCCGCCCGACGAGCGCGCCCGAGTCGGCACGCCCCGCCACGCGCCGCAGGAGCAGCGGGAAGGTGAGGCCCATCGCCACGGTGGGGATCGACAGGACGCCGAACGCGAGCACGCCGCGCACGACCTCGCGCGCCGCCCAGCTCTCCGCGAGCTTGCCGAACCACCCGAAGGTGAGCGGTGCGAGCGTCCACAGCGGCAGCGCGACGACGACGCAGGCCGCCGAGAGCCCGAGCGAGACGGGCAGCGCCCGCGCCCCGAGGCGCCGTTCGACCGGGCCGGCGAGTGCGGCGCCGAGGGTGAGGCAGGTGAGGAACGCCGTCAGCATGAGGCCGAAGGCGTAGGCGCTGTTGCCGATGAGCAGCGTCAGGAGGTGCGTGTCGACCACCTCGGCGGCGAACACGAGCAGGCCGGAGGCGAACGCGAGGCCCACGTGCACGCGCCGCGCGCGGCGTGCGAGCGGGCGCACGGCCTCGGGGGCGGCGGCCGCGGCGCGGCCCTTCTCCTTCGGATCGGCAGGCACCTCGGCGGGCGCGGCGCCCGGCTCGGCGGCGCGCCCGCGCAGGCCGAGCAGGATGGCCGTCACGCCGATGACCGCGTTCACGAGCGCCGCGGCGCGCATGGTGGCGGCGAGCCCGAGCGTGGGCAGCACCCAGTAGGCCGCCCCGAGGGCGCCGGCCGCGCCCCCCGCCGTGTTGATGGCGTAGAGCAGGTTGAGGCGGCGCCGGGAGCGCGCGGCGGCCACGGAGCTCGCCCCCTCGCTCGCGAAGGCGCGCGCCAACATCGGCAGCGTGACCCCCATCGCGGCCGTGGGCAGGAGCACGCACGCACCCGCGAGCGCCATCCGGAGACCGCTCACGAGCCACAGCGACGAGGGCAGCGCCTTGACGGCCCCGACGTAGGCGTCGCCGACCGCGTCGAACAGCAGCGGCGTGACGCCGCACACGACGCCGACCAGCACCTCGGCCACGCCGTAGAGGACGAGGGGGCGCTTGACCTTCGACGCGTAGCGGCCGCCGAAGTGGGCACCGATCGCGAGCCCGGCCATGAAGGCGGCGAGGACGGCGCTGACGGCGTAGGCGGTGGCGCCGAAGATCGTCTGGAGCTTGCGCCCGAAGGCCACCTGGTAGAGGAGCGCGGTCGCGCCCGACAGGAAGAAGAGCGGTGCGATGGGCAGGATGCTCACGGGTTCTCCGACGCTCCCTCTCAGGGGGTCGGCGCCGTCGTAGTCGCGGGGGCAGCGCCACGCAACGATCCGGGCACCGCGCGGCGCCGCGGCACCGGATGCGCTACGCTCCGGCGCTCTCGGCGCTGACGATCATGGATGGCGAGCTACAACCCCTGTCGCGACTCCCCGAGGACTGGGAGCGCGCGCTCGCCCGGCACGGGGGACCGCGCTACCGCGCCCGCCAGGTGTTCCGCTGGATCTGGGCGCGCGGGGTGACCGACCCGGACCGCATGAGCGATCTGCCGAAGACGCTCCGGAGCGCGCTCGCCGGCTCCGTCCCGGCGCTCGCTCCACCGGCGACCGTGGTGCACACGCACCGCTCGCTCGACGGCTCGAAGAAGCTCGTGCTCGGGCTCGCCGACGGCGCCGAGATCGAGACCGTGCTCCTGCCCGTGGCGCGCGGCACCGAGACACTCGACGCCGATGCCGCCGCGGCGGACGACGACGGCGACGACGAGGACGGCGCCTCGGCCGACGCGCGCGCCGACGCCCGCGCCGACGCGCGCCCCGGTCCCACGCGCCGGGTCACGCAGTGCGTCTCGACGCAGGTCGGCTGCGCCATGGCCTGCACCTTCTGCGCGAGCGGCCTGGCGGGCCTGCGGCGCCACCTCGACGCGAGCGAGATCGCCGGGCAGGTGCTCCTCGGTCGCGCCGCCTGCGGGCCCGACGAGGTCCTGCGCAGCGTGGTCTTCATGGGCATGGGCGAGCCGCTCCACAACTACGCGGGGACCGCGCGGGCCATCCGCCTGTTGTCGCACCCCGAGGGCCTCGCGATCCCGCTCCGACGCATCACGGTCTCGACCTCGGGGCTCGTGCCCGAGATCGCCGAGCTCGGCCGCGACTTCGGCGGTGCGGTCGGGCTCGCGGTGTCGCTCCACCAAGCCGACGACGCCAAGCGCTCGGCGCTGATGCCCGTGAACCGCCGCTACGGCCTCGCCGAGCTCGCGCGCGCCCTCGCGGCCTATCCGCTGCCGCCGCGCCGGCGCATCACCATCGAGTACACGCTGCTCGCGGGCGAGAACGACGCCCCCGAGGACGCGCGGGCGCTCCTGCGCTTCCTGCGACCGCTCCGCGCCAAGGTGAACCTCATCCCCATGAACCGCATCACGGGCTCGACGCTCGGCCCGCCCGACCCGGCGCGCGTGCTCGCCTTCCAGCGGCTCGTGACGGACGCCGGCATCGGGTGCTTCGTGCGGCGGCGCCGCGGCGACGACGTGGCGGCCGCGTGCGGTCAGCTCGCGCTCGACCCGACGCGCAGCGCGCCCCGCCGGGCCTCGGCGCGCCGCGCGCGCGACGCTTGACGACGCCGGGCCGGCCTCGTAACTCCGCGTCGTGCTCGACAAGATCCTCATCGCGAACCGCGGCGAAATCGCCTGCCGCATCCTCCGCACCTGCCGGCGCCTCGGCATCCGCACCGTGGCCGTCCACTCGGAGGCCGACGCGGGCGCGCCCCACGTGCGCGCCGCGGACGAGGCCGTGCTGCTCGGGCCGGCGCCGGTGCGCGAGAGCTACCTCGACATCGCGCGCGTGATCGCCGCCGCGCGAGAGACGGGCGCGCGCGCCATCCCCCCGGGCTACGGCCTGCTCAGCGAGAACGCGAGCTTCGGGCGCGCCCTCGCGGAGGCGGGGATCACCTTCATCGGGCCGCCGCCCGAGGTACTCGACGCCTTCGGCGACAAGATCAAGGCGCGCAGCGTGGCGCGCGCCGCCGGCACCTCCCCGACGCCGGGCACCGACGGCCCCATCGACCCCGCCGACGCCGCGGCGCTCGCGGCCGAGGGCGAGCGCATCGGCTTCCCGCTGCTCGTCAAGGCGGCGGGCGGCGGCGGCGGCATCGGCATGCAGCTCGTGCAGAAGGCCGACGGTCTCGCGCGCGCCGCGCAGACCTGCTCGGACCGCGGCAAGAGCGCCTTCGCCGACGCACGCGTGTACCTCGAGCGCTACATCGAGTCGCCGAAGCACATCGAGGTGCAAATCTTCGGCGACGGGCGCGGCGGCTACGTGGCGCTCGGCGAGCGCGAGTGCAGCCTGCAGCGCCGCCACCAGAAGATCGTGGAGGAGACGCCGAGCGCCGCGCCCTTCTTCGCCGGGCCGGCGGGCCTGGCGCGCCGCCGGGCGCTCTGGGAGGCCGCGCTCCGTGTCGTGGCGAGCGTCGGCTACGTCGGCGCCGGCACGGTCGAGTTCGTGGCGAGCCCGGCGGGGGAGCTCTACTTCCTCGAGGTCAACGCGCGCCTCCAGGTCGAGCACTGCGTGACCGAGATGGTGACCGGCCTCGACCTCGTCGAGCAGCAGATCCGCGTCGCCTCGGGCGAGGGCCTGAGCCCCGAGGTGTGGGCGCGCGCCGGTGCGCGTCTCGGCGTCGACGGCTCGAGCGGCGACACGCAGAACGGCGCCCCGGCCGGCCACGCCATCGAGGCGCGCGTCTACGCCGAGGATCCGGCCAAGCGCTTCGCGCCCCAGCCCGGCCGCATCGCGCGCCTCGTCTGGCCCGAGCCGGCGCCGTGGCTGCGGGTCGAGACGGGCGTCGAGGAGGGCAGCGAGGTCACGCCCTACTACGACCCGCTGCTCGCGAAGATCGTGGCGCACGGCCCGACGCGCGAGGACGCGCGCGCGCGGCTCGGCGCCGCCCTCGGCGCGACCGCGCTCGAGCTCGTGGGCGCGGTGGGCCCGGCCGCCACGAATCTCGCCTTCCTGCGGAAGCTCCTCGCCTCCGAGCGCTTCGTCGACGGCAGCTACGACACGCTCGTGGCCGAGGCGCTCGCCAAGGCGAAGTGAGGGCAGCCGTCAGTTTTCAGTTTTCAGTCGTCAGCCCGGAGCGGCCGGAGAGAGAGAAGAGAGCGCAGCTCGCACCGACCGCGTCGGCTCACGGCTTGCGCAGCGCGGCGAGGCACGGCTCGAGCTCGGGGCAAGGGCGCCCGAGGCAGGCCTCGCGGCGCTCGGTGACGCCGGTGAGCTCCTCCCGCGGCATCTCCGCCTCGAGCTCGCACTGCTCGTGGCAGAGCCGGGAGCTCTCGCGCACGAGGCGCGCGAGCTCGGCGTCGGTCCCGGCCCCGGCGCGGTCGCAGGCCTGCTCCCGGTCGCACGCGCTGCGGCAGGCAGCCGACGCGCGGTCGAGCGGGCCGCCGTCAGCGGAGGTCGCCAGCGCCGCCGACGCGCTCGGTCGAGCGGGCGCGCTCGACATCGCGGTGGCAGACGACGGGGTCGTGCGCGTGCCCGACGGAGGCCTGCTGCCGTCCTCGCAGCCGGCCGCGAGCGCGCACGCGACGCACGCGCGCCCCAAGATCCGCAGGCGCCGCGCGACCGTCATCGCGGAACACGCTATGGACGCGCGCGTCGGACGGCAAGGGCCCGAGGGCCCGTAGCACGCGCCGTGCTAGCCTTGGCGCGTGTCGCAGGCCGCTCCCGCACCGCAGCTGACCGCCGAGACCTTCCTCGCCTGGGAGCGCACGCAGGCGACGCGGCACCACTTTTTCCGCGGCGACGTGTTCGCGATGGCGGGGGGCTCGCCGCGCCACAGCCGCCTCGCTTCGCGCCTCATCGCACGGCTCGACACCGCCCTCTCCGGTCGGCCCTGCGACGTGCACACGGCCGATCTCCGGCTCGGCCTCGACGCCGAGCACTTCGTGTACGCCGATGCGGTCGTCGTGTGCCGGCCGCTCGTGCTTCGCCCCGGCACCACCGACGTCGTCACGAATCCGTCCCTCGTGTGCGAGGTCCTGTCGCGCAGCACCGAGGCCTACGACCGCGGCGCGAAGCAGGCGGCCTACCTCGCGCTACCGTCGCTCGTGCACTTCTTGCTCGTGTCGCAACGCGAGCCTCGCGTGGAGGTCTACAGCCGCGAGGGCGACGGCTTCCGCTTCCGCGTCCACGGTCCGCGCGAGCTCGTGCGCCTCGACCACTTCGCTCTGGCGCTCGCGCTCGACGATCTGTACGAGGGCGTGCTCGAGTTGCCGGGCGACGAGGCGTGAGGGCGGGCGGGGCCGCGGGTGCCACGTTCGGCCCCTCGACCTCACGCCCGCGCGGGCGCCGTGCCCTTCGCGACCGATTTTCGCGCGAGGAAGAAGAACATCGGGGTGAAGATCCCGAGCTCGCCGCCCGCGACGAGCGACCTCTGCGCCAGGCGGAGCACCTCGTGCACCTCGGTCGTGCCCCGGGGGCTCAGGCGGGCGAGCTCGAGCGCCCGCACGAAGGCCGCGGTGAGCAGGGTCCCGAGGCGCGAGGCCATGAGGCCGCGCCACGACGCGAGCGACGCGAGCGGCGTGTACCAGGCGCTCCCGGCGCCGGGCGCGTGCTCCGCGCGGTCCTCGGACGCGAGCACCTCGAAGCCCGAGTCCGCGAGCGAGCGGAGGACCTCGTCCTTTCCCACGAGCTCCGGCAGGCTGTTGCCCTTCTCGATGCCGCGGCGCACGTCGACGTGCAGCGGATGCGCGGCCCGGTAGCGGTCGGTCAGGCACCACTCGTAGCCCGCGAACACGGCGCCCGGCCGGAGCACGCGGTGCACCTCGCGAAAGACGTCACGGCGGTCGGCCGCGTGGCACGCGGCCTCGATCGTGTAGGCGGCGTCGAAGCTCTGGTCCTCGAGCGGCATCGCCGTGAAGTCGCCTGCCACGAAGCTGCACTGCGCGTCGAGCCCGGCTGCCGCGTTGTGCAGCTTGCCGCGCGAGATCTGGTAGTCGTTCACGTTGAGGCCGACGACCTCGGCGCCCGTGAGGCGCGCGATGCCCCGCATCGGGCCGCCGACGCCGCAGCCGACGTCGAGCACGCGCATGCCCGCGGCGAGCCCCATGCGGAGCGCCAGGTAGTGCTGGTGACGCACGATGGCCGCGCCGAGCGCCTCGCCCGGGGCGAGCGGCGCGAAGTGGAAGGACTGCCCCCAGCCGGTCTCGTAGAAGCTCGTCGCGAGATCGTAGTAGGTGCGCGCGGCCGCCGTGGCCTGCGCCTTGCGCTCCGTGGCGGACGCCGACTCGTGGAGCGCGGCGTACCCGGCCACGCGCGCACGGACCTCGCCGGCCGGGACCGCTGGCTGGAACAAACCGGTGCGCTCGGGATCGCTCATGGCGAGTTGCTACCACGCATGCGCCCGGGAGGCCGCCGCATCTTCCAGAAAAATGCGTGCGAATCCGAACACCTACCGAGTGCGAAAGCGCACGCCTGCGCGTCTCGGCGCCGCCCGGGCGCGCTCGGTGCGCCACCCTCGCGGCCGCTGTTCTAGGATGGCGTGCCGCGGCCGCCCGACCCGCGGCGGAGGTGCCCGCATGTCGTCCGAAGAGCTCGTGCGCCGAGCCGAGAGCTGGATCGCCGAAGACCCCGACCCCGAGACGCAGGCGGAGCTCCAAGCGCTGGTGCGCGCGCGGTCGCCGGAGCTCGGGGAGCGCTTCGCCGGTCCGCTCGAGTTCGGCACGGCCGGCCTGCGCGGGATCCTCGGCGCCGGCGAGAGCTACATGAACCGCGCCGTCGTGCGCCGCACGCCGGCGGGCCTCGCGAGCTACCTCCGGGCGCAGGCGCACGGGCCAGCCATGCCTTCGGTGGCGATCGGCTACGACGGTCGCCGCCTGTCGCGCGAGATGGCCGAGGACGCGGCGGGTGTTCTCTGCGCGGTCGGCTTGCCGGTGTTCCTCTCCGAGAAGCTGTGCCCGACCCCGCTGCTCGCCTTCGCCGTGCGCGACTGCGGCGCCGCGGCCGGCATCATGGTGACCGCGAGCCACAACCCGCCCGAGTACAACGGCTACAAGGTCTACGCGGGCAACGGGGCGCAGATCATCCCGCCCATGGACACCGAGATCGCGGCGGCGATCGCCCGCGCGCCCGGCGCGAGCGCGATCCCGGTGATGGACCTCGACGCGGCGCGCGCCGCCGGCCTGCTCACGAGCCTCGGCGACGCGCTCGATCGGCGCTACCTCGACGGGGTGCGCGCGCTCGGCACGCCCTCGCCCCACGCCGGCAAGCTGCGCGTCGCGTACACACCGCTCCACGGCGTCGGCCTCCACCTCGCGCGCCGGGCGCTCGCCGAGGCGGGCTTCACGGCGCTCGACGTCGTCGCGGAGCAGGCCGAGCCCGACGGGCGCTTCCCGACGGTGCGCTTCCCGAACCCGGAGGAGAAGGGCGCGCTCGATCTCGGCCTCGAGCTCGCCCGTGCGCGCGACGCCGCGCTGCTCGTCGCCAACGACCCCGACGCCGACCGTCTCAGCGTCACGGTGCGCGCCGCGCCCGGCGAGTACGTCACGCTCACCGGCAACGAGGTGGGCGTCCTCCTCGGCCACTACCTCCTCACGCGCGCCGACGCCTCGAGCGCCGGCGCGCGGCTCGTCGCCGCCTCGCTCGTCTCGTCGCCGATGCTCGGCGCCATCGCGCGGGCGCTCGGCGTGCGCTACGAGGAGACGCTGACCGGCTTCAAGTGGATCGCGAACCGCGCGCTCGCGGTCGAGGCCGCGACCGGCGCGCGCTTCGTGTTCGGCTACGAGGAGGCGCTCGGGTACACCGTCGGCACGCTGGTGCGCGACAAGGACGGCATCAGCGCCGCCGTGGCGATCTGCACGCTCGCGGCCGAGCTCGCGGGCGCGACACCTCGCGCGCGCACGCTCCTCGACGAGCTCGAGCAGCTCGCGCGACGCTACGGTCTCTACGCGAGCTCGCAGCGCTCGCTCGGGTTCCCGGGCAGCGGTGGCAAGCGCCAGATGCAGGAGCTCATGGCGCGCCTGCGCGCGGCGCCGCCGGACGCGCTCGCCGGCATGCAGGTGGCGGCTACCGTCGACGTGCTCGCGGGGACGCGCACCGAGCGCGGCGCGGCACCGGGCCCGATCGAGCTCCCGCCGAGCGACGTGCTCGTCTTCGAGCTAGCCGGGGGGCATCGCGTCATCGCCCGCCCGAGCGGCACCGAGCCGAAGATGAAGATCTACTTCGACGTGCGCGAAGCGCTCGCGCCCGGCGAACCGCTCGCGAGCGGCCGGGCTCGCGCCGCCGAGCGCATCGCGGCGCTCGACCACGCCATGACGGCGCTGCTCGGCCTCGCCTGAGGAACTCCTACGGCACCTGGCCCCGCGGGCACACGATGAAGTGCGCGCTCCTCGGCTGGAACTGCGCCGAGCCGACGAACACGTGGTGCACGGCCGGCGCGGCGTCGAGCCGCAGATCGAGGCGCACGCACCCGCCGCCCTGCACCGAGAAGGTGAAGCCATCGGCGTGGCCCGCCGTGTGGAACGAGAACTCCCAGCCCACGTCGGTCCTGCGGATGCGCTCGGCGAGCGCCGCGCTCGTGGGGCCGATGTCGCCGATGGCACCGCTCGTGCCCGCGACGCTGCCGCTGAAGGCATGGCTCTCGCCCCCGGTCGTGGTCCGCAACATCCAGCTGCCGCGTGGGCCCTGCCACAGCCAGTAGCCGGCGCCCGCCTCGGGCGCGAACGCCGGCGGACGCCCGAGGGGCAACCCGGCGGGCAAGAGCTCCGGGCGGCCCAGAGGTGGCGGCGGCGGCTCGAACTGCCCGCCCGTGGCCGTCGGCATGGGAACGAGGAGCTGGGTGCCGGTCGGCGCGGGCACGGCGAGCGGCGCCGTGGGCGCGCTCGCCGATGGCGAGCTGGTCGGGCCGACCCCCGGCGGCAGGCCGTGGTGCTGCGCGACCGGCGCCGGCGCGCGCGGCGTGTGGGACACGACGATCTCGCAGCCGCCGCCGCCCACGGCGAGCGCCGCAGCCAGCACGAGCCCAACACGATGCGCCACTAGGGACGAGCGAAGCACCCGGTCGTGCGCCCGTCAAGCTCGCGGCCCGGACGCGACGCTGGCCCGCAGGCCGCCAGCCACCCCTTGACCCCTCGGCCCCTCGGCCCCTCGGCCCCTACGTACCAACGCCGGGAGTCTCCTTCTAGAGATCGACCTGCTCGACCGTGCCCACGGCCTCGCCGAGGAAGCTGCGCGCCACCCGCTCGAAGGCGACCGGCACGTCCGTGACGCACAGCTCGAGCTTGCCCTGCGCCGTGCCCGGCGCCGCGAGCTCGCGCGCCGCGAGGAAGTCGGCCACGTCCTCGGCTGCGGCCGTCGCGCTGTCGACGACCGGCACCGGCTCGCCGAGCGCGCGCGCCGCCTCCTCCTCGATGAACGTGCGGAACAGCGGAAAATGCGTGCAGCCGAGCACGACGCAGCCGACGCGCGCGCTCGCCGCCGCGTCGCCCCGCGCCTCGTCGGCCACGCGGTCACGGACGAGCGGCTCGAGGTAGCGGCGCACGACGAGGCGCGGCACCTCACCCTCGGTCCACCCCTCCTCGGCGAGCCCGACGAGCAGCGGCGTCGGGATGCCCATCACCTCGGTGCGGCTCGACAGCGCGGCCACGGCGCGCGTGTACGCGCCCGACGCCACCGTGCCCACGGTGGCGAGCACGCACACCTTGCGCCCGCGCGCGGCCGCCACGGCCGCACGGGCGCCCGGGAGGATGACCCCGCTCACCGGCAGATCGAGCTCGGCGCGCAGCGTCTCGAGCGCCACGGCGCTCACGGTGTTGCACGCGACCACGATGGCCTTCACGCCGCGGCGCGCGAGCAGCTTGGCGCAGCCCACGGCATAGCGGCGCACGGTGGCCGCCGAGCGCGACCCGTAGGGCACGCGCGCCGTGTCGCCGAGGTAGACGATGCTCTCGGCCGGCAGCCGCGCCCGCAGCGCCCGCACCACCGTGAGGCCGCCGAGCCCGGAGTCGAAGACACCGAGCGGCGCCGTGCGCGCACCGTGCTCCGTGTTGCCGCGCGTCATACCTGCTCGATACGTAGCACGCGCGGCGGCTCGATCAGAAATCCCTCGGGCCGCAGCTCGGCGAGCGCCGCCTGCACCTGTGCCTCGCGCGCGCGGTGGGTGAGCATGACCACCGTGGCGGCCGCGCCGGGCCGCACGGGCTCGCCGTCCTGCACCATCTGCTCGATCGACACCGCGTGGCTGCCGAGCGCCCCCGCCAGGCGCGCCATGACGCCCGGCCGGTCGGCGACGCGGAAGCGCACGTAGTAGCGGGACTCGCTGGCGGCGCTCGCCGCCACCTGGCGCTCGCGCAGGCCGATGCCGCGCGTCCCGAGGCCCCGCACGCCGGCGGCGACCGAGCGACACACGTCGATGAGGTCGGCGACCACACTGACCGCCGTCGGCGCCCCCCCGGCGCCCCGGCCGTAGACGAGGCACGGCCCGAGCGCCCGTCCCTCGAGGAGCACGGCGTTGAGCACGCCCGAAACGTTGGCGAGCACGCTGCGCTCGGGGATGAGGGTCGGGTGCGCGCGCAGCTCGATGACGTCGCCGTGGTCGCGGCCGATGACGAGGTGCTTGATGCGGTAGCCAAAGCGCGCCGCGAAGCGATGATCGACGGGCTCGATCGCCGTGATGCCCTCGACGAGCGAGCAGCCGCTGCCGGGACGCGCCCCGAAGGCCAGCATCGCGAGCACCTCGAGCTTCTGCGCGGCGTCGTGCCCGCCGACGTCGAGCGTGGGGTCGGCCTCGGCGTAGCCGAGGGCCTGCGCCTCGGCGAGCGCCGCCTCGAAGCTCGCACCGTCGTCGAGCATCTTCGACAGGACGAAGTTGCTCGTGCCGTTGAGGATGCCCGTGAGCGAGATCACGTGGTCGCTCGCGAAGGCCTCGCGCAGGGTGCGCACGATGGGGATGCCGCCGCCGACCGCTCCCTCGAAGGCGAGATCGACGCCGTGCCGCGAGGCGAGCTCGACCAGCCGTCCGCCGTGGCGCGCGAGCAGGAGTTTATTGGCCGTCACGACGCTCTTCTTCGCCTCGAGCGCGCGCTCGATCCACTCGAGCGCCGCCGCGCCGCCGATGAGCTCGACCACGACGTCGATGGTCGGGTCCGCCAGCACCTCGTCGACCGAGGTGGTGAGGAGCTCGGGGCCGACCGGACGCGCGCGGGCGGTGTCGCGCACCGCCACCTTGGCGACCTCGAGGGTGGCGCCCACGCGCCGGTCGAGGCGCTCGTGGTGCTCGGCCAGCAGGCCCAGCACGGCCGCCCCGACCGTGCCGCAGCCGAGCATCCCGATGCGCACCCGACGCGCCCCCTCACCACGTTCCTGCGAAGCCTGCTCCATGGGCCGGCGAGGCTGTCACGACCGCGCGCGAGGGGAAAGGGCGCGAGGCCGGGCGCGCTCGGCGCCGGGCGGGCCACGCGGAGCTTTGCGGCGGCGCGGGCGCCGCCTATGCTTCCGTACCGTGAGCCAGGGCGACGACGACAAGAAGGGCTTCGATCTCGGGGGTATCTCGTTCGGCATGGGGAGCCGGTCGCAGCAAGCGGCGAGCGGCAAACCTGGCGAGAAGGGCGTCGAGAAGGCCGGCGAGAAGGGCGTGTCGGTCAGCGCGCGCCGCGACGACGACGGCGCCGAGCGCGGGCCGCTCATGCCGCTCCGCGTGCTCGTGGTCGCCGACCTCTTGCCGCGGGGCGAGTACAACGCCGGCGCGAGCGCACCCGCGCAGGCCCTGCGCATCGACGTCACCGAGTTCGACGAGGTCTTCAAGCGCCTCCGCCCGCGCATCGCCATCGAGGTCGAGAGCGTTCTGGCCGAGGGCCGGAAGGTGAAGGTCGAGCTCGCGCCCGGCAGCATGAAGAGCTTCCGGCCCGACGGCCTGTGCGACGAGGTGCCGCTCTTGCGCTCGCTCGTCGACGGCAAGCTCGTGCTCGAGCGCCTGCGCGACGGCACCACGAGCGTGGAGCAGGCCACGAGCGAGCTCAACCGCCTGTGGCTCGGCGCGCCCTTCGTGCGCCACGTGCTCGGCGGGGTCGAGCTCGCTCGCCCCGCCGGCACCCCCGCGCCCGCGCCCGCGCCCGCGCCCGCGGCCCAGGAGGTGGACGTCTCGCGGCTGCTCGACATGGTCGACACCGGCACCCCGGCCGACGCCACGAGCGTGGCAGGCGGCCCGGTCGAGGCCCCTGCCCCGGTCGCAGTCCCCAAGGCCCAGAAGGGCCGCTTCGACGCCTTCATCGCCGCCATCGCGCGCGCCGGCAAGACGAGCGCCCCCGGGGCGCGCCCCGACGAGGGCATCCGCCGCATCGAGAAGGCCATCGGCCTGCAGCTCGGCGCGATCCTCCAGCACCCCGAGGTGCGGCGCCTCGAGGAGGCGTGGCGCGGGCTGCAGTTCCTCTGCGCCCGCACCATCGGCGGGCAGCAGGGCGTGCGCCTCGAGCTCCTGTGCGCGCGCCCCGACGAGACCGTCGCCGCCCTCGAGCGCGGCGTGCGCGCCAACGCCGCGAGCGAGCCGCCCGTGTCCTTCGCCGTCGTGGACCTCGCCATCGACGACAGCGCCGCCTCGCTCGCCCGGCTGCGCGAGATCGCCGAGTGCGCCGAGGCCCACACGATGCCGGTCGTGCTCAACGCGGCGCCGCGCATCTTCGGCCTCGAGGACTGGGAGGGCATCGAGCGGCTCGACAACAAGGCGTCGCTCTACGAGGCCAAGGAGCGCGCCCCGTACCGCGCCGTCGTCGAGAAGCTGCCCGCGCGCTGGGTGTGTCTCACGGCGAACCGCTTCCTCGGCCGCGCGCCCTTCGACAAGCAGTCCTCGCGCATGCGCCAGCTCGTCATCGAGGAGGCGCCGAACGACGCCTCCGCGTACGTGTGGCTCAACGCGAGCTGGGCCGTCGCGGCGCTCGTGGTGCAGAGCTTCAAGAAGACGAGCTGGCCCTGCCGCATCGTCGGCGCGCGCACGGGCGGCGCGCTCGAGGACCTGCCCGTCCGCGAGATCGTGCTCGCCTACGAGGGCAGCGAGAAGGTCGCCATCCCGACCGAGGCGCTCATTTCGGTCGAGTCGCAGAGCTCGCTCGCGCGCTTCGGGGTGCTCGTGCTCGCCTGCCTGCCGAACACGGACACGGCGCACGTGCTCTCCGCCCCCACGGCCTACGTGACGCCGCCCAAGCGCACCTACGAGGGCGCCTCGACCGAGCCCGAGGTGCGGCTGCCGCGCATCGGCCTCAACGACCAGCTCTTCGTCGCGCGCCTGGCGCAGTTCCTGTTCGCCCT
>JACRDA010000132.1 GCA_016212965.1 Myxococcales bacterium
GACCTCCTTCCGGCCCCGGCCCCGGTCCCGGCCCCGGCGCCACGCGACGCCGGCGCTCCGAGGCGCGGCCGCACGCTCCTGCCGATCTTCGCCGCGGGCGCCGTCGCCGCCGTCGTGGCCGTCGTCGTCGCGAGCCGCGGGAGCTCGAGCGACGCCGGACCGGACACGCCGAGCGCGAGCGCTGCCGGTGGGAGCGCGCACCCGGGCGCCGCGGACGCCGCCTCGGCGCCGGCACCGAGCGCGTCCGCCCCGAGCGCCGCGAGCGCGCCGGCCCCACTTGCCCCAGCTGCCCCACCGCAACCCGATCTCACCGGCGGCTGGAAGAGCCCGTCCGGGCGCCACTACGACGCCGTGTGGACGGGCACCGCCTTCGAGCTCCGGGTGCGCGATCCGGGCGAGCTCCGCGACGCGGCCCACCCGCATCCGGCCCCCTACCGCGCGGGCGAGGCGCGCTTCGTCCTCACGCCACTCGCGGACGCGCCGGCAAGCTACGCCGTCCGTGACCGCGTGCGCCCTCCGCCCCCACCGAACGCGCGCTTCGACCTCGAGGCCGTCCCGTCGAGCTGCCTCTACGAGTGGAGCGACGTGGACGGTAAGCCCCTGCGCGCGAGGCTCGCGGGCGACCGGCTGACGGTGGCCGTGACGGGCACCGAGTTCCGCTCCGACGCCTTCCAGCTCGCCGCCGGGCGCGTCGTCGACTGCCCGCCGCAGGCCCGTGCCGTCACGATCGCCGAGAGCGTGCTCGCGCGCGAGTGACCCGCGGATGGGAGTTACGGAGGAGTCCCCCACAACCCCGCGAGCTCGAGCTCGATCGCCTCGAACGGCTCGGCGCGCACGCGGTCGTTCTCGCCGAAGGCCGCGACCAGCAACCACCCGCCCTCCTGCCGCCGGTAGCACTCGAGCGAGCGCGCCCCGGGGTCGAGGAGCCACACGTGACCGACGCCCGCCCGCGCGTAGAGCGGGAGCTTCCGCACCCGGTCGAGCGTGCGCGTGCTGTCGGAGAGCACCTCGCACAGCCAGTCCGGGGCGAGGGCGGTCCATGGCGCGGCGAGGTCGGGTGCGCGGTCGGCACGCCAGCCGGCGAGATCGGGCACGAGCACGTCCGCCCCGAGGTGCAGCTCCGGCTCGAACAGAAACACCCAGCCGCCCGGGCCGCCGCGGCCGCGCTGGAACGGCGAGAATAGGTCGCCCCCGAGCGAGGACGCCGCGTGCGCGTGGCGCAGAGCCGGCCGCGGCTGCGCGACGAGCTCGCCGTCGACGATCTCGGCGACGAGCGGCGCAGGCACGGCGCAAAGATCGGCGTAGCTCGGGATCTTGCGCGCGGGCTCGGCCATGGCTCTGCCGAGTGTAGCCCCAGGGCGCGCGCCTCGACACCGCGAAGCGGTGCAGTTCAACCGGCCATGCGCGCGCCCACCGCCGCTCAACGTTTGCCCGGCGTGGCCTCGATCGAGCG
Source organism: Myxococcales bacterium (assembly GCA_016212965.1). GTDB lineage: Bacteria > Myxococcota_A > Polyangia > Polyangiales > Polyangiaceae > JACRDA01. Next base: position 1,454 of record JACRDA010000132.1, read on the forward strand.
AATGAGCTCGAGCTCGCCCGCGAACAGCGTCTCGCGTGGCGCCGTCTCGACGACCACGGGCGGGCCGGGCGGGCCGTCGGGACCCGCGGGCCCGTCCATGCCCACCGGACCGTCGCTGCCCTTGTCGCCGGCGAGGTTGGTGCCCTCGCAGCCCGGACCGTTCCGACCGCCGGTGCCGCCCGTGCCGCCGAAGCCGCCGCGACCGCCAGGGCCGCCGGGGCCGCCGTAGCCGCCGGGATTGTCGGCGAGGATGCGCCCGCGCAGCTTGTCGGCCGCGGCCGCGTCGAGCACGAGCCGGATGGTGCCGCCGGAGCCGCCGCTCGCACCGGGGCCGCCCTGCGCGCCCGCCGTGCCGTTGCCGCCGCGACCGCCGCGCGCGCACGGCTGATCGGGCGCCGCCGACTGTCCGGGCGGGCCGTCGAGGCCCTGCGCCCCCGGCTGCCCGGGCCCGCCGTCCTGCCCGCGCGACACGACGCGGATGGTCTCGTCGAAGGACGAGCTGATGAGGTAGCGGCGCTCGCCCCCGGCCTCGACGCGCACGAGGGCGGCGGCGGCGTAGAAGGGCGTCGAGAGCGTCGTGACGGACACGGTGATCGCGGCGCCCGGGGAGCCGGGCGCGCCCGGCGGGGCAGGCAGCGGCGCGAGCACGTGGTCGCGCTGACACTGGTACACGGGTCGGAGCTCGCGCGCGGCCTCGACCGAGCGCGCGGCCTTGCCGTCGTGGAGGCCCTGGAGCCAGGCCTTCAGGCGCATGCCCGTGGCCGCCGTGGCGAGCGGGTTGTCGTCGGGCAGCCACACGAGCTGCTCGCCGGCCGGACCCCCGCTCGTGCCCTCGAGGTGGATCGTCTCCGGGTCGATGACGACGCCCGTCCCGCCCATGCAGGTCAGCTGCGGGTTCGAGCTGCTGCAGCTCGAGCCGTCCTTCATCGTCGCGAGCACCTCGACGAGGAAGCGATCGCCGGGGCAGTAGAGATCCTGCCCCGACGCGGGCCGCACCGTGAGCGCCGAGACGTCCGTCGGGTTGACCTGGATGCGCTTCGGCCCGCAGCCGCCGAGCACGACCATGCCGAGCAACGCCAGAGAGAGCCCGAGCCCACACCGCCGTCCTGCCGTCACGCCACCACCTCGCATCTCGCTCGTCGTTGCGCCCGAGGGCGCGCGTCCCGTCACAAGCCCGGCCCGTGGATGACCCCGGGGTCGGGGGGCGGCAGCGGCGGCGGCACGGGCGGCACGCCCGGCTTTCTCTTGGTCGGGTCGATGCCCTTCGTCTGGGCGTTCCAGCAGCCGCGCGCCACCTCTTGCCACTTGCCGCCGACCTGCACCGCCTTCAGGAGCACGCGCCGGTTCTCGGCCGTGTCCTTGTCGTCGCCGTCGTCGCGCGCCGGGCAGTACTCGCCGTAGCCGATCGGCACGAGCCTTTCGCCGGCGATGCCGCGCGCCGCGAGTGCGCGCGCGACGGCGCCCGCGCGCTGCTCGGTCAAGGCGAGGTTGGTGCGCTCGTCGCCCTGGCTCGAGGCGTGGCCCTCGATCTCGAGCCGGCCGATCTCGCCGTGCTCGGCGAGCACCTTCGCGATCGCCCCGAGGGTCGCGTCGGCGTCGGGCCGCACCTGGGCCGAGCCGCTGTCGAACTCGATGCGCCGCGCCTTCGGCACGTAGATCTGGTTCGACTCCTGGTCGAAGCGCACCTCGTCGCTGCCGCCCGGTACCGTGTCGGGACAGCCGTCGGCGTCGCGCCAGTCGTTGTAGGTCTCGGCCGCGTCCGGGCAGCGGTCGAGGGGGCCGGCGAGCCCGTCGCCGTCCGGATCCGGCGCGGGGCAACCGTCGCTCGGCTCCGGCGCGAGGTTGTCCTCGCGCTTGTCGGCGCAGCGATCGGCCCCGTCGGCCACGCCGTCGCCGTCCGCGTCCGCGCCGGGGCAGCCGTCCTCGGGATTCGGCGGCTTGCCGTCCTCCTTGGCGTTGGGGCACTGGTCCTCGGCCCAGCCGACGCCGTCGCTGTCGGGATCCGGGCCCGGGCAGCCGTCGTTCGCCTTCGGGGGCAGGCCGTCCTCGGGCGCCTCCGCGCAGCCGTCGTCGACGTCCGCGATGCCGTCGCCGTCGCGGTCGGCCCCGCGGTCCGAGACCGCGTAGACGGGCACCGGCGCGTAGCTCAGGCAGGCACCGAGGAGCGCCACGATCCCGGCCGCGAGCCCCACGTTCGCGCGATGTCCCATGGCGCCGACGGCTATGACACCACGGTCGCGGCGCCACAAGGGCAGGCACCGAGCCCCACCCGGCGGCAACGTGCTCGCGACCCCGCCGCGGGCGGCGATCGGTCGCGACCTGTTCCTTGCGCCGAGGATCCTGGCTACGCTCGGGCGCGACGTCGGGGCAACGACGCCCCGACCCCGCCACGAGGTGCCCACATGAATCCCCGTTCCCTCACGCGCGCCCTGTGCGGCGCGGCGCTCGTCGTCGGTCTGACGCTCGGTCTGGGTGGCTGCGACGGCACGCTCAAGTACGTGCGCTTCCCCGTCCAGGAGGGCAACTCCAGGATCTACTACGAGAAGTTCTTCAACGACGGCATGGGCATCGATGCCGATCAGGCCGCCGCGTACAACGCCATCGAGCGCGGCCAGAACGACGTCGCCGTGCAGATCTGCGAGGGGGCCGTCGGCTCCCATCCGAACGACGTTTGGGCGCACTACAACCTCGCCATCCTCTACGAGATGAAGGGCAACTGGGACGGCGCCGAGCGCCACATCAACGAGGCCATCCGCCTGCAGCAGCTGCCCAACAGCAAGGGCCAGAAGGGCGACGTGAACACCGACTTCTACGCCGAGCTCGGGTTCATCAAGAGCCACAAGAAGTGAGCGCGGCTCACCCCGGGTCGGGCGCCGGGGTGTCCTTGCTCGACGGCGAGCCGCGCGACGTCGCCCGTTACGCGGCCCCGAGAATCCGGTCCAGCGTGTTCCGGAGCGTCTCCAGGTCGTAGGGCTTCTTGAGAAACGCCGCGAAGCCGTGCCGGCGGTGCGCCGCCAGCACCTCGTCGGCGCAGTAGCCGCTCGAGACGACGGCCTTCACGGCGGGGTCGAGCGCCGCGAGCCGTCGCAGCGCCTCGGCCCCGCCCATGCCGCCCCGGACCGTGAGGTCGAGGATGACGAGGTCGAAGGGGCGCCCCGCGTCGCGTGCCGCGCGCCACGTCGCGAGCGCGCTCGCCCCGTCCGTGGCGAGCTCCGGCTCGTGTCCGAGGGCAGACAGGAGGGTGCTCGCGACCCGGCGCACCATCTCGTCGTCGTCCATCACGAGCACGCGCCCCCGACGAGCCGGGCCGGCCACCGGGCCGCGCGGCTCGCGCAAGCTCGGGCCCTTGCCGGCGGGCAGGAACACGCGGAAGACGGTCCCCCGGCCGACCTCGGAGCGCACGGTGACGACGCCGTCGTGGCTCTTCACGATCGAGTACGAGGTGGCGAGCCCGAGCCCGCTGCCCTTCTCCTTGGTCGTGAAGTACGGGTCGAAGATGCGCTCGAGGCTCGCCGCGGGGATGCCGACACCGGTGTCGCGCACCGCGATCTCGACGCAGGTGCGGTCGACCAGGCTCGGCGGCAGCTCCCGCGCCCCGGCGGGCACGTTGCGGGCCGTGACCTCGATCCGGCCGCCGTCGGGCATCGCCTGATCCGCGTTGAGCACGATGTTCTGGATCACCTGGCCGATCTGGCCCTCGTCCGCGTCCACCGCGGCGAGCGCCGGATCGACCGCGATGGTGCAGTCGGCCCGCGAGCCGGAGAGCGCCAGACGCGCCGCGCTCTCGATGACGCTCCCGAGCGCGATGCGCCGCTTCACCGGGGCGCCCCCCTTGGCGAAGGTCAAGAGCTGCGTGGTCAGACCCACCGCCGCCTGCAGCGACTTGTCGGCCTGCGCGAGCATGGCGAGCGCCGCGTCGCGCTGGTCGATCTTCATCTCGGCGATGGAGATGAAGCCGAAGATGCCCTGGAGCAGGTTGTTGAAGTCGTGGGCGATGCCGCCCGCCAGGGTGCCGATCGACTCGAGCTTTTGCGTGCGCAGGCGCTCCTGTTCGAGCTGGTGGCGCTCGGTGATGTTGTTGACGGTCTCGATGACCGCGGTGACGCGCCCCGCGCCGTCCTTGATGGCGAAGGCCTTGTTCTCGACGAAGAGCGCACGTCCGTCGGCATCGACGTGCTGATGGATCGCGCTGTGCGGCTCGCCGTCCTGGAGCACCTCGCGCACCGCACACGCCTCGTCGGCCTCCCAGCACGGGCGGTTCGCTCGGTGCACGAGCTCGTAGCAGTGCCGGCCGACGACCTCGTGGCGCGGCCGGCCCGCCTGGGCCGCGTACGCGCGGTTGGCGATGAGGACGCGGTAGTCGCGGTCGATCACCACGAAGCCCTCGTCCACCGTGTCGAGGATGCTGCGCACGAGCTCCTCGCTCTCGCGCAGGCGCTGCTCGGCGCGCTTGCGCGCCGTGATGTCGCGGAAGATGCCGACCATGCACGGCCTGCCCGCGACGGTGAGCGGCGCGGCGTTGATGTCGGCCCACACGATCGCGCCGTCCTTGCGCAGGACCGGGACGTCGGGCGCCAGGGTGACCTCGCGCCGGCGCTGGCGCGCGAACACCGCCGCGACGGCCGGCAGGTCCGCCGGCGGGTGGATGTCCGCCTGGTGGAGCGCGAGCAGCTCATCGCGCCGGTAGCCGAGCAGCTCGCACGCCGCCGGGTTGGCCTCGACGAAGCGCAGGGTCTCGAGATCGATGATGAGGATGGCATCGGTCGCGTGGTCGAAGATCGACCGCCACCGGTCCTCGCTCTCGCGCAACCGGCGCGCCGCCGTCTGCGCCTCGGTGATGTCCGCTACGATCCCGATCATGCGCGCGGGCGCGCCGTCCGGCCCGCGCACCACCCGCCCGATGGTGTGGAGGACCGCCTCGGCGCCGCCGTGGCGGCAGAAGCGGTAGTCCAGCTCGAACGGCTCGTCGCGCTCGAGCGCCGCGGCAATCGCGCGCTCGAAGGGCTCCCGGCTCTCCGGGTGCAGCTGGCGGAGCACGAGCCCGTAGTCGGGCGTGACGGAGCGGGGCTCGAAGCCGTAGATGCGGTAGAGCTCGTCGGACCAGGTCACCGCGTTGGTGGTGACGTCCCACTCCCAGTCGCCCACGTGTGCGATGGCCTGCGCCCGGGCGAGGCGCTCCTCGCTCCGAGCCAGGGCCTCTGCGGCGCCGCGGGACTCGTCGCTGCGAGGTGGGGACGGATCGGCGGGCCGAGGTTGCGGGGGCTCCTGCGCCAGCGTCGACATGGGGGGGCGGCTCCGAGGTCACCCCCCGTCCGACAATGTACACCCCGGGAACGGACACGCCAGCGAGGCAGGGGGCCTCGGCGCGCGGGGCGTCGCCCGGCCCCCTCCTGAGCCATCTGCTCACGGCAGCACGAGCTCGTTGTCGACGTGGGCGCCCGGGCCGTCCCACGTGTACCCGTGGTAGTGGTACCCGAAGAGCAGCGGGTCGTTGCGGCGCACGGTGAGCCGCACGTAGATGTTGCGGAGCTCGCCGAAGGTCGCGTGGCCGAGATCGGCGCGCAGCGGATCGAGCGGCACCCAGCCGAGGCCGGCCACGAGCACCTCGACCCAGTCGTGCGCGGGGGTGTCGGCCGGGCGGTCGAGCGTGTAGCCCCCCGCGGAGCGCGCCGCCAGGCCCTGCGCCCGCAGCACCGCCACGAGCACGTCGGAGTAGTCGGTGCAGTCCCCGCCGCCGCGCTCGAGCGTGGTCGCCGCGCCGACCTCGCCCGGGTCGTAGCCGTGGTGCTCGAGCGCCTGGCCGACGACGCGGAAGGCGCTCTCGATGCGCGCGCGCTCCGTGTCGCCGGTGACCGCCGCCGCGAGCTCCTTGACGCGCGGGTCGTCGACCTCGACGTACTTGTCCGCGGCGAGTGCCGCGCGGCGCTCGGCGTCGGCCACCGCGACCGGCATCCGCTCGCGCTCGGCCCGCGCCAGGTCGAAGCGCTCGATGTCCGCCTCGACGTCCGCCTCGAGGACGGTGCGCGGCGGCGGGTCGCGCAGGAGGAAGCGTGCGTAGCGGTTCTCGCCGACGTCGAAGACGCGGTCGGGCGGGCGCGACCAGACGAGCTTCTGGATGGTCTGGCGGCGCGGGACGTCCCGCGGCACGAGGACCGTGAGATCGACGAGGCTCGTCCCCGCCTCGGCGGTGACGACGAAGCGCAGCTTGAACGCCGCGTGGAGGGTCTCGGGCGTCGGCGGCGTCGCCGGCGCGGACGTCGCCGGCGGGACCGGGAGCCCGACACTGGGCGGCGGACCGAGCGCCGACTGACAGCCGGCGGCGAGAAGGGCGAGCGCGACGACCGAGCGACGCGCGAGTCCCGGCAGGCGAATCCCGAGCTGCATCGCGGCCATCTTGTCACGGATGCGCGCGCGCGGCCGCGATGGGGTAGCCTCGAGCGATGGACCTCGCCCGCCTGCACGGCCTCACGCGCCTCGTGCTCGACGCCGTGCGCGTGGTCTCGCGGCTCGTCGAGCGCACCGATCGCGGCGTCTCGGAGCGCACGCTAGCCTGGCTCGATCTCGTGCCGCCCGTGGGCGAGGCCGCGCGCGCCGTCGAGGCGGTGCGCCGCGTGGGCACGAGCGCCGTCCACGCCACCGTCCGCGCCGTCAGCCACGTCGTCGACGCCGTGGCCGCGGTGCCCTTCGCCGTGCTCGAGGCGCGTGCCGCCGCGCGCGCTGCGCCCCCCGATGCGCCCGCGACGCCGCTCGACTCGGACGCGATGGGCAGCGCGGCGTGGCTCGCGGACTCGGCCCAGGGGGCGCTCTCGGGCTTCTTCGGGGACTACCTCGAGCGCCGCGGCAACCGGCTCGACCCGGGCATGAGCCTGCGCCGGGACGGCCACGTCGTGCGCCCTCACCCGGCCGAGCTCGCCCGGGCCTACGCGGGCGCGTCGGAGCGCATCGCGGTCTTCGTCCACGGCCTCTCGACGACCGAGTGGTCGTGGAGCTACGGCGCGCGCGAGCAATGGGGCGATTCGCGCACGTGCTACGGCGCCTTGCTCGAGCGCGACCTCGGCTACACGCCCGTCTACGTGCGCTACAACAGCGGCCGCCACGTGTCGGACAACGGGCGCGAGCTCGCGCGGCTCGTCGACGAGCTCGTGCGCGGCTGGCCGCGCGAGGTGCGCGAGGTCGTGCTCGTCGGCCACAGCATGGGTGGGCTCGTCGTGCGGAGCGCCGCCCACTACGCGGCGCGCGACGACGCGGCGTGGCTCCCGCACCTCCGGCGCGTGACCTCCATCGGCGCCCCCCACCTCGGCTCGCCGATCGAGAAGGGGGCCCACCTCGTCGAGCGCGTGCTCGGCGGCATCGGCGCGGCCGCGGCCCAGGTGCCGAGCGAGATCCTCCGGGCGCGCAGCGCGGGCATCAAGGATCTGCGCTACGGCTACACGACCGAGGAGGAGTGGCGCGGGCGCGACCCCGATGCCTTCTTCGAGGACCACCGGCGCGCCGTCCCCTTCGTCGACTCGGCGGCCTATGCCTTCGTGGCCGCGAGCGTCACGCGCGACCCCGAGCACCCCCTCGGGCGGCTCGTGGGCGACCTCATGGTGCGCGTGCCGAGCGCGCAGGGCGCGCACCCGGAGCGCCCGCGGCGCGTCACCTTCCACGGTGGCGCGGTGCTCGGCGGGCTCTCGCACCTCGCGCTCGTCAACCACCCCGACGTGTACGCCGTCCTGCGCCGGCTCCACGCGGACGAGCCGGGGCTGGTCGTTCCGGTCGGGTAGCAGCGCCGTCCCCGCGACCGCGGACGCAGCGTGCACGGGCGTGCACGGGCGTGCACCGCGCTGCGCGCCGCACTGCGCCAGGCGCGGGCCCATGGGCTCGAAGGCGACGGCACGTCCGTTGCTCTCCCCTGCCGCAGCCGACAGGAGGTCGCCCATGTCCCGTCCCAGCTCGCGTGTCTCGCTACGTTCCCTGCTCCTCGCCGCCGCCGTGCTCGTCGCGGCGCCCGGCGCCGCGGGCGCACAGGAGGCGCCCCCACCGCCGCCACTGGCCGGGCTCCCGCCGCCCCTGCTCGTGGACGCGGACGGCGAGGTGGTGGAGGAGATGCCCTACCTCGAGGGTCAGCTCGTCCCCGCCGGGTACGTGGTCGACGAGCGACCGCGCGTGGGCCTGGTCGTCCTCGGCTCGATCGGTCTCGGCCTCAGCTACACGCTCTCGCTCGGGATCGGCGCGGCGTTCGTCGCAGGCGGCAACGACGGCGGCGCGGCGCTGTTCGTGCCCGGCCTCGGGCCCTTCTTCGCGATCGGCACGCTCGGCGTCACCAAGGGAGGTGCCCTCCAGAACCTCGCGCGCTTCGCGCTCGTCCTCGACGGCCTCGGGCAGTCGGGCAACCTTGCCGCGCTCATCGTCGGTGTCACCCTGCGCGAGCAGGTCCTCGTGCGGAGCGAGCTCGCGCTCTCGCTCACGCCCACCGTCCCGGGTACGGACGCACCCGGCCTCGGGCTCGTCGGGGAGCTCTGATCCGGAGGCCGCGCGCACTCCAGGCCCGCAATCGAAGGGAGACCGCCCATGTCCCCCCGTACACGCTCGCGTGCAGCGGTCCATTCGTGGCTCCTCGCCGCGGTCGCGCTCGTCGCGGCGCCTTGCGTCGCGCGTGCACAGGAGACGTCGACGGCCGCCGCGCCGGACCTACCCGAGCCTGCAGAGCCTCTGCCCGACGCCGCGCCGGAGGCAACTCCGGCAGCCCCCTTGCCGCGACCCGCCGGCCGCACGCCGGCCGTGTTCGTGCACGGAGACGGGACGCCGGTGGACAAGCTGCCCCATGTCGCTGGCAAGATCATTCCTGCGGGCTACGAGCTCGGCGAACAGCCGCAGAGGAACCTGGTCCTCGGCGGCGCGCTCGGTCTCGGCCTCACCTACGGCCTCACGCTCGCGGTCGGCGCGGCACTCGTCGCGGGCGACAACGACGGCGGCGCGGCGCTGTTCGCGCCCGTCCTCGGGCCCTTCATCGCGATCGGGACGCTCGGCGTCACGGAGAGGGGCGCCGTGCAGGACGCGGCGCGCGCCATGCTCGTCGTCGACGGTCTCGCGCAGTCCGCCTCCCTCACCGTGCTCGTCCTCGGCTTCGCTCTGCCCGAGGATGTCCTCGTGCGGAGCGAGCTCGCGCTCTCGCTCACGCCCACCGTCCCGGGTACGCGCGCGCCCGGTCTCGGGCTCGTCGGGGAGCTCTGATCCGGAGGGGCTGCCGCGCGCCGTGCACGCATCGCCGGGCAGCGCTGGCGTATGCTCCCGGCCATGCTGGGTGATCGGCCGCGCGCGCGGCTGGATTTCCCAGAGGATTCACAAGAAGGACAGAAGGACAGACGGCACCTCGTGCCGCACCGCCGTCGGGCCGTGCGACCTCGCCGAAAGCTGCGACGGCTCGGCAGTGAGCTGCCCCGCGGACGCCGCCCAACCGGTGGGCACCTCCTGCGGCGGCCTCCCGAGCGGGCTCTGCGACGCGCAGGACACCTGCGCGGGCACGCTCGGCGCGACCGCGACCTGCACAGCGAACTTCCTGCCGTCGGGCACGGCGTGCCGCATCTCGGTCGGGCCGTGCGACCTCCCCGAAAGCTGCGACGGCGCGGACGCGAATTGCCCCGCGGACGCCGCGCAACCGGTTGGCACGCCCTGCGGCGGCGTTCCGAGCGGGCTCTGCGATGTGCAAGACACGTGTGCGGGCACGGTCGGCGCGACCGCGACCTGCGCCGCCAACTACCAGCCCTCCGGCACCTCGTGCCGCACCGCTGTCGGCCCATGCGACGTCGCCGAAACCTGCGATGGCGCGACCACCGTGTGCCCCGCCGACTCATTCCTTTCGAACGCCGTCGTGTGCCGGCCCGGTGTCGATGCGTGTGACGTCGACGAGAGCTGCTCGGGCTCGGACGCCGCGTGCCCGCCCGACGTCTTGGCCTCGGCCGGCGCCACCTGCTCGGACGGCAGCGCCTGCACGGCGCCGGACACCTGCAACGGCGCGGGCACCTGCACTCCGGGCGGGGCCGTCGACTGCGACGACGGCAACGACTGCACGCTCGAGAGCTGCGACGCGCTCATCGGCTGCGAGCACACCGACGTCGCGGACGGCACGGCGTGCGACGACGGCAATGCGTGCAACATGGGCGACGCGTGCGAGATCGGCACCTGCACCGCGACCGGTGGCCTCGACTGCGACGACGCCAACGACTGCACCGACAACGACTGCGACAACGCGACGGGCTGCCTGAACACCCCGTTTGCGACCGGCGAGGCCTGCGACGACGCGGATGCCTGCACCGTGACCGACACGTGCGACGGAGCCGGCACGTGCGCGGCGGGTCCCGCGCTCGACTGCAACGACGCGAACGAGTCCACGACCGACGCCTGCGATGGCGCGACCGGTTGCACGCACGCGGCAGTCTCGGACGGCACCCTGTGCCCCGGCGGCACCTGCCTCGGGGGAACGTGCGACTCGGGACAGGGAGGGAGCGGCGCTGGCGGCGCGCCGCCCGAGGAGCCCACGGCAGACGCGGGCTGCGGTTGCCGCGTGCCCGGCGGCGAGAACAACGGGGGCGAGCCCTCGGGCGCGCTCGCGCTGCTCGGCCTCGCGCTCGGGCTCGCGGCGCGGCGCAGACGTGCGGTGCGGGAGCGGTAGCTTCGAGCGCTCGGAGGGTGGCGCGCCAGTTGTGGCGCGTAGCCGTTGGGACTACCATGGTAGGACAATGGCACAGCAGCGCAGCGGGCGGACGGTCAAGGTGAGCGTCTCGCTCTCCAAGGAGGATCTGGCCAGCTTGAAGCGGGCTGCGACAGAGTCCTATGGCGGCAACCTCTCGGCCGCGTTCGCGGACGCTGCCCGATGGATCCGGCAGCGAGAGACGCGGCGGCGGCTCATCGACATGCTCGGTGGGCCGTGCCTGACGCCCGAGGCCGCCGCGGAGCTCGACGCCGAGCTCGAAGGCGGATCGCGCTCTGGGCCGAAGAAGCCCCGTGGCAGGAGGGCTGCTTGAGGGGGATCACCTTCGACACGAGGGCACTCATCGCGCTCGAGCGTCGCCGACCGCGCATGCGCACGCTCCTCGAGCACGCGCTGGCGCGTGACCTGCCGATCACCGTGCCGGCCGATGTGGTCGGCGAGTGGTGGCGCGGCAGAACGGACGTGAGAGAAGCCATCCTCGAGAGCGTCGACGTCGAGCCGCTCACCGAAAGGCTCGCGAAGCGTGCTGGGGAGGCTCTCGCTGCGGTGAGGGGCGCCACGCTCGTCGATGCCGTCGTCATGGCATCGGCGGCGCAGCGCGGGGACGTCGTCTTTTCGGCCGACGTCGAAGACCTCGAGCGGCTTCGCGGTCATTTCCCTGGCGTCAGGGTGCTCGGCGTCTAAGACCATGTCCACGCGCAACGTCCGCGACTTCGCGCCGTTCCAGGGCCTTCGTATCGAGTCCTGGCACGCCTGACGGCTGGCCGGGCGTCGAGCCCGAGCCTGAGCCCGAGCCCGTGTTTCGTGTCCGTGTCCGTGTCCGTGTCCGATCGGCCCGCGCAAGCACGGCGAGGGCGCTCCGCCCCCTAGGCGCCGCGCACGCGCCAGGGTAGCGAGGACGGATGCGCCTCGGCACACCGATCTTCGCCGCCACCCTCGCTGCCTCGAGCGTCCTCGCCCTCGCGGGTGCCACCGCCTGCCGCGAGCCCCAGGTAGGGCCAGGGCCGACGCCGCCCGTCACCGCGACGGCGCCCGCGAGCGCCCGCCCGAGCGGGCCCCCGCTCGTCCTGCCGGCCGTGGCGCCCGACCGCGCGAGCTGGCTCGAGCCCGCCCTCGACGACGCGGCGTGTCCGAAGCCCGACGACTGCCCCGACGAGGCGCCCCTCGGCGGCGACGGCGCGGAGCTCGTGGTCGTGGGGAGCCGCGCGGCGCTCGTGCGCTCCCCCGCAGGGCTCTTCGCTCATCACCTCGAGCGCGGCCTCGTCGGCCCCCTCGCCCTGCCCCCGGAGCTCGGCCCGAGCGCGCCGCCCCTCGCGCTCGGCCTCGGGACCGACGACGCCGTCTACCTCGCCGCGTCCGACGGCACGCTGTTTCGCGCCGCCGACGCCGAGCGCGCGGTCGCCGGCTTCGAGCGCGCGGGCAAGGTGGCAGGCGCAACCCTGTGGGACTTCGTGCCCGGGCTCGTCGTCGCCGCCGCGGGGGACGCCGTGCTCGTCTCGAGCGACGAAGGCAAGAGCTTCCGCTCGTCGCGGCCGGAGAAGGGGGCAGCACTCGTGGGGCTCGTCGCCCGCGCCGATGGCGTCGTCGTCGCGAGCACCGCCGCCCACACCTGGATCTCACGCGACCGCGGCAAGCAGTGGAAGCTCTCGCGCCTCGAGGGCCCGGCGCCGCACCGCACGGGCTCGCTCCTCGTCACGTGCGGCTACGCCCTCTCCTCCGATGGCGAGCGCTGGGTCGAGCTGCCCGCCGACGTGCCCTGGGACCCGCAGCCCTGGCTCGCCGTGATGTCGGTCAGTCCCGAGCCGAGAGGCGTCGCCATGCCGAAGATGCTCACCGTCCTCGAGCCGCCGGCGCCACCTCCACCGGCCCAGGGTGACGGCCAGGAAGGCGGCGTCGGCTGCAGCGGCCCCGTCACGGGCTGGCCCGGGCGCCACGGCCGCATCGGCGTCGGGTCCGTCGGCACGGCCCGCCCCTTCCGCCCGTTCGGCCTGTCGCGCTTCGCCGAAGCACCCCTCGGCGACCCGCCGGACAAGACGCGCTCGCACTTCGCCTTCGTCGGCGACGGCGCGTGCGCCGCGGCCGACGCAGCGGGCCCCGGCGACGGGTACGCGTGCAAGCCCGGCGCGCGCTTCACGAGGCCACCGCACCTCGTGTCTTTCGACCGGACGAGCGGCGCGTCGAAGCTCTGGTCCGTGCCCGCGACCTGCACGCCGCGCCGGATCTACGACGCCATGGGTGCCGGCGTCGTCGTCTGCGACGGTGGCCCCGGTCGGCTCGGCCTCGCGCTCGTCGACCCCGCGGGGCAGTTCGTGCTGGAGACGGGCGCAGCCGGTGACGCCGCCGTCGAGGACGCCGTCGCGCAAATCGGCGACGGCTCGCTTCTCGTCGCGACGAGCGCCACCCGAGGCGCCGAGCGCCGTGTCGCGGTGCGGCGACCGCTGCCCCTCGGCGCGCCCGCCGCCTGGCGCGAGGTCGCCGTGGCCGGCAGCGTCGGCTACCGCCTCCAGCCCGGCGGCGCCGTGCTCGCCGTGGTCGCCGCGAGCCGCGAGGCCGAGCGCTTCGACCTCGTCCTCGACCGCCCGGACGCCGGGGCGACGCGCATCGCGGTCGACCTCCCCGTCGAGGGCGGCCTGGCGGAGGTGCGGCTCGGCCCGGACGGCCTCGTGCACGTCGAGCGCCGCTCGCTGGAAGGACGCGTTCTACACCACGTGGTCGACGTCGGCGGCTACCTCGCGCCCGCGACCGAGTGAGAGCCTGAGCAGGTTTGAGCTTGGTTTGGAGACGAGCCCCCCCGGCTATGAAAACTCCCCCTCCAGTAGGCGGGGCGCGGCGCGGCCGGGCGATGGCGAGCAGCGAGAAGAGCACGCGCGGAGCGAGGACTCTTGGCTCTCAGCACGCTGCATCCAGACCGAGGATTGTACCCTCACCCCCCTGCCCCCCTTTCCCGAGGGGAGAGGGGGGATGCGAGCCCAGAATCCGCGGCGGATTTCGAGGGCCTGCAACCGAGCCCACGACGAAAGTCCCCGACATGGCCCACCCCCTCGCCCCCCGGGAGAGGGGGCCGGGGGGTGAGGGGAATATCTTGGTCCGGATGCCGCCTGCTGCTTCGGCAAGGGTTCGCACGGTCGCTTGCCGATTCGTGCTCACGCTCTGAGCTCAGGGCGTGAGCACGGCGCGGAACCTCGCGCAGGGGCTAGGTAGCGCAAGCGCTCTCGCGCCCGGTGCCGCGTTCGCCAGGCGGGCTCGCCGTCGCCGCTGCTGGCACGGTCACCTTGCCCGCGCCGAAGTGGTCATATAAACTGGTCACGATGAACGCCATCGCCGCTGCCAAGTTCAAGGCGACATGCCTCGCCGTCCTCGACCGGGTCGAGCAGACGGGCGAGCCGGTCCTCGTCACGAAGCGCGGGCGCCCGGTCGCGAAGATCGTGCCCGTGGCACCCGAAGGAACACGGCATCCGCAGGACGCACTGCGCGGCTCCGTGACGTTCCTCGGGGACGTCCTCTCTCCGGCGTTGCCTCCGGAGGCGTGGGATGCCCTCCGTCGCGACGGTGCTGATCCGCTCGTGGATGCGCGGCCCGAACCCCAGGCCGACGTTCGGGCTGCGGGTGGCGGCGACAGGCGCGCCCGCGAGAGGTCCGATGGCCTCCGCAAGCCGCGCAAGACTCTGCCCGTGAAAGGAGCCGGCGCCTGAGCTACCTTGCCGACACGCACGTCGTGCTCTGGTGGATGAGCGGGGATCGTCGCCTGCCGAAGGCCCATGCCCGCGTTCTCCGGCGGGCGCGTGGGGAGGCGCCTGTCCTCGTGTCGGACATCAGCCTGTGGGAGATCGCGATGCTCGCCGACCAGCAGCGAATCCGCCTCGACCGGCCGCTGCGCGACTGGCTGGAGACGGCGACGGCCGCTCCTCTCGTTCGGCGCATCGGCATCACCCCGGCGATCGCGGCGGCGACGGCCGCTCTTCCAGCCACGTTCCACCGGGACCCCGCGGACCGCATCCTCGTTGCCACAGCACGCATCCTAGGTGCGACGCTCCTGACAGTGGACGAGCGCATCATCGGCTCCGCGATCGTGCCCACACTCGCGTAGGGGGCCAGGTAGCGCAACGGCTCTCGCGCCCGCTGCCGCGCGCTGCAGGTGGGCTCGACGTCGCCGCTGCTGCCGCCTCATGACGCACGGCTTGCCTCGGGACTCGCGGAGGCGGCAGGCGCGGGGACTCCGAACGCACTCACGAGCCGTTCGCGATTGCGGGCCATCGCGCGGACCTCGAAGCCCGCCTTCGAGAAGCCATTCGCGAGTGGCTGTCCGAGCGCGCCACTCGCGCCGATGATGAGGACGCGTCGTTCCAAGCTTCGTACCTCCCGACACGGGGATCGTACTCGCATGCGCGGATGCGGCAGCGGCGCAAATGGAAGAAGATGCCTGGGGTCGACGCCGCAGCAGAGCGGGCGACGGGCCGCAGCGCGCTCGACCGCTCAGCCTGCGCAAGCGGCGAGCGCCTCCTCGAGGATCCGGAGCTGCTCGGCCGGCTCTCCGGCGGGGTACGGTGCCGGGTGCCACGCCTCGTTCGCATACGTGGACACCGGCTCGGGGCGGCCGGCGAGCAGCCGGAAGCGCAGCGTCGCGAGCGCGGCGCGAAGCCGACCGCCCTCGGCGACGTAGGTCACGCCGCCGGCGTGGAGCTCCGTCCAGCGCTGCGTGTCGCCTGCGAAGTCCCCGGGCGCGCGCGGCACGCTCCTGTCGACCACGGAGCAGCCCCGCCCATCGCGGCGGGGCGGCACGACCCCGAAGCGCTCGACGCCCGCGAGCGGCGGGTGGCGCGCCGCGAGCGCATCGCCCGTGCCGAGCAGCACCGGCCCCCGGCCGCGGGGCGGGGCGGGGCGGGCGGAACGACCGCGCGTACCCGCAGCTTGACCGGATCGTCTCGGAAGGACGCCACGACCGCGCGGACGTACGCGGGGGGCAGAGGTCCTTGTACTTGCGCTCGAGCAGCGCCTTGACGCACCTCCGTGCGTAGGTGCGGCGCAGGGGCCCGTGGCCGAGCGCGTCGTAGACGAGGTGGGGCATGGCACGGTCGCCGGGCTTGATCGGCATCTCGTAGGCCGTGCCCACGATCGGCAGCGCGCCGAAGCGCTGGTAGAAGCGCAGGCGCGCGCGGTTCTGGCGCACCGTCGCGGGCGCGTCGGGATACTCGGCGGGCGCGTCCGGCAGGCACTCGAAGAACAGTCCGTGGGCGCCTGCCGCCTGCGCGTCCTCCCGGAGCCGCTGGTAGAGCGCGCCGCCGATGCCTCGCCCAGTGAGGCCGAGATCGGCCGCGAGAAAATCGAGGAACGCGAAGCGCAACACGGGCTCGTCGATCACGATCGCGAAGCCGAGGAGCTTCCGCCGCTCGTCCTCCGCGACGTAGACGAGGGTGCGCAGCCGCGCCGACAGCGGGTCGCGCAACCGTTCGCGCAGGGCGGCGCTCACCTTGCCGGCGACCTCCGGGAACTGCGCCGCGAGGATGGCGTCCACCTGGTCGAGCACCGAGGCGTCGAGCGATCGGACGTCGTCGTGGATGCGGCGAATGGCGAACATGGGCTGCCCTCACTGCCAACCGTCGGCCGTCGGCCGTCGACCGTGTCTCCGACCGTCGCGGGCTGGACCTTCGATGCGGAAGCGCAATGACGTTGCTCGGGAGTCTACCTCGACGGCTACTCGTCGGGGCCGGCCGCCCGCACGCGGAGCCTCGGCGCGAGCGCGACGCCCGCGGCGCCCGCGGCGATCGTGAGCGCCAGGACGGCACCGTAGGCCTCGTGGGCGCTCGCGCCCACCGACAGGAGCCCGGTCGCCAGCGCGCCGCCGAGCCCCGTACCGGCCGCGTTGCTGAGCGCCTCGGCCACCTGCAGCTGCCCGCTCACCTCGCCTTCGCGGCCGGCCGGAGCGGCCGCGAAGCAGAGCAGCGTGCCCGCGCTGTAGGCGAGGCCGATCCCGGCGCCGGCGACGCACCAGCCGACGAGCAAGAGCCACAGCGGCAAGGACGACAGGAGCACGCCCGCCACGAGGGCCGTGCCGGCCGCGACGAGCGCGAAGCCTCCGCCCACGGCGCGCACGCGCCGCGCGGCTCCGACTCGAGCCTCGAGGCGGTCGAGCGCCCAGGACGCCGAGATCCAGCCCACGGCGCCCGCGGTGAGCGCGAGGCCGGCGCGCGTGGCCGTGGCCCCGCGCAGCTCCATCGTGACGAGCGGGACGAGCGCCTCGGTGCCGAAGAAGCTGAACGACAGGAGGGCGCGCGCGGCCATGCCGGCCGGCAGTCCACGGCGCGCGAGGAAGGTGCCGCGCGGGAGCAGGGTCCCGAGCGCCGGCACGAAGAGCCCGAGCCCGAGCGCGAGCACGGCGAGCGCGAGGGCCACGTGCGTCTCGAAGAGGCCCACCGCGACGAGGATCGTCGCGGCGCCGAGCGCGACGCGCAGGGCCGAGAGCAGGCGCGCGCCGCCGTCGCTCGGCCGGCGGGTGTCGAGCGCGCCGAGCGGCGCGAGCACCACGAGCGCGGCGAGCGCGACGAGCGGCACGACGCCGAGGAACACGAAGCGCCAGCCCACCGACTCGGCGACGGCGCCCGAGAGCACCGGCCCGAGAGCCGCCGGCAGGATCCACACGCTCGCGGTCACGGCCATCATGCGCGCGCGCAGGGCGTCCGGGTAGCCGCGCGCGACCGCGACGTAGGCCGCCGCCATCATGCCGCCTCCCCCGGCGCCCTGCAGCACCCGGCCGGCGAGGAAGGGCGCGACGTGCGGCGCCGCACTCGCCGCGAGCAGGCCCGCGCCGAACACGAAGAGCCCGATCGCCATCGGGAGGCGCGGCCCGCGAGCGTCTGCGAGCAGGCCCGCCGCCACGGTGCCCACGAGCCACGCCAGCATGAAGGCGCTGAACGACCAGGCGAAGGCCGGCAGCGCGCCGAGCTCGCGCATCGCGAGCGGCAGCGCCGGCACGACCCCCATGCCCTCGACGGCGAACACGCCGATGGCGAGCAGGATCCCGGCCGTCAGGCGGCGGCGCCCGGGCGCGAAGATGCCGTCGGGGGCGCGCTCGGGCTCGACCGGCATCGCGTCCACCGAGGGTCCCGAGAGGCGGGGCGTGTCGTCCGGGCTACTTCTTCTTGCCGATGAGCAGCGTGGCCGCGCACTCGCCGTCGCCCGTCGACGCGACGCCCTTCACGACACCCTCGACGCAGCTCTTGACGTTCGCGGGCACGCCGGTGGCGGTCACCTTGGTCGTGCGGCCGCCCGCGAAGGACCAGGTGACGCGCGGCTCGGCGCCCGCGGGGGCGCACCGGTCGAGCGCCGCCTTCTTCTTCGCGAGGGAGCCGATGATGACGGTCGGGCCGACCAGCGCCCCGAAGAGGCCGCCACCGCCGTCGAGCCGGCAGCTGATGTTGCGCGCCTCGAGGCCGTCGGCGCTCAACGACCCCATGGTGATCGTGGCGCCGGGCACGCCCGGCTCGTTGGCGCCGGCCTGCGCCGCCGCGGCGCCGGCCTCGAGCTCCTTGACGATCTCGCACGCCTGCTCACGGCCGAGCCGGCACGCCGACACCATGTAGCGCTTGCCCCTGGCCTCGTCCTTCGCGACGCCCTCGGCCTTCAGGTACATGACCCCGAGGTTGAAGCACCCGCCCTCGTAGTCGGCGCTGCAGGCCTTGTCGAAGAACGGGACCGAGCCCGGCTGATCGACGGGCTGCCCGAGCTCGCCCTTGAAGAGCATCGCGCCGACGTTGTAGCAGCCCTGCGCGTGGCCGAGGCTGCACGCCTTGCGGAAGAGCTCCGCGGCCCTCGGCCCGTCCGCGGGGACCTCGCTGCCCGTGTAGTACGCGATCGCGAGCTCGGAGCAGCCGGCGGCGTCGCCGCCCTCGCAGGCCTTCTCCGCAGTGGCGAGCTCGGCGGGGAGCGCAGGCTTGGCCGGCGGCGGCGGCTCGACCGGCGCGGCGCTCGCGACCGGCTTCGAGGTCTCGGCGGCCGACGGGGCGGCGGTCGGAGGCGGGCTCACCGGCGTGGGCGGTCCGCCGCAAGCCGCGGCGAGCGAGGCGACGACGAGCGCGCCCGGCCCGCGGCGCAAACCCTGTGACGAACGCTGTCGATGCATTGGCAGACGCTAGCAGAGTCGCGGCGGGGCGGGGACGTTCGGGCGCCTCAGGGCGCGCAGCAGCGGAAGCCGATCGTGTCCCGGGCCTCGTCGCGCGCTGCGTACGTCGAGCTCGCGCAGAGCGGCATCGCCGCGCCCATGCCGAACGACAGCCCGCGCGGGTGGCAGATGTCCGAAGCCCCGGCGCTCGTCGAGCAGTTGTCCTCCCACTCCTCGGCGTTGCCGATGAGGTCGAACACGCCGGCATACGCCGGCACCGGCGACTGGCACCCCGTCTTGCTCGCGACCGGCACGGTCGTCGGCTGGCTCGCGAGGAAGTCGTTGCACTTCGTGGCGTCGGGGCCCGGGCCGTACGTGAACTCGTAGGCGCCCCCCGAGCTGCAGGCGGCGAACCACCGACTCTGGGTCGGATCGTCGAGGCCGGTGACGGGCCCACCGCCGAGGCCACCGCACAGCCGCTTGCCCACGGCGCCGCAGTACGCGCTGGCGTCGCAGAGGTCGACGCACACCTGCGGGTGCGTGGCGCAGCCCGGCCCCTGGCACACCGAGGGCGCCGCCAGGCACGTGGGGTCGGGCGCGAACGAGGCGTTCCAGCCGCACGCGGCCGGCTGGGCTCCGGTCGGCGGCTCGGTCGCGAGCCAGGCGGCGTACTGTCCGCGCGTGACCTCCGTGGCGTCGATGGCGAAGCCCGGCACGGTGACGGACGCCGCGACGCACAGCCCTGCGGCCGCGCACGTCTCGTGCGCGAGACACGCGCCACACTGCCCGCCGGCGCCGGCGTCACCGCCCGCGCCGGTGGTGCCCCCGGTGCCCGTGCCCGGGCCGTCGTCCGTCGTCACGACGCCGCCGCAGGCGCAAGAGAGCGCCACGAGCGCGAAGAGACCGCTACGGGGCCGAGCGCGTGTTCCAGGTGGCGAGGTAGTCCTGGTGTGTTGCATCGCTCGGGTACGCCTCGGGGTCGCTGTAGGGGAAGTTCGACATCGCGCCGAAGGGCAGCGGCGCCACGGTGAAGGGCACGAGCCCGCCGTTCACGAGGTTCGACTGCTTGTAGTAGCCGACGCTCGCGAAGGCGTAGAAGCGCTTCTGGTCGGCGGGGGGCGCCGGCGGCGGCTGGAACTGCATCGCAACCTCGTCGCCGGGGCCGAAGATCGCGAACAGGTCGTCGACCGCGCCGAGCAGCGGACGCACGTCGCCGTAGCGGGTGTAGTTGCCCGGTGCGAGCGGCCAGGAGAGCTGCCCGGGCTCGGCGTAGGAGTACACCGGCAGATCGCCGCCCATCAGGAACGAGAAGCCGTGGTGGCCGAGGCTGGCCGTGACGACCGGCGCCTCGGTGATCGTCAACGGCGCGTTCGGCGTCGTGTCGATCCAGATGGCGTCGAGCACCGTCTTGTTCACCCAGCTGAGGCGCATCCGGCGGTCCCCCGAGGGGAACACGCTCGTGATGTCGATGGCCATCGGCCGCGGGAACTCCTTCGGCCGGACCAGCGTCACGACGCTGCGCGGCACGGCGACCCAGCCGCCGACGCCATCCGCGACCTCGAGCTTGGTCTGCAGGCCCCCCGGGTCCTGCTGGGCCCGGTGGTTCATGCCGGCCTGCGTGGTCGGGTAGCGGGACCGCCCGTCGACGACCATCTTGAGGACGGGCGCGCCCACGACCTCGCCGAGATCGACCTCGAGCGTGTTCCACTCGGGCAGGTTCAGGTCCTCGGACAGCACGACCGCGTCGCCGTCGCTCAGGGCGAGCTTGCCGGTCACGTTCTGCCCGCTCTCGAGGTGCACGGCCGACACGAGCGGCAGCCGCGTCTGTCCGATCGTCACGAGCCGCTCGGCGATGACGACCGCGGCCCCCGGCACGTTGTTCGCCCACGCGACCACCTGCCGGTCGGCCGGGACGTCCACCGCGAACAGGCGCACCTGGTCGAGGTAGTCGATCTCCTCGAGCTCCTCGACGAGGCGCAGCTCGAGCAGGCCGTCGCGCTCGGCGAGCGGCTGGCGCAGCACGTAGGCGTCGTTGGGATCGGGCTTGCGGTAGCGCGTGCCGAGCCACAGCCCGAGCGTGCCCGACGTGTACATGTCGGACTCGAACGCGAACCCCTGCCCGTCCCAGCTGTAGAGGATCGGGCACGACAGGACGCTCGAGAGCAGCACGGTGCAGCCACCGCTCGCGTCGCAGCCCCACTCGTTCGTGTAGCAGTTGGAGTCGGGGCAGTCGTAGGTCGAGGCGCACCAGGTGTTGACGGGCGCGAGGGCGTTCGGCGGGCAGCTCGCCGAGCCGCCCGTGCAGTACGCCGCGGCCGTGCAGCCGCTGCCGGAGGCCGGGCTGCACACGAGGGAGGAGGGCTGCCAGGTGGTGACGCAGGTCCCGCCACCATTGCAGCTGTCCTGGATCTTGCAGGGCCCGCCCGGCCCGTTCGAGCAGGCCGTACCGGCCGGGTCGTTCGCCATGCAGGCGTCGGCCCCCTCGTCGCACGACTCGGAGCAGTCGGCGTCGGCGTCGCCCAGGTTCGGGGCGCACGGATCGCCGGCGTGCCCGTTGCACGCCCCGGCGACGCACGAGTCCGCGCCGTTGCAGTAGGTGCCGTCGTTGCACCCCGTGCCGTTCGGCTTGTTGGCGACGCCGCACTGGCCGCCGATGCAGGTGCGGTCCTGGCACGCAAGCGGCGCGCCGCACTGGCCGGCGTTCGTGCAGCCGGCACAGCTACCCTGGCCGTCGCAGTAGAGCACCGGCGGGTTGCCGCAGGGCGAGTCGAGCGGCATGTTGGGATTGGTCGGGACACCGTTCGTGCACACGTCGCTCGTGCAGGCGTTGCCGTCGACGGGCAGGTCGGCGTCGTCGATGTTCTGCTGGATGCCGCCCGTGCCGTCGCACACGGCGAGCTTGCAGTCGCCCGCCGGCTGGCTCGCCAGCGGCGTGTCGCTCGCGGTGAAGGTCTGCCCGCACACGCCGGCGGTGCAGATCCGCACCTGGCACTCGTCGCTCGGAGGCAGCGCCGTGCAGTCGTCGGCGAGCAGGCACTCGACGCAGGCCGGAGTGACCGGCTCGCCGTTGCACATCGTGCCGCCGTTGGTCGCGCAGTCCGTGCCCGCCGCGACGGCCGTGTACGCGGGCACGCCGACCACGCAGGCGTCGGTGGTGCAGTCGTTGCCGTCGTCCGGCTGGTCGGAGTTGTTCTCCAGGCTCCAGACGTGGCCGTTGGTGCACACCGCGGTCTGGCAGTCGCCCACCACCTGCTCGGGCGCGGGCCCGTCGACGGCGGGGACGTGGGCGCAGACTCCAGCGTCGCACGCGTCGGCGGTGCACGCGTTCTGGTCGTTGCAGTCCGCCGCCACGCCGCAGCCGCCGGCCCCGCCGCTGCCCCCGGGTCCGGTCCCGAAGGCTCGCTCGGGCGAGGTACACGCCGCGACGACACCGACGCCGAGGACGGCGAGGCACGCCGCGAAACGCAAGTTGCACCGAGCTCGCGCAGCCGACACGGGAACCTCCTCTGCCGCGCCGGGCCGCGGCCACCGCGAGGCCCATCATACACGACGCGCGCGGCGCCGAGCGCCCTCGATTTCTGCTGGATTTCCCGGATGATTCACAAGAAGAACAGAAGGGCAGAAGGCGGCGCTGGGGACAGCGCCGCGGGGAACGACGGGTCTCGAGGCCGAGGCCCCCTCACAGGTTCCAAGCGCCCGTGGTCACAGCATCCCGCACGCTTGGCTTCTGGTCTTCTGGTCTTCTTGTGACCTCTGCTCCTGCCAGGGGAAGATGAGGGGAGTCCTCAGGCCGAAGCCCGAAGCCAGAAGCCTGAAGCCACCCGCGCACCGGAGCCGAGTTTCCTTCTAGTCGACCGTGAGGACGATCTTCCCGAACACCTTGCGCCCCTCGAGCGCCTCGTGGGCCGCGCGCGCCTCCCAGAGCGGCAGCACGCGGTCGACGACCGGCCGCAGGCGACCCGCAAGGACGAGCGGCAGGGCCTCCCAGAGGTCGCTCTTGCGGCCCATCGTGGAGCCCTTGATCTCGACCTGGCGGAAGAAGATCGAGCGCAGATCGATGCGCGGCTCGAAGCCCGCCGTGGCGCCGCAGGTGACGAGCTTGCCGCCCCAGCGCACGGCCGCCAGCGTCTTCTCGAAGAGCGTGCCGCCCACGTGATCGAAGGCCACGTCGACGCCGATCTTGCCGGTGAGGCGCTTGACCTCGGTGGCGAGGTCGACGTCGCGCGTCACCACCACCCCATCGGCGCCGAGGGCCCGCGCCCGCTCCGCCTTGTCGGGGTCGCTCGTCGAGGCGATGACCTCGGCGCCCGCGATCTTGCAGAGCTGGATGAGCAGCGACGAGACGCCGCTGCCCGCGGCGTTCACGAGCACCCGTGCCCCGGGGCGCACGGCGCCCTTGCGGTAGGCCATCTGCCAGGCCGTGAGGGTACAGAGCGGCAGCGCCGCGGCCTCGACGAAGCCGAGCCCCGCGCCGAAGGGCACGACCTCGGTCTCGGGCACGACGAGGTGGCGCGCCGAGCCCCCCGGCGCGTTCTCGCCGAGGATCTTGTAGCTGCGACACAGGTTGTCGCGCCCGCCGAGGCACGCGGCGCAGCAGCCGCACGAGCGCCCCGGCTGCAGCATGACGCGCGCACCGACGGCCACGTGCCGCACGTCCGCGCCGACGGCCTCGATCTCGCCGGCCACGTCCGAGCCGAGCCGGTGCGGGAAGGCGAGCTTGAAGGCCGGGCCGCCCCGGCGCACCCAGAGATCGAGGTGGTTCAAGGCGACCGCGCGCACCCGCACGAGCACGTCGCGCGGCCCGAGCTCCCCGACGTCGATCTCGCGCCGCTCGAGCACGTCCGGGCCACCGTGCCGCTCCATCACCATCGCTTCGGTGCGCATGCGCGCGCTTATAGCCACTCCGTGCTCGGGCCGCGAGCGCCCGCGGCAGTTCGAGCTCTACGGCGGTACGCCTCCACCGAAGCGCGCCGCCATGGTCACGCGCCGTGCGTCGGCCGCGTCGCCCTGGAGCAGCCAGCGATGAACGATCGCCCTGGCCGCTTCGGCACTGGAGCAGTCGAGTCCCTGCGGGACGAAGGTGTGCACGTCCACGATGCTGGGCTGGCCCAGCCCGAGCTCGGCGAGGCCCGCCAGCCCGAAGGGGTATTGGCGGACCAGCGCGCTGGGGACGTCCGAGCTCTCGCTGAGCTTACTGATCCACGCATTCCAGCGCCCGCCTTCGCCCATGGCGACCAGGGTCGGCAGCGCGCGGATGTCGCCCATGCGCACCAGGCCATCGAAGGCGCCGAATGCGTCCACCAGCTCCCGCCTCGCCTTGCCGCGTGTGTTCACCGGTGGAGGCTCGGGGAGGGCCTTCAGTCGCTCGTGCAGCAGCTCGAACACCTCGGCGTCCCCGAACAGTCCCAGCGCACGCGCTGCCTCGCTTCGGACGCCGGCGTCTCGATCGTCACACAGCCGCTGGCGCAGCGAGGGGAGGAGCCCCGCGGAGGCGTGCAGGCAAGCATGCGCGATCGCCTCGACGCGCTGCTGCGCGGAGGCAGAGGCCAGCTGAGCCGTCACCGAGGCGAGATCGGGGCCGCGAGCGACGACCTTCGGCGGGACGTCGATGCCTCGGGCAGCGAGCGCGATCCGCGCCTGCAGCGCCGCCGCGGGCGTCGCATCTGCGAGGAGTCGGAGTCGGTCCTCGTCACCCGCGATCGCCAGCAACTGCACGGCCGTGACGACGACCGTCGGGAGCTGGTGTGCCAGCAAGCCGGGCTGCTCGAAGAACAGCATTCTGGCAGCCATGGCAGCTGCGCGCGCGGGGACTGCCGAGAATCGGGCGAGGATCGCCGGACGAAGGGCGGCATTGCTGAAGGTCAGGTAGGCCGTGCCGTCCAGCGTGTCGAGCGCCTCGGTGGCGACGTCGATCTCGTAGAGCGAGGTGAGCATGGGTCCGGATTCCTCCTTCACGAGCGACGTGCTTCTGGGAGCCTTGCGTGTGCACTGCGCCTTGGCGCGGTGCGGGTGCGAGCGGCCTTCCGCAGGGAGCCGGCGTGTCCGGTCCGCCCCTCGTTCAGCCCCTGACGCCTCGCACCAGCCTGGCCGGTCGGCCCGCTACTGGCTCGAGCGAACCGTCGGCCGAGGCGAAGCCGAGGCGCCGCAGGCGCGCGGCCACGTCGACGGGGTCGATGACCTCGAAGTGCTGGGCGCGGCCGGCGCGGCGTCGTGCGAATCGCTCGTGAAAGGGATGAGCGGGATCGTCCATGTCCTCGTCGACCAGCACGAGGCGCCCGCCGGGGCGCAGGACCCGGTGGATCTCGCGGAGCGCGCGGTCGAGGTCCGTCCAGTGATGCATCGTATTGACCGACCACAGGGCGTCGACGCTGGCGTCGGCGACCGGGATGGCCTCGGCGGCGCCCTCCACCACCGCGATGCGCCGTCGCGCGCTCTGGGCGAGGCGGCGCACGCCGAGGATGCGGCGCATGAACGGTGTCGGATCGACGGCCACGACGGACGCACCGCGCTCTGCCGCCACGACCGTCGCGGGCCCCATGCCGGAGCCGAGGTCGACGACGCGCTCCCCGCCGCGCGGGGCCACCAGGCCGACCACCGCCGTGCTGACCTCGGACGTCCACATGTACGGGAGCAGGCTCACGTAGCGCACGAAGCCGGACCACCCACGGTCGTGCGAGTGCCCGTGAACGTGGGGCTCGTGATGGTGTCCGCCCACGTGTGGATCGTGGTCGTGCCGTGACGCGGGCTCCACGGGCCCATCATTACAGAATCTCGCCTGTGCGCAACAGGGGGCCAGCAGCCTACGGTAGCTGCCGAGCTCGCGCTTCGGGACTATGCTTGGGGCGTGAAGCTCTCGGCGATGTCCTTCGGCGTGGTGCTCGCGACGGCAACGCTTCTCGCGGGCGGAGCGGCGCGGGCCGACGACCCCCCCGCGGCCGGCGAAGCGCCGGAAGCCGCAGCAGAAGAAGCGACGGACGGCGCGGGGCAGGACGAGGCCTGCGACGGCGACGGCCTCGAGTGCAGCGTTGCGACCGACGCCGGCACCGACGGACCCGAGGGCGAGAGCGCCGACGCCGCGGCGGACGCCGGCAGAGCGGGAGCCAAGATCGCGATCGACCCGGACGCCGAGCCGACCGCCACCGTCGTCGCCGAGCACGAGACTCCGAGCCCGGACGAGCCCGTGGGCTGCGGCTACGACTGCCGCCCGAGCGACGGCGGCAGCTTCGAGCTCTACGGCGCGGGCGGCTACCTCGCGCTGCGCGATCTGAAGCTCTACCTGTCGCCCGGCGAGACCGAGCCCGACGTGCTCGTCGACCGGGCGCTGCGCATCGACGGCGACGGCCGCTACTTCGGCGGCGGCATGCGCATCACGGCCGAGGGCGATCACCTGCGCGGCGGCGTCGACTTCGACGTGTTCGGCTTCACGGGCCCCGAGCTGCGCCACGACGCGCTGACCCCGGGCTTTCGCGCGACCCCGCGCCACCTGACCGGCATGAACCTGATGGCCTTTTTCGGGGCCGGGGCCGACTACGCGCCCGTGCACCCCTACGGCGAGGTCTGGCTCGGGGGACAGATCCTCGCCCTCGACGTCGCGCTCGAGCACGACACCTTCGGCGCGCTCGGGAGCGCGAGCTACCTCGCCTTGGCCGCGGGCTTCGGGCCGCGCGTCGGCATCCTGTTCGAGCTCGAGCGCGATCTGCACGCGGATCTGGCCGCCATGGGCACCATCGTCGGCGACGCGCCGCGCTTCGGGCTCACCTTCGGTCTCGCCTACTTCGAGGGCGACCGCCCCGACGAGGACGCCCGCTGCAGCGGCATGGCGTGCCTCGAGTAGTCGAAGGTCGAACGAGTAGCTGGCGCGATCACGCTCGAATCGCCTAGTACCTCGGCACAGTGGTTTCGATCGTTTGCGGGCGTAGCGCGGGGATTTGCGCGGCAGACGCCCGGCGAGCGGCCATCCCACCGCGCCGTCGCCCAAGGACGGAACCGTAGACGTAGACGTTGACGTGGTCGTTGAC
>JACRDA010000138.1 GCA_016212965.1 Myxococcales bacterium
CCTCGGGCGCGGGCAGCTCGTCGCGCGGCGCCGCCGGCGGAGCCGCGCGCGCGAGCGCCTCCCACGCCGCCTCGATCTGCTGCCAGCGCGCGGCGTCCGGTGGGCCGACGAGGCTCCGACCGACGAGGCGCAGGAGGTCGCGCGCCCGGCGCAGTTGCGCCTCGTCGAGGCCGCTCTTCTTGCGCCGCGCGCGGAGCGCCGCGAGGCCGCCGTCGGGCATGCGCGTCAGCTCGCTCACCGCGACCGCCTCCCGGAGGTGGTCGGGGTCCACCTCGCCGGCGGCGGCCCGCGTCGCCGGGGCCGGCGCTGGCGGTGTGGCCGGCGCGCGAACCGGACGGGCCACGACCGCCGTCGCCTCGTCCTCGTCGCTCTTCGACATGCTGGGTTGGCGCTGAGCTCGGGTGCGCTGGCGCTGCAGTTCAGGGCGAGAGCACGATGACGTTGGTGACGCTCGGCACGATCTTCACGCCCGGCGCGTTCGTGCTGTTCTGGAGGGTCGCGCTCGTGAGGCGGGTGAGCGGCTTGCCGCCGACGATGACCGTGAAGGCCGCCGTCACGGTGGTCACCTTGCCCATCACCGTCCCGGAAGCCACGCCCATGCTGACGCCCGCGTTGTCGCCGTTCGTCATCGGAGGGTAGCTGCCCATGTTGTGCGCCGGCGTGCACGTGAGCAGCACGTTGGGCACGAAGCTGAGGTCGGTCGGCTCGACGCCGATGTTCGGATACGGGATGGGCACGGGCGCCGGTGCGGGCGGAGCCGGGGTGAGGCACACGTCCGGGAAGGCGATGCAGGTACCACCTGCCGAGGTCTTGGCCAGCATGGTCGTCGCTCCTCTGGTCTTCGGATCAGCCGATGTGGACCTGCGCCGCGTCGATCTTGGCGAGCACGCGCGCCGTCACGAGCGTGTTGTCGGCGCGGATCGCCGCGAGGTTCTCGGCGCGGAGATCGAGCGTGCCGGCGCGCACCTGCTCGACCTCCTCGACGAAGCGGAAGGCGCGCTTGGCGCGCTGCACGATGCGCGTCACCGTCGAGTCGACGTGCTCGGCGAGCAAGGCCACCCTGCCGACCTCGGCGCGCACGAGGCGGCTCAAGAAGCCGAGCTCCTCGACCGCCACCGAGCCCGTCTGGGCGCGGACGTGCACGGCGCCGCCCGTCACGCCCACGGTCTTGCCGGTCACGAGATCGATGCCCTCGCTCGCGCCGAGGGTGAGCCGGCCCGTGGTCGCCTGGAGCTTGAGATCGCCGTCGGCGGACACGCGTGTCGCGGCCCCGGGGGCTCCCTCGAGCACGGCGAGCACGAACACCGCGTCGCCTTCGACGGCGCAGAGCACGCGGTCGCCGACGTCGGGCGCGACGAGGCAGCTCTTCGCCCTGCGCGCCGGGCAAAGGTCGAGCCCGAGCCGCACGGTGAGGCCGTCCGTCGTCTGCGCCACGAAGCCGGTCTCGAGCACGGTCTGCGGGGTACTGTCGCGCGCTGCGAGCCTCTTGGCCGGCACGAGCTTCTTCGCCAGGTTCATCATCGTCGTCCATCCTCGTCGGCGGCGCGCTCCGCGCCGTGCTTCGGCTGCCACTTGTCGATCCGTGCGAGCTCCTCGTCGTCGCCGAGCCAGCCCTGCTTCGCCCCGAGCTTGGCGCCGTCGCGCTTGGCCAGGTGGAACTTGGCGCGAAACAGGGCCGCGTCGGTGAAGTCCGCGTCCGTGACGTCGGCGTACGAGAAGTCGGCGTGGTCGAGCTTCGCCCCGACAAAGCGCGCGCCCGGCGCGACCGCTCCGCCGAGGAACGCCTCCACGAGCGTCGCGCCCGAGAAGCTCGCCTTCGCGAGGTGCGCCTTGTGGAAGACCGCCTGCTTCAGGAACGCGTCCTCGAACGAGGCGCCCTCGAGCAGGGCCTCGCCGAAGAAGGCCATCGGCGCCTTCGCGCGCGCGAACGACGCGCCGCGCAGGTCGGCGGCCATGAAGTTGCACTGCGTGCAGTCGACCCCGGCGAAGCTCGCGCCCGCGAGCTCGGAGCGCATGAACTGCGTCCGGAAGAGCTCGTTGTCGGCGAAGCTCTTCGGCCCGAGCTTGGCCTCGACGAGCGTCGTCAGGGTCAGGTTCGCGCCCGCGAGCTCGGCCGTGCGCAGATCGGCCTGGTACAGGGTCGACTTCTCGAGGTTCGCCCCGCGGAAGCTCGCGCCCGCCGCGTCGACCTCGACGAGGTTCGCGCGGTCGAGGTTCGCGCGCTCGAAGGAGGCGCCGACGAGCGAGGTCCTGAACCACGTGGCGATCGGCGCCGTCACCTCGGCGAAGACCGCGTCCTTGGCGTCGCACTCGACGAGGTTGGTCGAGACGAGCTCGGCGCCGCGCCAGCTCGTGCCCACGAGGCTCGAGCGGTAGACGGTCGTGAGGTGCAAGTTGGCGCCCGCGAGGTCCGAGCCGGAGAAGTCGCAACTGCTGAAGGTCGACTCCTTGAGCTGGGCGCCCTGCATGACGCGCGGGAAGCGCACGCGCTCGAAGACGCCGCCGCACAGGTCCGCCCCCGCGAGGTCGAGCGACGACAGGTCCTCGCCCGTCACGGGCTCGCCGTGCCGGATCTTGTCGAAGAGCTCGGCGGGCGTCACGGTGCGTCCTCCGGCGGATTGGCCTTGGGCAGAAAGCGCACCTTGCCGACCTCGGCCTCGGCGAAGCTCGTGCGGTCGTCGCCGACGGCGCGGCTCAGATCGGCCTGGTAGAGGTTCGCGCCGGTGAAGTCCGCGCCGCGCAGCACGGCCTTCGACGCGAGCGCCTCGCGCAGGTTCGCGCCGCGGAGCGTGGCGCGGTCGAGCTTCGTGCGGATCAGCATCGCGGTCACGAGCACCGCGCGGTCGAGGCTCGCGCCTTCGAGGTCGCATTCGGACAGGTCGGCGTCGGCGAGGTCGGCGCGGTCGAAGCGCGCGCCCCGGAGATCGACGCCGCGGCAGCAGAGCTTCGTGGCGACGGCGTCCGAGAAGTCCGCCTCGGGCAGCGCCGAGTCGAGCATGACGACGAAGTCGGTGCAGCGCGCGCCGCGGAAGGACACGCCGCGACCCTTCGACTCGACCAGGGTCGCCTTGTGGAGCGAGGCCCCCCCGAAGTCGACCCCGTCGAGGCGGCACTTGATGAAGGTCGCGTGGTCGAGCTTGCACCCCCGGAAGCGCGCGCCGCTGAGATCGGCCGACAGGAAGGAGCACTTCTCGAGCGTGGTCCCCGACAGATCGACGGCCGCGAGCTTGGTCCCCTCGAAGTCGGCACCGTCGAGCTTGGCGCCGGCGAAGCGCGCCTCTCCGAGCGTCGCCCCGGAGAACACGGCCTGCCCGAGATCGGCTCCGGTGAAGTCGGCGCCGGCGAGCTCCGCGGCGCCGAGGTTCGCGCCCGCGAGCTTGGCGCCGGCGAAGGAGCAGCCCCGCAGGTTCGCCCGCGCGAGCACGGCGCCCTCGAGGTTCGCGCCCGCGAGGTCGCAACCGGACAGATCCGTGGCCTCGAGGTAGGCGCGCGCGAGGTCGATCCCGGCGAGGCGCATGTTGCGCAGGCGCGCGCCCGTGAAGTTGCGCTCGGCGAGGCTCTCCTCGCCGTCCACCGCCGCCTGGACGACGACGCGCGCCTGCGCCGAGTCGGCCTCGTCCATGGGGAAAGGCTCGTCTTGGAGGTGGGCCGTGCGCCGGTACATGTCGCGCAGCTGGGCCTCCTGCGCCTCGAGCTCGGCGCGGTACGCGGGGTCAAGGGCACGCGCCTCGAGCTCGGGCTGCGGCACGCCGGCGGCGCGCGACTTCTCGGCCGCGTCGCGGAGCTCCTCGAGCTGGCGCGCGGCCGAGAAGCGCGGCGGGCCCGCGGCCTCCCGCCGGGCGAGCGCCATCTCGGCGTCGTAGTCGCGTCCGAGCTCCGCGAGCTCCGCCCGCGCGCGCTCCTCGATCTTCTTCTGCTCGGCCTCGAGCGCCGCACGCTCGGTCTCCGCGGAGGGTGCCTGGGCCGCCACGAAGGCCGCGAGCTCGTCGAGGTCCTCGGGCGGCAGGGGCTCCTCGGGGGGCAGCGCGGCGAGACCGTGATCGGCGGGATCCAGGCCCTCCGCCTCGACCCGCGCGCGCGCCTCGGCGAACTGCCGCTCCTGGCCCCGGCGCATGTTCTGGCGCAGGAGGTGCTCGGCCTTCACCCACTGTCCGACGTCGGTCTCGCCGAGGTTCGGCGCGACGCCGGACTCGCGCGGCGGCATGAGATCGCTGTCGGACAGGATGGCGATGCTCTTCGTCTTGTCGTCGAGCCGCCGGCGGAGCACGTCCTCGTAGTGCGCGGCCGCGCGCGGCGCCGCCGGGTCCTCGCAGGCGACGACGAGGTTCACGACGTCCGCGGCATCGTCGTCGCGCACGCGCACCGAGCCGTGGAACACGACGACGGCGATCCCCGCGCTCGGCAGGAGCCACACGGTGTCGCAGCGCATCGGCACCTCGGCGAACACGCGGCCGTCGCGCCGGGCCTGATCGACGAAGGCGCGCGTGCGCAGGCCCGGCAGGCGCCCTTCGATGCGCGGCTCGTCGGGGTGCATGTTCTCGAGCAGGAGCTCCTCGTCGCCCCGGAAGAAGCCCTCGTCCCACTGGTCCTCGGCGCCCAGGTTGAAGAACGTCGGGTCGTGATCGGGCGGCAGGCCGGGGAAGTGCTCCTCGAGCCAGCGCTTGTCGTAGCTGCCCGCGCGCTCGCGGCGCTGGGGGAAGGTGACGTCCATCGGCAAGAAGCACGCGGGCTCGGGCCGCTCGCGCGGCGACCGGACGAGCGCGCCGTAGCGCTCGACGTTGGGCAGGGGGTGCACCTCTTTGCCGTCGACCTCGATGGGGTGCGCGCCCTTGCCGTGCCGGTTGCGCTCGTGCTCGGCCCCGCCGAAGGCGTGCGCCCAGTCGATGGGCATCGTGCTCATCGGGACGGGCTCGGTCGGCACGGCGTCGCGCCAGACGCGGTCGCCGATGACGCTGAGCCGCTTGTCGACCCTGCCCACCCGGGCGCGCACGTAGGAGGCGGGGAGCGGCGCGCCGCCCGGGGCGAAGAACGAGCCGGCCACGAGCACCTCGCCCCGCGCCTTCGCGATCCCCTCGTCGAGCACCCCGCCCTCGCCGAGCTCGCGCAGGGCGGCCGGCCACAGGCTGACCTCGTCGATGAGCTTGCGCGGCGTGCGGAGCGGGAAGCCGAGCATCGCCGCCACGTGGAGCTGCGGCTTGCGGAGGAGCTCGACGACGCGGCTCAGGATGGCGACCTTGACGGGTTTGACGACTTTCATGGCGCGGGCTCGACGGAGCTGTGGCTCGCGAGGTCAGTGGTAGGTGAGGACGCCCGAGAGGAGCGAGCGCAGGCCGCCGTCGCCCTTGAAGACGCCGGGCTCTTCCTTCGGCTTGGTGCCGATCGTGAACGCGAAGCCGCAGGCCGAGGTCTTGGTGGCGGTGAAGTCGTTCTTGCTCACCGCGATCCCGAGCGACACGCCGGTGGCTTCCACCTTCACGCCCGTCATCGCGCCGGAGGCGGCCGTGATGTCGATCTTGGCGGTGCCGGCCGCGACCTTGCCGACGTAGGCCTCGTTGAGGAGCGGCGTGATCTTGATCCAGAGGCCTTTGTGGACGACCTCCTTCGGCTCCATCTTGATCTCCGAAGGCGTCAGGATGGCGATGACCGGCGCCTCGATCCGGATGCTCTTCGACTTCGTCTCGAGGCCCGACAGGTAGGCCTCGAGCGAGAGCCCGCCGACGCGCTGGTCGAGCGTGCCCGTCACCGTGTCGGTGACGTTGGAGAGGCCGAGCGTCACGTGCAGGCTCGAGATCTCGTCGAGCCGGCCGCTCTTGGCCCACATCTCGTGGGCGCCCGTGTACGTCTGCATCGTGAAGCTCTTGGTCGTCTCGGTGCGGGCGCCGCCGACCTTCTCCGTGAGGTTCCCGCCCACCTCGACCGTGAGGTTCACGTCGTAGCCGAAGGTGACGTCGCCGGCGACGTGCGCCTTCTTCACGCCCGTCACGTCCTCCCACCAGCTGCCGCCGATCTCGAAGCCGGCGTTGCCGCGCGTGGTGACGAAGTACGTGCACTTCACGGCCTCCTTCTTGCCGAACGTCCCCTCGATGGGGCCGCCCAGCTGCACCGTCGTCTCGGAGGTCGGGCAGTAGAGGTTGATGTACTGCTTCGGGTCCTCGTCCTCCCAGACCAGGTGGTTCTTGCCGCCGGTGCGGATCACGTTCTGCGTCTGGTTCTTGCGGGTCACCGGGCTCGGATGCCGGGCGTCGGGCACCACGCCGGCGATGAACGGCCGATCCACGTCGCCGCCGAGGAAGCCGAGCATCACCTCGGTGCCCTTGCGCAGGGGGAAGTGATGGCCCTCGAGCATCCCGCCGTGGGGCTGCATCATGCGCACGTAGGTCGAGGTCGAGCCGTCCGGCAGGCTGCTCGCGTCGAACTTGAGGCGCACGAGGTAGCGCCCCTCGGCGTCGATCTGCGCGTACTGGCTCGACGCCGGGCCGTCGACCGTGCCGTTCTCGTAGCCGTGCAGGCGGGGCCAGGGCGTGACCTGTGGCGCGCGGTACTGCACGTCCGACGGGATCGCCTCCACCTCGACGCGGTACGGCTCGGTGGCGTCGAGGCCCACGAGCGCGCGCACCTCCGGCGTCGCGCCCGCCACCGCGCCCTCGTGGCGCACGCGGACGGCGAGGAAGCGCGTCGCGGCGATGCCGGGCTGCGCATCCTCGAGCTCGAAGACGTAGCCGGCCCGGAGGTGGAAGGCGTTGCCGCGCGCCCGGAGCACGAAGGCCTGCCAGGCGCGCGACGCGGCGCGCACGCCGGCGAGCCGCGCCGCCTCGGCCGAGTCGAACACCCGGTAGCCGTACTGCCGCTCGACGCCGGCCCCGGCGTCGACCACCGCGGCCTCGCCCTCGAGCGGCGCGTCCGGAGCCGCGTAGTCGTAGTCGCAGAGGAGCACGCTCGCCGGCCGAGCCCGGTACTCGCCCGTGACCTCGGCGAAGGACTCGCCGGCCGAAACGTCCGTGCCCGTCCGCGCACGGACCTTCACCTTGCCGCTGCCCGGGAGCGGCTGGTGCTGGCTCGCGCGATCGACCACCACCATCACGGCGTCGCCGCTCTCGCTCGGCGCGTGCTCGAAGTAGTAGTAGGGCCCCTCGCGCTCGAGCCAGCGCCCCACGAAGTCGAGGTGCGTCTCGTGGTACTGGATGACGAGCTCCTCCTCGGGGTAGCTCCCGGCGTCGACGTCGAGGCGGTAATCGGCGGACGTGAGCCCGCCGTCCTCGAGCGTGCGCGTGACGAAGTCGCCGAGGCGCTTCTTCGTGTGGACGTAGCTCCGCTCCCCGTGGCGCAGGAGCCACAGTCGGGGGACCAGGAGCGCCGCGTAGAGGCCGCGCTCGGCCGTGACGTGCAGCAGCCGGACGCGGGCGAGCACGCCGTGCCAGCGCATCGGCTCGCGCTCGTCGCCCCGGGTGGCCGTGAGGGTCGCCGCGGCGCCAAGCGCCGCCTTCACGTCGGTGTCGGGGGGCACGGTGAAGAAGAGCTCGAGCTCGAAGGGACGGCTGAGCGCTTCCTCGCCCTTCCAGCCGACGAGGGCCGCTCCCCGGAGTGCATCGCAGGACAGGTGGAACAGATCGATGGTCATGGCGTGCTCGCGCTCCGGGCCGTCAGTTGACCCTCTGGGGGCCGCTCTTGGCTGCCACGCCGGCGGCCTTGCCGTCGAGCGCGACCGTCTCGCTCGTGGCCGCGCTCAGCTTGAACTTGGCGCCGGTGCAATCCCCCTTGAGGCCGACGGCCTCGCGCTTCGTCGTGGCGGCCGACGAGGAGCTCACGGCGAAATCCACCTTGAGCCCGGTCGCCGTCCCGCTCGCGCCGGCCACGTCGACCTTCCCGATGCCGATGCCGACCTTCTTGCCGTAGAAGTCCTTCTTGGTCGGCGCCACGTCGAAGAACTTGGCGAAGGCGAAGGTCAGGATGACGGGCGCCTCGAGGTGCGCCGCCGAGGCGCCGTGCAGGGTGATCTTGCCCGTCCCGATGTGCGCGGTGATCCCGGTCGTCGTCGTCTGCCCGCCGAAGTCCTGCTTCACCGGGCCGAGCACGGCCTGGATGTGGGAGCCCGAGATGGTGTCGACGACGCCGGCGTGGCGGGCGAGCGTGTGGTCGCCGCTCACCATCCGGAGCTGCAGCGACCCCGAGTAGAGCGAGTGGTAGCCCTGGTGCGTGAGGGTGGACGTGCCCGTCGTCTTCTCGAGGCGCATCCCGCCGACCGACTCGTCCTCCTTGGCGCCGACCGTCAGGGTGGCGTTGGCGTCGTACTCGAGCTTGGTGCTCCCCTTGACGTGGACCTTCATCGTCTTCGCGATGTCCTGCCACTCGCCGCCGCCGATGCTGAAGCCCGCGTTGCCGGCGGTCTTCACGTAGAACGTGCAGGGTACTTCCTGGGGGCCGCTCATCTTGAAGCCGTGGAACTTGCCGGTGAAGGGGCCGCCGAGGCCCAGCGTGGTCTTGCTCGTCGGCGAGTAGAACCACATGAACTGGTGCCCCTCGAGGTCCTCGATGATGAGGTAGTTGCCGCCGCCGGAGCGCAGGATGTTGAGCGTCGAGTTGGCGGCGGTGACCGGGCTCTTGCGCACGGCCGTGGGCACCACGCCCGCGATGTACGCGCGATCCGGATCGCCCGCCTGGAAGCCGAGCATCACCTCCGTGCCCTTGCGCAGCGGGAAGTGGTGCCCCTCGAGCGTGCCGCCGTGCGGCTGCGCCATGCGCACGTAGGTCGAGGCCTTGCCGTCGGCGAGATCGCTCGCGTCGAACGCGAAGCGCACGAGGTAGCGGCCCATGGCGTCGATCTGCGCGTAGGGGCTCGACGCCGGGCCGTCGACCTTGCCGTTCTCGAAGCCGTACACGCGGGGCCAGGGCGTCACCTGCGGCGCGCGGTACTGCACGTCGGCCGGGATGGCGACCACCTCCGACAGGTAGGTCTCGGCGCCGGACAGGCCCGTCAGCTGCCGGACCTCGGCCGTCGCGCCGGCGAGCGACCCCGCGTGGCGCACCTCGACCGCGAGGTAGCGCGTGGGCAGGCCGTCGCCGGGCGCGGCCTCGAGCTCGAAGACGTAGCCCGGCCGCAGGTGCGAGACGTTGCCGCGCGCCCGCACGACGAGGCGCTGGCACCCGACGGACGCGGCCTTGATGCCCGCGAGGCGCTCGATCTCGCCGCCCTCGAAGACGCGGTAGCCGTACTCGCGCACGAGCCCGACGCCGTCGGCCGCGGCCGGCACCTCCGCCGTGACCGGCGCCGCCGGGCTCGCGTAGTTGTAGTCGGCCAAGGCCACGCGCGCCGGCAGGACGCGGCGCTCGGCGCGGAGCTCGCGGAAGCCCTCGCCGGCCGAGGCGTCGTCGCCGAGGCGCGCTGCGAAGGCCACGGGCCGGGAGCCCGGCAGCGGCTGATGCTGGCCCTTGTCGTCCACGACGACCATGATCTCGCTGCCGCCGTCCGCCGGGGCGTGCTCGAAGAAGTAGTAGGCGCCCTCGCGCTCGAGCCAGCGGTGCACGAAATCGAGGTGGCTCTCGCGGTACTGGCAGACGAGCTCCTCCTCGGGGTAGGCGCCGGCGTCGATCTGGAAGCGGTAGTCGCCGCTGCCGAGCCCGCCGTGCTCGAGCGTCTTGCCGACGAAGGCGTCGAGCTTCGCCTTCGTGTGGACGTGGCTGCGCACCGAGTGGCGCAGGCGCCAGAGCCGCGGGACGAGCAGGCCCAGGCAGAGCGCGCGCTCGAAGCTCTGGTGCAGGATGCGCACGCGCCCGAAGACGCCGTGCCAGGCCATGGGCTCGCGGTCGCCCCGGTCGAAGCCGAGGGTCGCCGGGGCGCCGACGACGGTCGCGAGATCGGCGCCGACCGGCAGCGTGAAGTAGAGCTCGAGCTCGAAGGGCCGGTTGAGCCGTTCGGTCCCGCGGAACCCGACGAGCACGGCGCCCGGCAGGGCCGAGCACGAGAGCGTGAATGCGTCCTCTGTCATGGTCGCGCTCCTCCTAGAGCTTCACCAGGCCGAAGGTGAAGATGCCGACCCAGGTCTTCCACGAGCGCAGCGACAGGCCCTCGCCCTTGCCGACGCCGACGTACTTGGTGGTGCCGGCGTACTCCTTCTTCGTGCCCGTGACGTCGATCTTGACCCCGACCACGGCGTTGGAGCTCTTGACGTACTCCTTCTTGGCGCCGGTCAGGGCGAGGCTCATCGCGACGGCCTCCGCCTTGACCGCCGTGAGGGAGTTCTTGTTGCCGAAGAGCTCGAGCGTGTCCGGCACGTACCACTCGGTCTGCACGCTGCCCTTCGCCGACACGTCCGAGCCGATCATGACGATGGCGCCGCCCGCCTTGAGATCGATGTTCGTCTTGCTGTCGAGCTTCGTCTGGCCGACGACGAGCGTCACCTGCGGTCCGAAGTTCTCCGTCACGGCGCCGGTCACCGTCTGCTTCCACGTGCCCGCGACGAAGTCGACGACCGTGCTCTTGCGCGTCAGGGTGTGCGTCCCGCCGGCGACGTCGTCGAGCCGCGTCGCCTTGGAGCGCACGAGCTGGGCGCTCTGGAAGGTCTGGCTCGTCGTGCCCGTCGTCGTCTCGACGCGGTTGCCGTGGACCGTCTCCTTCGCCGTCGCGCCGATCTCGGTCTTCAGGTTCACGTCGTCGTCGAGCGTGACGTCGCCCTTCACGTGCACGTTCTTGTCGCCGAGGATGTCCTCCCACCAGCCGCCGCCGACGCTGTAGCCCGCGTTGCCCTCCGTCGTGACGAGGTAGCTGCACGGCACCTCGGTCGGGCCCGAGCCCTTGAAGCCGTAGAACTTCCACTTCTGGGGCCCGCCCAGCTTGGTCTGGGACTTCTTGGTCGGCGAGAAGAGGTGCAGGTACTGCTTGCCGTCGTCGTCCTCGAGCACCATGTGGTTGGCGCCGCCGGTGCGGAGGACGTTCTCCGTGTCGTTGTCCTTCGTGACGGTGCTCGGCCGCTCGGCGTTCGGCACGGCGGCCGCGATGAACGGCCGGTCCGGATCGCCCCCCTGGAAGCCGACCATCACCTCGGTCCCCTTGCGCAGGGGGAAGTGGTGGCCCTCGATGGTGCCGCCGTGGGGCTGCATCATGCGGAGGTAGGTCGAAGCCTCGGCGTCGCCGAGGTCGCTCGCGTCGAAGTGGAAGCGCACGAGGTAGCGGCCGTCGTCGTCGAGCTGCGCGTAGGGGCTCTTGGCCGGGCCGTCGATGACGGCGTTCTCGCAGCCGTGGATGCGCGGCCAGGGCGTCTGCTGCGGGGCCCGGAACTGGACCGCGGCGTCGATCGCCTCGAACTCCACGCGGTACGTCTCGCCCGCGTCGAGCCCGGTGAGCCGTCGGACCTCGGCCGTGGCGCCCGAGAGCGCGCCCGCGTGGCGGAGCTCGATGGCGAGGAGCTTGCCCGGAATGCTGTCGGCCGGCGGATCCTCGAGCTCGAAGGTGTAGCCCGCGCGCAGGTGGGTTACGTTGCCGCGCCCGCGCACGACGAAGGTGCGGCAGCCGATGGATTGCGCCTTCACGTCGGCGAGGCGCTTGGCCTCGGCCGCCTCGAACACGCGGTACCCATGGCTCCGGAGCTGGCCCTTGCCGTGGGGAGCGACCGTGCCCTCGCCCTCGACCGCGGCCGCGGGCGTCGCGTAGTTGTAGTCGGTGAGCAGCACCGTGGCGGGCGCGCTCGCGTAGTCCCAGGACAGCTCGCGCAGCGCCTGGCCGGTCGTCCGGCCCGGCCCGGCCTGCGGCACGTAGCGGAGCTTCTTCGCACCCGGCAGCGGCTGGTGCTGGCCCTTGTCGTCGACGAACACGACGATGTCGCGCCCGCCGTCCGCCGGCTCGTGCTCGAAGTAGTAGTAGGCGCCCTCGCGCTCGAGCCAGCGATGCACGAACGCGAGGTGGGTCTCGCGGTACTGGCAGACGAACTCCTCCTCGGGGTAGCTGCCGGTGTCGATCTCGAAGCGGTAGTCCGAGGCCGCGAGCCCGCCGTCCTCGAGCGTCTGGCCGACGAAGGCGTCGAGCTTCTCCTTCGTGTGCACCTGGCTGCGCACCGAGTTGCCGAGCAGCCACAGGCGCGGCACGAGCAGGCCCGAGTACAGGGCCCGCTCCGCGGTCTCGTGGAGCAGGGTCACGACCGCGAAGATCCCGTGCCACACCATCGGGTCACGGTCCTCGCCGACGACGAGCGTGAGCGACGCCGGCGCGCCGAGCGCCGCGCAGGGGTCGGTGCCGACCGGCACCGTGAAGAACACCTCGAGCTCGAACGGGCGGCACAGACGCTCGGTGCCCTTGAAGCCGACGAAGGCCGCCTCCGGCAGGGCCGCGCAACCAAGCGAGAACGCATCGACGCGCATCGTTCCTCCACCCTCACGGAGCCGGGAGCTCAGCCCCCATCGGGGCTGCCGATTGGACCCTCACGGGTGAACCGAGTCAAGCCGCCCGGACGCGGAGCGCGTGCGACCGGTCAGGCGGCCGGCACGGCCGGCGGCCACGTGCTCGTCACGAAGAACGAGGCGACGTAGTCCGGCCGATCGGCGAAGCGCGCGGCGAGCGCGGCGCGGACCCGGTCGAGCTCGGCCGAGAGGGCCGTGCGCGCGGCGGTCTCCGCGCCGCGCACCTCGGTGGCGGTCGCGATCGGCCGATCGACGGGGGCCATCGCCGCGTACTCGGTCGGCCGCGCCTCGGGCGGCAGCGGCTCGCCGGCCTCTTCCGGCAGGGGCGGCAGGGCGGTCCCCTGCGCCCGCTCGATGGGCGCCCCGACGGCCGTCGCGAGCACCTCCTGGCACAGCTCGCGCACGGCGGGGTGCTCCTTGGCGTGGAGCGACAGCTTCATGGCGAGCGGACCGAGCACGCCCTGCACGCGCCGGCGCAACAGCCGCACGGCGACGAGCGTGT
Source organism: Myxococcales bacterium (assembly GCA_016212965.1). Taxonomy (GTDB): domain Bacteria; phylum Myxococcota_A; class Polyangia; order Polyangiales; family Polyangiaceae; genus JACRDA01. The sequence goes on from JACRDA010000138.1 coordinate 12,890, forward strand.
CCTCGGTCGACAGACTCCGCCCGAAGAACGCCGCCGCCTCGGTGTCGCGCGCCTCGCGGTGCAGCGTGTCGAGCGCGGGCCGCAGCGCGGCGCCGAGCGCGCCGAGCAGCTCGGCGTCGTCCGCGGCGAGCCCCGGGGCCTCGGCGCTCGTCGTGAGCGACGCCCACGTGTAGACCGCGGCGCCGAGCAGCGCCCAGGACGACGGGGCGTCCTTCACCTGCCCGGGGCCGCCCACCGCACCGGTTGCCCGATCCATGCCGACGGCGTGACTCCGTGCCCGGGCGGCGTCAAGACGGCGCCCGCGCTTGCCGCTCGGGCCCGTCACTCGACCGGGGGCTGGTGCGTGATGAGCTTGTACACGCGCAGCCCGACGGTCGCGAGGACGGGCAGGGCCTTGGCCATGAGCGTGCTCAGGCCACGGGCGCCGAGCGCGTCGACCTCGCGCTGGAACGCGATGGCCCGCAGCAGCGCGACGGACGAGTTGACGCGGGCCCGCAGGAGCTCGAGGTCCTCCGCGGTCACGCCGCCGGAGAGCTCGAGCGGCTTGGCGCTGTCCTCGAGCATGCTGTCGCCCGCCTCGGCGAAGGCGCTGTCGATGGCCTGCGTGAGCGCGCGGCGGATGAGGAACACGTACCCGACGTAGCCCGCGACGATGACGACGAAGAGCACGGCGACGCTCGTGAGGTCGCTCATCTCCTCGAGGAACTCGAGCGCCGTCGTCACCTTGCGTGTGGGCTTCGGCAGGAGCTCGCCCGTGAACGCGATGAAGCCGAGGTTCGCCACCGCGAACGCGGAGCACACGGTCGCGTTCTTCGCGATGAGCGCGAAGAAGTCGCGGTACTCGTCGCGCACCATGATCCGGTGCAGGTGGGGCTTGAAGTCGGTGCGGCGGATCGCGAGCGCGAGGCCCACCATGCTCCAGAGCTGGACCCAGAGGATGATGCCGAAGATGACCCACTCGAGGATCCAGAGGCCGAGCAGCACCTGCTGCTGCGCGGGCCCGAGCGCGCCGAGGTCCCACTGCTCCGGGTCGTCGAAGGCGGTCAGGCCGTTGTCGCCCGGCACGAGGGCCACCGTCGTGTCGCGCACGATCCAGTACGCGCCCGCTGCGATCCCGGCGAGGTTCGGGACGACGCCGAGCAGGCCGCGCCGGAAGCGCGCGAAGGTGTCGGCCGTCACGCCGAGCCCGGTGAGCGACGGCTCGGCCCCGCGCGCGAACAGGCTCCCGAGCATGCGCAGCGCCAGGAAATGCGCCGTGAGGAAGGGCACCTGCCCGCTCACGTCGTGGGTGCCGAGGTACGCGTCGGCATCCGGGGTGAGGCCGTAGCCGATCGCCCACAGGATCATCGGCAAGAGGAAGGCCACCGCCAGGAACGCACGCGGCTCGTGCGGCAAGATGGCGTCGAGCCACCAGCCCGTCCGCGCATAGCGGAAGCTCTCGAGCCGGAAGAGCCGCGTCCACGCCGCCGTCGACGCCTGGGCCTCGACCACGATGGCGTGGGAGCGCGCCTCGACCGGGACTTCGGGCGCGCCCTCGACCGGGACTTCGGGCGCGACCGTCTCGTCCGTCCGCAGCGGCTCGTCGCCCGGTCGCTCTACGTCCACGTCGTCGTCCCCTCGTCCCCGCGCCGGCGCCGCTCGTCCACCGAGCGCCCCGGCGCGCCATTGTCGGCAGAGGCGCGGACCGGCACAAGCCGAAATCTCGAGCCGGGCGGTCCGGGAGAGGCTCGTCCCCCGTGCGCGACCCTCTTGTCGTAGCCGCCGGATTGTGATCTACCGGGCGCATGTCGGACACCTCGACCCTCCGCACCCACCACGCGCTCCCGGGCAGGGCGCGCTCCCTCTCGCTCGTCGGCCTCGTCCTCGTCGCGAGCGCTTGCGGCGGCGGCGGCGCCGGGACGCCCGACGCCGGCAAGCCGCAGGAGGTCCAGGCCGAGCAGCTCGCGCCCGCCGTGGCGCTCATCTCGGCGTACCGACCCCACCTGAAGGCGCCCCCGCCCCCGGACAAGTTCTACCCGAAGCGGCGCGGCGAGCTCGAGCGCGCGGGCGCGGCCGCCGCGAACGGCATCCGCCACGCCGCCAACATGGTCGGCCAGAAGCTCGACCCCAACCTGAGCCCCGTGGCCAAGGAGCTCGTCGCGGCCTTCCAGGCCGTCTCCGGCGCGTGCGCCGACGCGCTCGAGGACCCGGCCATCGACAAGTGCGTCGCGGCCGTGGACGCGCTCGACGCGGCGCTCGTCAAGCACGCCGCCGTCGGCGGCGCGACGAAGCTGCCGCACATCGCGCCCGAGTCGATCACCGAGGAGGCGAAGAAGGTCGTGGCGCCGCTCGGCATCGCGAAGGGCCCCGGGACGGCCGAGCAGGCCTTCTTCGCCAAGCGCAGCGATCCGGCCGCGTCGGTGACCGACGTCTTCAACGCCTGCCAGGCCGCGAGCGGCGAGGTCGCCGAGATCGCGGCGCGCTACGAGAAGGCCGAGGATCCGGTCCGGATCACGGGCGCGATGCACAAGATGTCGATCGAGGCGCAGTGCAACAAGATCCAGGCGGCCGACGGCCTGCGCATGGAGCTCGACGGCTGCCGCAAGAAGCCGAAGACCCCCGACTGCAAGGTGACGTGCGGCAAGGCGCGCGCGGCCGTCGCCGACGGCGTGCCCGCGGCCGCGTTCGCCCCCTTCGAGAAGGACGTCGCCGAGATCTGCAAGGACTAGTGCCAAATCAAGCGGTTAGCGCTTAGCACTTAGCCTTTAGCCTTAGAATATCGAGATGATACGTGGCGACACCGTTTCACCCGAAACGTGGATGGGGCCGAAACTGGAGAACACCGCGAGTTCTCTGGGCTAATAGCTAACGGCTAACGGCTAATCGCTTCTGAGAGCCAGCGGCTCGCCGTCGCGCCGGAACGCGAGCAAGTGCGCGACCGCGCCCTGCTGGATCGACTCGACCATCGTCTCGAGCGTGCGCTCCGTCTCCTCTTCGCTCGGGCCCCGCGGGCCCGGGCCGCCGAGGCAGCCGACGAACACGACCTCCCAGCTCCGACCGGTCTCGACGGACTCGGCGACGAGCGCGGCGAAGCTCTCGAGCTCCTCGGCCGCCTTGTCGACGAACATCACGGGCGTGAGCGCGCCGCCGAGGCCGCGCTCGAAGCGCTCGACCTGCTCGGGGCTCGCGCCCTCGGGGAGCTCGGCCTTGGTGAAGACGAGCAGCAGGCGCTGTCGCTCGGGCTGGTTGCGGGCGGCCTCGAGGAGGCCTTCGAAGGACGAGATGTGCATGGGCTCTGCCGCCTCCTAGCACCGCTCTGCGCCCGAGGCTGCGCCCCTGTCGGGGCGCCCGCGGCAGGGCCGGTCCGCCGTGTAATGCCCTGTAATGGTCAACGCCGCCGGTGCAGCCGCAGAATGCGAGCTGCGGAGGCGGGGACCCATGAACGAAGGCGACCGGGAGCGAGACATGACCGCGGCAGCGCACGAGGAAGAGGATTTCCAGCGGCGGCTCGCCGTGCTCGAGGCGACCGAGGCGCGCTTCCGCGCGGCCCTGCGCACGAGCGGGGCCGCCGGGCGCACGCGCACGACGTCGGGCGTGCGTCTCGCCGTCGACGAGGGTCGCTCGCCCGCCGAGGCCGGGGTCCGGTCGGCGAGCGCAGCTCCGTCCGGCAACTTGGCGGGCGGCATCGCCCACGAGTGCAACAACCTGCTCGGGGTCATCCTCGCCTGCGCCGATCTCGCGCTCGACGGGCTGCCCGCGGGCGACCCCGCCCGGAACGACCTCGCCGAGATCAAGGGTGCAGCCGGCCGAGCGGCCACGCTGATGCGCCAGCTGCTCGCCCTCGGCCGCAGCCTCGAGCAGCGCCCCCCGCTCACGGAGGCCCCCGCCGACGACGTCCGGGATACGATGGTGGATCCTATCGAGGCCGACGACCGTTTCGGCTGAACGACTCGCGGCGCTTCACCGCGGCTCGCGCCGCCGCTAGGGTGCGGCACGGGGCCCGCGTGCCGCGCAGCGACGAACGACTGAAGGAGGAAGCGATGACGAGCCCGAAGAGGTCGATGCGGAAGCCGCGCGCGCGCGGCCTGGTGATGAAGCAGCTCCCTGTCGATCAGCGCGCCGGCTACGTCACCGAGCTCACGTTCATGACGGGCACGAACGTGAACTCCAAGGTCATCGCGACGAACGTCACGACGGTCGGGGCCTACGCGTCGAACAAGGAGTACTGGTACACGGCCCAGAACGCGTCCGGGAGCTCGGTCGCCCTGACGACCTCGACGAGCACGTACACCGAGGCCCAGCTCGACACCTTTCGCGGCCGGCTCCCGGCCGCCTTCACATGGACCCAGAACATCGGCACCGGGGGCTGGACGCAGGGCACGTACACGCCGACCACCGGTCGCACGAACAAGCTCTACAAGGCCCCGGACCCCGACCAGAGCGGCGTCTACATCGGCATGCTGACCGAGCAGGAGACGAGCACGAACAAGCTCCTCCGCACCGTCTGGTACAAGACCTCGAACACGGGGAAGATCTGGGCGACGAACCCGGCCTCGCTCACCTTCACGCAGGTGCTGAACCAGGCGGGCGCCCCGAGCACCGACCCGAACGACATCCAGGCGACGACCTGGTACTACGCCGTGAGCCCCTGACGGGCGCGCGCGCCGCCGTCAGCGCACCGAGCGCGCGAGCCGGAAGCCGAGGATGCCGAAGCGATCGGTGGGCCGGCTCGCGAACCGCGATGCCAGGCGCCACGCGCCGCTGAGGGCGGAGCCACCGCGCGCGACGCGCAGATCCGCATCCCCGCGCGCCGCCGCCTCGACGCGCACGATGCCGCCGGGCGTGTCCGGGCCGTCCTCGCGCCACTCGTCGCTGCACCAGTCGTGCACGTTGCCGGCCATCCCGCGCACGCCGTAGGGGCTGACGTCGCTCGGGTAGGCGTCGACGCGCGTGCGACGCGGCGTCTCGGCGCCCGTGCCGATGACGCACGCCCAGGTCGGCTCGACGAAGTCGCCCCAGGGCATGAAGCGCCCGTCGACGCCGCGCGCCGCCTTTTCCCACTCGAGCTCGTTCAAGAGGCGCCAGGCCTTGCCGCTCTCGGCCGCGAGCCAGCCGGCGTAGCGCTCGGCACCGCGACAGTCGACGAAGACGACCGGACACGCCGGGTCCTCGGCCTCCGCGTCGGGACGGGGGACGAAGCGCCCGGCCGCGTCGCGCGCGTAGGCGAGGGCGTCCGCGCCGCGCGCCCCGCGCGCGAGCGACACCCGCGGGCAGGCTTCGATGGCGTCGTCGTCGCGACCGGCGGCCACGAGCGCGTTCAGGAACGCGAGGTACTCGGCGACGGTGACCGGGTGGCGCTGCACGACGAAGGCGTCGGCCCAGAGTCGCCGGCGCGGCAGGCTCTCGGGGGCCTCGGGATCGCCCCCGGCGACGAAGTACCCGGCCGGCACGAGCACCTCGTCGGGACCGAGCTCGCCCGCGCGCGGGAGGCGGATCGGGGTCGGCTCGAGGTCGCCGGGCCGCACGCCGTCCCAGTGCTCGGAGCGGCCGAGGGCGACCGGGTACGCGACGGGCTCGCACCCGGGCGCGCGGACCGTGAGGAGGTAGCTCCCCCGCGGCAGCGTGACGTCGCGGAGCGGCGTCGGTCCGGGCTCGGCCACGCGCTCGGCGACGAGCCGGCGGTCGCGCTCGCGGTAGCGATGGAGCGTCACCTCCGCCCCTGCTGGCTCGGTCACGAGGGTCAACCGGCCGTCGCCCTGCAGGAAGGCCGCGTGCTGCCCGCGGTCGTGTGCCCGCAGGAGCGCCTCGTGGCGCGCGGCCGCGCGCGCGTCGCGCCGGGCCTCGGCCGCGAGCAGGCGCTCCCGGTAGTGGTCCGCGAGGGCGTCGTGCGCCTCGGGGAGCTCCGGCACCTCGGACAGGGCCGCGCGCAGGGCCTGCATCCACGCCACTTCCTCGAGCGAGGCCTGCCGCTCGAGCTGCTCCTGCTCCTCGAGCAGGCGCCAGCCGGGCGCCTTCTCGCTCACCGGCGCGTAGGGGCGGAGCGGGGCGAGCACGTCGCGCGCCTTTTCGCCGCGGGCGCGCGCGCGCGCCTGGAGCTCGACGATCCGGGGCCGGATGGCCTCGGCCTCGGCGACCATCGCGAGCGCCCGCTCCCGGCGCGCCGCGCCGTCGAGCCAGCTCCGCACGCCCTCGGCGAGCCCCTGCGCGTCGGCGAAGCGCTCGGCCGGGTCGCGCGCCGTCGCACGCGCCGTGAGCTCCACGAGCTCGTCCGGCACGCCGGGCGGCGGCGGCGGCAGCGACACGCCCCGCAGGACCCGGGACCAGGCGGGGCCCTCGCCCGGGGCCGCCGTGAGCGCGCCCGGGCGCTTGCCGCTCAAGATCTCGTGGAGCACCGCCCCGAGCGCGTACACGTCGGTCGCCGGGCCGATGCTCGTCGGGTCGCCGCCGACCTGCTCGGGGGACATGTAGCCGGGCGTGCCAAGCACCTCGTCGCGCGCGGTGAGGAGCGGCTCGAGCTCGCGCTCGGGCCCGGTCCCGAGGGTCGCCTCGACGCCGAGACCCCGGGCGCTCTTCGGGACGCCGACGACCTTGGCGACGCCCCAGTCGAGCACGAGCACCTCGCCGAACTCCCCGATCATGACGTTGTCGGGCTTGAGGTCGCAGTGCACGACGCCGCGGCTGTGGGCGTACGCCACGGTCTCGCACACGCGCAGGAACATCTCGAGCACGCGCCGCAGGGACGGCGTCTCGCCGCCGCCGGGGCCCTGCCGGTGGAGCTCCGCGATGACCGCGCGGAGCGTGCGGCCGCGCACCTCCTTCATCGTGAACCAGAGCCGGCCGTCGGGCAGCTCCCCGCCCTCGTGGATCGGCACGATGCCGGGGTGCTGGAGCGACGCCGTGATGCGCACCTCGGCGAGAAAGCGCGCTCGGCCGGGATCGGAGTCCACGTGATCCCACGGCAGGACCTTCATCGCGAGCCCGCGCCCGAGGGCGTGGTCCCAGACGCGGCGCACGTCGCCCATGCCGCCGCGCGCGATGCGCCCGAGGTCCTCGTAGCGCTCGGCGTGGATCGGGCCGCTCGCCGCGACCGATTCGCTCCGCCCCGGGGGCGTGCTCGGGACCGGCTCGCACGCGCCCGGCACGGTCAGGGTGGGCGCCAGCGGGCGCTCCGCGGGCGCGGGGACGCGCGCCGGACGGACGGCGCCCGGCACCTCGAGCGTCGGCGGGATCGCGCGCTCGCCGGCTGGCGCGCTCGAGTCGGGGGGGGGCGTCATCGGGGCTCGTGGCGCGCCCGGCATTGCCGGCGCGCCGTCCGCGATACTAGCCTCGGAACGTGGCGGTGCTGAAGTCCCATGATCCGGCCCGGCCGCCCCAGTCCCTCGCCGCCCGCTCGCTCGTGGGCCGTGCGCCGGGGTGCGCCGTCCGGCTCGAAGATCCCAGCGTTTCGGCCGAGCACGCCTCGATCTTCTGGACCGGCGCGCGCTGGGAGCTGCGCGATCTCGCCAGCCGCAACGGGACCTTCGTCGACGCCGCAAAGGTCGGGGCCGGCAAGCGCGTGCCGCTCCGCACCGGCGCCACGATCGTGTTCGGCAGCGCCGCCGAGACCTGGACCCTAGGGGACGAGCTGCCGCCCGTCGCGAGCGCCCGGCGCGCCCGCGGAAAGGCCGTGCGGGTGGCCGAGCACGGCCTGCTGGTGTTGCCGAGCGACAAGGATCCGCGCGTCTCGGTCATCGAGACCGTGCCCGGACACTGGCTCGTCGAGGACCACGGGGCCTCGCGGCCCGCCGTCGATCAGGAGCTGCTCGAGGCGGACGGGGCGTGGGTCCTCAGCGTGCCGCCGCCCGTGCCCGCGGGCGCGGTCGACACGACGCGCCGGGTCTCGAAGGCGGCCCCGGCGCTGTCGAACGTGACGCTCGACTTCGCCGTCAGCCGCGACGAGGAGCACGTCGAGCTCGCGGTCGTGCACGCGCGCGGCGTGACCGCGCTCCCGGCCCGCGCCCACCACTACCTCTTGCTCACCCTGGCGCGCGCGCGGCAGACCGCCGCTGCGAGCTCGGACCTGCCAGCCGCCGAGCACGGCTGGCTCCACGTCGAGGAGCTCGGTGACATGCTCCACCTCGATCCGGAGCACCTGTCCGTCCTCATCTTCCGCGCGCGCGAGCAGCTCGCGTCGAGCGGCGTCGGGAACGCGGGCGCGCTCATCGAGCGGCGGCCCTCCACGCGCCAGCTCCGCCTCGGCACCGACCGCGTGGTCGTGCGCATCGCCTAGGTCGAGGGCTCGCTCTAGGCTCCAGGCTAGAACGCCCCGACGACGGCAATGCCCGCGACGCCGTGGCTCGCCCATGGCACCGCGAGGGCGCGCGCTGCCCCGCCCTCGTCCGCGCCTGGCCAGAGGGCCCCCGCGAGCACTGTGCCAAGTCCGAGCGCGCCCGCGACCGAGTACCCGGCGATGGCCGTGGTCCGCCAGACCCGCTCAGCCTCCGCGGATGAATTCAGCGCCGCGCAAAGAAGGACCCGCGAGCCTGTCGGCGCCACGCAACCGTTGTGCGCCGGGAACTCGATGTCGAGGACCCCGGCGAGCTCCGTCACCTCTGCGCCCGCACGTCCGGACGCGACCGAGGCAGCGATGCCGGTCGTGAGCGCGACCACGGTGAGGCTGGCGCCTGCGATGATGGTCACGTGCTGCGCGGTGCCGCCGCCGTCGCCGGCGCGTGGCACCTCGGGTCCGCCCGTGCCGTGCCGTGCCGCCGGCGCAGGCATACTGCTTGCCGGAAGCGTCAGGGACACGGCCTTCCTCTCGCCCTTCTCGAGCGTCATGCCTACGGTGACGTCGCCGTAGCCGTCTGCGGTCGCCCGGATCCGGTGCTCGCCTGGGTCCAGGTAGGCGGCTCCGGTGCCGACCGGTGCCGACCCGATGTGACGCTCGTCGATGTAGATGCGCGCACCCGTGACGTTGACGCGCACCTCCAACGCGCCGACCTCGCGGCCCGCGGCGTCGCGCAGCCTGCGGAGCGGCTCGGCCTTCTGTGGATCGACACTCGGGTCGTCGTCGATGAGTTCGATGGCGCGCGTCAGGTGCTCCGCCGCGTCGCGGTTGCGCCCGAGCCCGAGCTCGACGGTGCCGAGGTTCGCGAGGTACTGCACCACGTTCGGGTCGTTCTCGACGGCCTCGGCGAATGCAGCGCGTGCCTCCTCGAGCTTGTGATCCGCGTAGAGACCCTTGCCGATGTCGAAAGCCCTCGCGGCCGCCTCGGTGTCGCGCGCCGGCAAGTGCGCGCCGTCGGCGCCCGCACGCCAGCCGACGGAGAGCACCATCAGGGCGACAAGAAGGGCAGCGCTGCGGTAGCGGAGTCTGGCATGGCTGTGCATGGTGAAGGTCCTGGGTCACCGAGTGCAGGAGAAAGGCGCCGTCCTGGCGCCTCGCCTGGGGGCGAGTGAGAGTGGGGCGGGGCTCTCGGTCGGCGATGTCGCCGACACCGCCCGTCACGTCGAGGGCAGCTCGAGCCGGTCGGCCTTCTGGCCCGAGGCTCCGCGCCACCTTGGTTGGTCGGCCCGCCGTCGCCGCCGGCGCCGCCGGGGCCGGCTGCGCCCGTCGTGATGGTGACGCCCTGCTCCGTGGGCGCCGTGCCGGCGTAGGCGATGCCGAGGGAGTGGCCGCCGAGTCCGCCACCGGCCGCGCCGCCGCGCCCGCCCTTGCCGCCTTGGCCTCCGGAGCAGGCTCCGTCGGTCCCTGGATTCGGATTGCCGCCCGGCAACCCGCCGCCGCCGCCGCTGCCACCGTCCTGCCCGGTGCTGCCCGTGCCGCCTGGCCCGCCGTTGGCTGCAACGAGCGTCACGGTCGAGAGCGTGAGCGTGGCGTTGCGGCTCGCGAGCGCGAGGCTGGCGCCCCCGGGGCCTCCGCCCGTACCCGGCAGGCCGCCGCATCCGCCGCTACCGCCGCCGCCCGCGCTCGAGCCCGCACCCGGGCAGAGGTTGGCGCCTCCGCCACCGCCGCCGCCTGCGCCGGGCGTGCCCGCGCTGACACCGGCACCGCCGACCACGCCCGCGTAGCCCGCGGCCGTCAGCGCGCCGGAGCCGCTCGCGCCGGGGCCGGGAGTGCCGGGGGTGCCGTCTGCACCCTCGCCCCCGGTGCACTGGCCGACCAATGCTTCGCCTGCTCCGCCCGGCCCGCCGGTCCCGAGGCCACCGGGCCCGTTGCCTGCGTTGCCATTGCCACCCGTCGCGCCGTTGAGGCCGCTCCCGCCGGCTCCGCCGCTCAAGTCGAGCGCCTGGCACACTTTTTGACCTCCTCCGCCTCCTCCCAGGACGCCCCCAGCGCCGGTGC
>JACRDA010000133.1 GCA_016212965.1 Myxococcales bacterium
CCCTCTTTCACGTCACCGGTCGCGTGCTGCTCGAGTTCGGCGAGCGTCGGCTGCACGCGACCGTCGGCGCGACGCTCGTCCTGCACACCTGGACGCGCGACCTGCGGCTTCATCCTCACGTGCATGCTCTGGTCACTGCACCCGGCCGCGGCCGTGGACGAGCCCGCGAGGAAGAGGCCGGGCAGGGCGCCCTCGGTGCCGAAGCGCCACGGGCCCATCTGCGCGGGGGTCGCCTCGGGCCCGTAGATCGCGCCGTCGGGCGCGCCTGCGTAGCTCGCGTTCGTGACGGGGGTCGCCACCTCGACGACCTTCAGGTGATCCGACACGCCCGGCAGGACGCGCTCGACGGCGGCGAGGTAGCGGGCGGCGAGCTCGGCCTTCGTCGCCTCGTACTCGGGGCCGCGGCGCATCGAGCGACGCCCGTGCCACGCCGCGAAGGGCCGAAAGGGCGCGAGCGCGACGAGCTCGAGCGCGTCGTGGCCCGGCGGCGGGCCGGGCGGCGGGCCCGCCGCGCCGGGGTCCTTCAGCGACGGCGACGACAGAAAGAAGAAGTCGAGATCGGGTAGCTCGCCGGCGAGGATGGGCGCGTAGCAGCGCTCGAGATCGACCGTCGGGTAGATCCACACGTTCGCGTCGGTCATGCCCGCCGCGCCGAGGTCGAGGTCGGTGCCGAGAAACAGGCACACCGAGCCGACCGAGGGGCGGGTCCGCTCGGCCTTGCGGCGCGCGGCCGCGGGCAGGTGCTCCGAGCCGACGAGCGCGGCGTAGGTGTGGGCGGCGTCCGCGTTCGACACGACCGCGCGCGCGTGGATCGTGTCGCCCGCCGCCGTGCGCACCCCCGTCACGCGCCCCGCCTCGACGAGGATGCGCTCGACCGGCGTGTGGCGGGCGAGGACGCCACCCTGCCGCTCGATGGCGGCGACGAAGGCATCGCGCAGCGCGCCCGCGCCGCCCACCGGGAAGTACGCGCCGTCGAGGTAGTGGTCGAGCGTGCCGAGCGCGACGAGCGCCGAGGCGCGGCTCGGCGGCAGCCCGTAGTCGCCCGACTGCGCGGCGAGGACGGCGCGGAGCACGGGGTCGGCGATGAGCGGGTCGAGCACCTCGGCGAAGGTCGAGCGGCCGTGCTCGAGCAGAAAGGGCACGTCCATCGCGGCCTCGAAGGCGTTCGACCCGGCCGGCCGGCTCTCCTGCGCTGCCCGCATCGCGCGGAGCTCGGCCAGGAGCGCGAAGAAGCGCGCGAGCCCGGCGCGCTCGGCCGGAAAGTCGCGGGCGAGGCGCTCCTCGTACGCCGCCGCGCCGCGCGGCATCGCCACCTCGTAGTCGGGCAGCACGATGCGGTCGAAGCCCCCGGGCGAGAGCTCGCGGAAGCGCACGGCGTCGGCGAGCTCGAGCGCCTCGAGCACGCGCGTCATCTGCCCTCCGGGCCCGCACTCGCCGAGATAGTGCAGGCCCGGGTCGAAGCGGTAGCGCCCGCGCCGAAAAGGGTTGCAGTAGCCGCCGAACTGCTTGCGCGCCTCGAGGACGAGGACGCCGAGCCCGGCGCGCGCGGCCGCGAGCGCCGCCACGAGCCCGCCGATGCCGCTTCCGACCACGACGACGTCGAAGGGACCTGCGAGACGAGGGTGAAGGGGCAAGGGGCTAGGGGCTAGGGGCTGGGGGCTAGGGGCTAGGGGCTGGGGGCTAGGCTCAGTCGTCCTGACGCGCGACGACGGCGCTCGCCTCGCCCTCGGCGTCGACGTGCACGCTCACGTCCCAGGAGCGACAGCAGGCCGGACAGTCCTCCACGTAGCGTTGCTCGCGCCCCCCGAACGTGTCGACCTCGATCGTCACGCTCGCCCCGCAGTACGGACAGCTCTCCTCGATCTCCATGCCTCGAGCTTGGCCGCGGCGCGGACGCCGGTCGAGCCGAACGCGCGCGCTCCCGGCCGCGCGGGGGCGGGGCGGACGAGCGTAGGAATGACGGGCCGAGTCTGATATATTCCGTAAGGTCACATTTCCAGAGGAGGCACCATGGGAACGCTGGCCAGAGGCTTCGAGACCTGGGGACCGCGGGCCGTCCATCGCACCCGTGGCCGGCGCAGCGACGCGGACCTCGCCGCGCTCGCCAGGGCGTACGACGTGCACTACGCCGTCCGCGTCCCGGACGGCGCCGCGCCGAGACCGGCGGGCTACGAGCTCGAGCTCTACGCGACCGCGCGCGCACCCATGCGCGCCTGCTACGGGGACGATGCCGCGGCTGCCCTGCTGAGCGACGCCCTGTACCGCATCGCCGAGGGCGCGACCGCGGGCGAGCCCGGCGCCGTCGTGGGCAGCCCGGAGTCCGACTCCGGCGCGCCCGAGCGGCACGCGGCCGTGACGGCCCGCATGCGCATCGGCCTGTGCCACCACGATCACGGGCGCGTGCGACGCACGTCGGCCGCCGACCCCTGCGTCACCGCGCTCGAGGCGCGGCTCGAGGATCTCGGCGTGCCGGTGCGCGCGGCCTGAGAGAGCGAGACCGCGGCGCGCGCCTACTGCTCGGTCGGACCCCGGTCCCAGGAGCCGCCCTGCGGGCGGACAGCGCCTCGCAGGTCGTGGTCCGCGAGATCCGGCGGAACCCAGGGCGCAGGATCGACGCCCGTGTTCCGGGCAGGGCTTGCCGGTGCGAGCGCCCAGTCGGTGAGCGGGTCGACGAACAGCGGATCCCCGCTCGCGAAGCCGCTCGTCTGGACGCAGCCGTACGACCAGTTGGCGCAGCTGTCGGCGTTGACGACGTCGATGCACACGTAGTTGTACGGGGGGAACCCGCCGAACGCGACGGCGCACGACGCGGTCGGAACGAGCAGCGCCACGGTGGTCGCGCTCGCGCCCTCGCCGACGTAGACGGGCTCGGGGTGGGTGGCGCCGGCGGTCCACCCGAGCACGTCGTTGACGAGCGTGGCGGAGGAGCCCGCGGCCACGTCGATCCCGTGCGAGAGCCACGACGCCGCGCCACCCCGCGCGTAGGAGTTGGAGACCGTGGCCGCGCCGCCGAGGTGCACCCACACGCCGGTGCTGCCGAACGGCGCCGCGCCGGCGATGAACACGCTGTTCGTGACGGTCGCGGTCCCGCGCAGCCCGGCGGCGTAGGTCGAGTCGGTGCCCCCTTCGGCGAACACCACGCTCCGGTCGAGCACGAGCGAGAGCGTGGAGAACAGGCCGGTCGTGCGCGTGTACTTCGTCGTGTCCGAGGCCCGGATGTCGCTCTCGGTGACCACCGCCGCGCCCTGGCTCGAGAGCCCGTACTGGACTCCCCGCGCCGTCGAGCGGTGCACCTCGAGCAGGCTCGGGCTCCCCCAGGCCTTGATCCCGGCCTCGTCGCCCGTCGCGTGGGAGCTCTCGACGTGGAGCTCGGCGTTGAACGCCTCGATGCCGATGGTGCCCACGGCGTCCGATGCGCGCACCGTGAGCGTCGCCGAGTCGACGAGCAGCGCCGGCGCGGCGCTCGCCTGGGCCGTGCCCGCCACGAACAGGACGACGGCACCCGACTGCGCGGCGAGCGCGGCCGCCGACCCGGTCACGTGCACGTCGCGCACCGTCACCTGGCCGCCGTAGAGCGCGACGGCCGAGCCGCTCGCGTTCTCGATCGTCATGCCCGCGTAGACGACCGGCGGCCCGCCTACGTCGAAGAAGGTGAGCGGCGTCGTGCCGTCCGGCGACGTCCAGCGCGTGACGCGGACGGCGGGGCTCCAGGCCGTGAAGTCCGTGGACCAGCCGCCGAGGATGCTCTGCTGCGTGAACACCGCCTCGGCGTACTGGCCCTCGGCCACGAAGATGGTCGCGCCGGGGGCCGCGACGCCAACGGCGTGCGCGATCGTGGCGAAGGGCTGCTGGGGCGTGCCCGGCCAGGCGTCGTTGCCCGTCGAGACGGACACGTACAGGCCCCCCACCGGGAGCGGATCGATGTCGAGCCCGTCGCAGTCCGCGTCGAGCCCGTCGGCGACCTCGGGCGCACCGGGAAACACCGCGGGATCGAGCGGCGCGCAATCGGCGTCGGCGCAGAAGCCGTCGGCGTCGAGGTCATTGTCGGGATCGAGCGGGCAAGGGTCGGCACAGTCGCCGAGGCCGTCGCCGTCGGAGTCCGACCCGCAGCCCCCGGCCCCACCCTGGCCCGCTCCGCCGCTCGCGCCGGCACCGCCCGCGCCGCCGGTTGCGCCGGCACCGCCCGCGCCGCCGGTCGCCC
>JACRDA010000134.1 GCA_016212965.1 Myxococcales bacterium
ACGATCTCGCGGGCGCCGTCGAGCGCATGCTCGACGCCTCCGCCCCGCCGGTCTCGGTCGCGCCCGCGTCGCTCGCGGCGCCGTCGCTACGCGGGAGCGAGGTCGCGCTCGCGGCGCGCGCCTCCGCGCCCGAGTTCGAGCTCGACCCCGACCCCGACGCGGCCCCGGGCCGCAGCGGCACAGGCGCGGGCTCGGTGCTCGTCGTGGACGACGAGGAGCGCAACCGCGACATGCTCGCCAAGCGCCTCGGTCGCAAGGGCTACGCCGTGACGACCGCGGCCTCCGGCGAGGCGGCGCTCGCGCTCATGGAAGGGCAGGCGTTCGACCTCGTGGTGCTCGACGTGATGATGCCCGGCATGGACGGGCTCGAGGTGCTCGACGTCATCCGCAAGCGCCACCCGGCCTCGGCCCTGCCCGTCCTCATGGCGACCGCGCGCGGCGACTCCTCGGACATCGTCGAGGCGCTTCGGCGCGGGGCCAACGACTACGTGACCAAGCCCGTCGACTTTCCCGTGATCCTCGCGCGCCTGCGCCTGCAGCTCGCGCTGAAGGAGGCCACCGATCGCGCGCGCGCGCTCGCCGCCGAGCTCGCGGCCCGCAGTCGCTTCATCCGCGACGTGTTCGGCCGCTACGTGAGCGAGGAGGTCGTCGACGCCGTGCTCGCCTCGCCGGTGGGCCTCGAGCTGCGCGGCGAGATGCGCGAGGTCTCCGTGCTCATGGCGGATCTGCGCGGCTTCACGGCCGTCGTCGAGTCGCTCGATCCGGCCGGCGTGGTCGAGCTGCTCAACAGCTACCTCGGCACGATGACCGACGTCATCTCCCGCTTCGGCGGCACCGTCGACGAGTTCATCGGGGACGGCATCCTCGCGGTGTTCGGAGCGCCCCTGTGCCGCCCCGACGACGCCGAGCGCGCGCTCGCGTGCGCCGTCGCGATGCAGTGCGCCATGACGAGCGTGAACGCCTTCAACGCCGCGCACGGACTACCGGCGGTCGAGATGGGAGTCGCGGTCAACACCGGCCGTGCCGTCGTCGGCAACATCGGGTCGCGCAAGCGCGCCAAGTACGGCGTCGTCGGCTCGACCGTGAACCTCGCCTCGCGCATCGAGTCGCTCAGCGTGGGCGGACAGGTCCTCACGTCCGCCGCAACGCAGCGCGCGTCCGGCGACGTGGCGCGCGTCGGTGCACGCCGCACCGTGCGGGTGAAGGGCGCCGCCGACCCGCTCGAGGTGCTCGAGGTGCTCGGCGTGGTCGGGCGCTTCGCGCTCGACGTCCCGCCTCGCGCCGCCGAGCTCCGTGCGCTCGAGCGCGGCGTGCCGGTCGCGCTCACGCGCCTCGCCGGCAAGGAGCTCGAGGCGACGCGCCACGAGGGCACGATCGTCGCGCTGTCACCGACGGGCGCCACCATCGCCACCGGTCTCGCGGTCCCCGAGCTCGGCGACGTACGCATCCTGCTCTCGGACGGCGACGGCGAGGTCGAGATCTACGCCAAGGTGCTCTCGGGGCACGCCGGCTCCGCGACCGTCTGCTTCACCTCGGTGCCCGCACGGGCGGCCTCGGTGCTGGCCGAGGTCCGGGCGCGCGCGGAGCGCCGCGAGTTGACGTAGCTCACTTCGACGACCCCCCCGGAACCGTAGAGTCGAGATGCCGCTCGAGCGGCCCCCACCACCATGTCGCAAGGCGAGAAGGCGGCCCCGTGCCCCGACCACACGCTGCGCTCGGCGGGGGACGACACGCTGGCTCCCGCCGCTCCGGTCGCGTCGGAGCCCCCCGGGGCCGGTGCCGCCCGGGGCGCCGCGGCAGCGGGCGTGACGACCGTGGTCGGCCACGGCTCGACCGGGGCCGAGCCCACGACGGCGCCGTACCGTCGGGACCCCGTGTCGGTGGAGCAGACCCTCGCCGCGCTGCGCAGCTCGCCCGCGCCGCGCTACGAGCGGCTCGCGCAGGTCGGACGCGGGGGCATGGGCACGGTGCTGCGCGGGCGCGACCGGGTGCTCTACCGCGAGGTCGCGATCAAGGTGCTCGATCCGAGCGCCGCGCAGCCGGAGTGGGTCGGAAGATTCGTCGACGAGGCGCGCATCACGGGCCAGCTCGAGCACCCGAGCATCGTGCCCGTCCACGATCTCGGGATCGACCCGACGACCGGCGCGCCGTACTTCACGATGAAGCTCGTGCGCGGCGTCTCCTTCGCGCAATGGCTGGCGAGTCCGGCGCGCCCCGTCGGCTCCTCGGAGCGCCTGGCCGAGGGACTCGAGATCTTCATCCGCGTGTGCGAGGCGATCTCCTACGCGCACAGTCGCGGCGTCATCCACCGCGACCTCAAGCCCTCGAACCTCATGGTCGGCGAGTTCGGCGAGGTCTACGTCATGGACTGGGGCGTGGCGCGCGTCGTCGGTCCGGGCGTCGACGTGCGGGGAGACACGGGCCCACCCACCGAGCCGCCCGAGGAGGGCATCGTCGGTACCGTCGCCTACATGGCCCCCGAGCAGCTGTCCCCCGGTGCCAGGTGCGACACCCGCACCGACGTGTTCGGGCTCGGCGCCATCCTCTACCAGCTCGTCACGGGCGCCCTGCCGTACGACGACAAGGCGGCCGCGCAGCGCATCGAGCGCGCGCGCCGCGCCGCGTACCGCCCGGTGTACGAGCTCGTCGACGAGCGCGTGGTGTCGCGCCGCATCGTCCAGATCATCGACCGCGCGATGGCGTTCGACCCCGCCGCTCGCTATGCCACCGCGGCCGAGCTGCGCGCCGACGTGCGCGACTTCCTGCGCGGCGGGCTCCACCTCCCGACCGAGCGCTTCCCGGCCGGCACGCGCATCGTCGTCGAGGGCGAGGTCGGCGACGCCGCGTACGTCATCCTGCACGGCGAGGCCGTGGCCTACAAGGAGGCGCCCGGCGGGCGGCGCGAGCTGCGGCGCATGGGGCCGGGCGAGGTCTTCGGCGAGATGGCGGTGCTCTCGAACGCGCCGCGCTCGGCCACGGTGGCCGCCGTCGAGGACGTGACGGCCGTGGTCGTGACGCGCGCCGCGCTCACCGAGCAGCTCGGGCTCGACACCTGGGTCGGCGCGCTCCTTCGCTCCCTCGCCAGCCGCTTCCGCGACCTCGACGAGCGCCTCGACGGCTGAGGGTTGACCGACGCTTCCGCGCGACCCACGTTGCAGGTGAAGCGCTGGAAGTCGGGCAGGTGCTGCGCGGTACCGAGGAGCAGGTGCCGCGCCCGTGGAACGACCGAGAGTCATCGCGAAGTCCCAGAGGTCGGGGCGAGCGCCGTCCTACGAGGCCCTGTGCCGAGACTTCTCCTGGGCGCAGGCGCGAGCCTGGCTCGACGGCCTTCCGGGCGGGCGCGGGCTCAACATCGCGCACGAGGCCGTCACGCGCCATGCGCGCAGCGGGCTCGGCAGGCAAACCGCGATCCGCTGGCTCGGCAAGCGCGGCGAGCGGCGCGAGCTCGACTACGCCGCGCTCGAGCGCGCCACGAACCGCTTCGCGAACGCGCTCGCCGCCGCGGGTGTCGGGCCCGGTGAGCGTGTCTTCTCGCTCCTCGGGCGCATCCCGGAGCTGTACGTCGCCGCGCTCGGCACGCTGAAGAACCGGAGCGTGCTCGCCCCGCTCTTCTCGGCGTTCGGGCCCGAGCCCATCGCGGCGCGCCTGCGCATCGGCGACGCGCGCCTGCTCGTGACGACCGAGGCCGCGTACCGGAAGAAGATCGCCCCGATCGCGGCCCGGTTCCCGCGGCTCCAGGTGATGCTCGTCGGCGAGGACGAGCGCCTGACCAGCGTGCCCGGCACGCTCGACTGGGCCCGCGCGATGCGCGCTGCGGCGGACGAATTCGAGATCGGGCCGACGCACCCCGAGGACATGGCCCTCTTGCACTTCACGAGCGGCACGACGGGCAAGCCGAAGGGCGCCGTCCACGTCCACGAGGCGGTCGTCATGCACCACGCCACCGGCCGGCTCGCGCTCGATCTGCGCCCGGGCGACGTGTTCTGGTGCACGGCCGACCCGGGCTGGGTCACGGGCACCTCCTACGGCATCGTCTCGCCGCTCACCGTCGGGGCCACGCTGCTCGTCGACGAGGCCGACTTCGACGCGGAGCGCTGGACGCGCATCCTCGCGGAGGAGCGGGTGGACGTCTGGTACACGGCGCCGACCGCCGTGCGCATGATGATGCGCGGCGGCGCGGAGCTCGTGCGGGCGCGGCGCTACCCGGCGCTGCGCTTCATCTCGAGCGTGGGCGAGCCCCTGAACCCGGAGGCCGTCTTCTGGGGCCTCGACGCCTTCGGCCTGCCCATCCACGACAACTGGTGGCAGACCGAGACGGGCGGCATCATGGTCGCCAATTTCGCGGGCATGGAGATCCGCCCCGGGTCGATGGGCAAGGTGCTGCCCGGCGTGGAGGCGGCGATCGTGCGCGGCGGGCGCGAGGGCGAGCCCTTCGAGCTCGTGCGCGAGCCCGGCGTCGAGGGCGAGCTCGCGCTCCGGCCCGGCTGGCCCTCGATGTTCCGCGGCTACCTCGGCGAAGAGGAGCGCTACCGCAAGTGCTTCGTCGAGGGCTGGTACCTCACGGGCGATCTCGCGAAGCGCGACGCCGACGGCTACCTGTGGTTCGTCGGGCGCGCCGACGACGTCATCAAGAGCGCCGGGCACCTCATCGGGCCCTTCGAGGTCGAGAGCGCTCTCCTCGAGCACCCGGCCGTGGCCGAGGCGGGCGTCATCGGCCGGCCGGACCCGGTGGCCATGGAGGTCGTCAAGGCCTTCGTGGCGTTGAAGCCCGGCTTCGAGGCTAGCGACGCGCTCGCGCAGGAGCTCATCGGCCATGCGCGCAAGCGCCTCGGTGCGGCGATCGCCCCGAAGGAGATCGCCTTTCTGCCCGGGCTGCCGCGCACGCGCAGCGGCAAGATCATGCGGCGGCTCCTCAAGGCGCGCGAGCTGGGGCTGCCCGAGGGCGACACCTCGACCCTGGAGGGTGGAACGTGAGCGAGCTCACACGCGAACGAGGCCTCCGCCTGCTGCGGGAGATGCTGCGCATCCGGCGCTTCGAGGAGCGCTGCGCGGAGCTCTACCAGGCCGAGAAGATCCGCGGCTTTCTGCACCTCTACATCGGCGAGGAGGCGATCGCGGCCGGCGTCATGCCCGAGCTCTTGCCCGACGACGCCGTCGTCGCGACCTACCGGGAGCACGGCCACGCGCTCGCCCGCGGCGTCGCGATGAACGCCGTCATGGCCGAGATGTACGGCAAGTGGGAGGGCGCGAGCCGCGGGCGCGGCGGCTCGATGCACATCTTCGACGCCGCCACGCGCTTCTACGGAGGCAACGCCATCGTGGGGGGTGGGCTGCCGCTCGCCGTCGGCCTCGCGCTCGCCGACGCCTTGCAGAAGCAGTCGCGCGTGACGGCGTGCTTCTTCGGCGACGGGGCGGTCGCGGAGGGCGAGTTCCACGAGTCCTTGAACCTCGCCGCCCTGTGGAAGCTGCCGGTCCTGTTCCTGTGCGAGAACAACCTCTACGCCATGGGCACGGCCCTCGAGCGCGCGCAGTCGCAGGTCGACCTCGTGGCGAAGGCCGCGAGCTACGCCCTGCCCGCGGCGCGCGTGGACGGAATGGACGTCGTGGACGTCGGCGACGCCACGCGCTCCGCCGTCGCCGCGATCCGTCGCGGCGAGGGCCCGCGCTTCCTCGAGCTCGTGACCTACCGCTTCCGCGCGCACTCGATGTTCGACGCCGAGCTCTACCGCACGAAGTCCGAGGTCGCGACCTGGCGCGCGCGCGATCCCATCGCCCTCTTGCGCGCGAGGCTGGATCTCGGCGAGGCAGCCATGGCGGCGCTCGACGCCGAGGTCGTGAGCGAGGTGGACGCCTCGGTCGCCTTCGCCGAGGCGGGCAGCTGGGAGCCCGTGGAGCGGCTCACCACCGACGTCTACGCCCGGAGGCCACCGTGAAGACCACCTACCGCGAGTGCGTGCGTCAGGCGCTGCGCGAGGCGCTGCTCCGCGACCCGCGCGTGTTCCTGATGGGCGAGGACGTCGGCCGCTACGGCGGCTGCTACGCGTGCAGCAAGGGCTTGCACGACGAGCTCGGGCCCGAGCGCGTGCGCGACACGCCGCTCTCGGAGTCGGCCTTCGTCGGGGCGGGCATCGGCGCGGCGCTCGGCGGCATGCGTCCCATCGTCGAGATCATGACCTGTAACTTCAGCCTGCTGGCGCTCGACCAGATCCTCAACAACGCGGCGACGCTGCGCCACATGTCGGGCGGCCAGTTCGAGGTGCCGGTCGTCATCCGCATGGCGACGGGGGCGGGCCGGCAGCTCGCGGCCCAGCACTCCCACAGCCTCGAGGGCTGGTACGCGCACATCCCCGGCCTGCGCGTCGTCGCGCCGGGCACGCTCGCGGACGCGCGCGGCATGCTCCCGACGGCGCTCGCCGACCCCGATCCGGTGCTCATCTTCGAGAACGCCCTGCTCTACAACCTGGAGGGCGAGCTCCCGGAGGGCGCGGGCGCGGTCGACATCGACCATGCGTGCGTGCGTCGCCCGGGCAGCGACGTGAGCCTCGTCACCTACGGGGGCTCGCTGCCGAAGACTCTGGCGGCCGCGGAGGTGCTCGCTGCCGAGGGCATCAGCGCCGAGGTGCTCGATCTGCGCGTGCTTCGCCCGCTCGACGGCGCGGCCATCCTGGCGACGGTCGACAAGACCAAGCGCCTCGTCGTCGTCGACGAGGGCTGGCGCAGCGTGAGCCTCGCGGCCGAGGTCGTGGCCCGCGTGGCCGAGGAGGGCTTCTTCTCGCTCGACGCGCCACCCGTGCGCGTGTGCAGCGAGGAGGTGCCGATCCCGTACCCGAAGCACCTCGAGGACGCGGCGCTGCCGCAGGTGCCGAAGATCGTGCGCGCGGTGAGGCAGGTGCTCCATGGCTGAGCTCTGCATGCCGTCGCTCGGCGCCGACATGGAGACGGGCACGCTGCGTGCCTGGAAGATCGCGCCGGGTGACCGCGTGGCACGCGGCCAGGTGGTGGGCGAGGTCGAGACGGACAAGGGCCTCATCGACCTCGAGATCTGGGACGAAGGCGTCGTCGAGGTGCTGCTCGTCGCGCCCGGCACGAAGGTGCCCGTGGGCACGCCCATCGCGCGCGTCCGGTCGACGGCAGCCCGCGCGACCGCAGCCAAGGCCGTCGCGCCGGTCGCGCCGGTCGCGCCCGCCGCCTCCGCACCCGCCGCGGCGGTCGAGGCGCGCGCGCCCGCCGCAACCGTCGCGCCGCGCGGA
>JACRDA010000135.1 GCA_016212965.1 Myxococcales bacterium
CGGCGCCGTCGACGCCACACCGACACCGACCGTCCGGGGCAAGGAGGCGCCGCCGAGCAGCCCCACCGCCGCCCAGCCCCCGCAGAGTGCGGCGCCGAGCGCGGCCGAGCCGCTCGCACGCCGCGACGCGGGTCCGAGCTCGCTCGGCGACGGCGAGCGCGGGCTGCATGCGCCCCCCGCGTCGCCGTGCCCCGAGGACATGGCGCTCGTCGCCGGACAGGTGTGCGTCGACCGCTGGGAGGCCGCGCTCGTCGTCGTGCTGCCGGACGGCGAGGAGAAGGACTGGTCGCCCTACCGGAGCCCACCGCCCGAGCGCGTGCCGGTGGGTCCGACCGGCGCGCGGCTGCGCGCCGTGTCGCGGGCCGGCGTCGTCCCCCAGGGCTACCTCAGCGGCGCGCAGGCCGCGGAGGCGTGTGCCGCGGCAGGCAAGCGGCTGTGCCAGCCCGAGGAGTGGGAGCGGGCGTGCCGCGGTCCCGACGACACCGCCTTCCCGTACGGCGACGAACGCCGGCGCGGAGTGTGCAACGACGGCGGGCGCTCCGCCCACCCGGTGAAGCAGGCGTTCGCGAGCCTGCGCTTGCCTGACGACCGCATGTGGTACGAGGGCATGCAGAACCCGCTCATCAACCAGCTCGACCACACCGTGGCCCGGACGGGCGAGCACTCGGGCTGCACCAACGCGTACGGGACCTTCGACATGGTGGGAAACCTCCACGAATGGGTCGACGACCCCGCGGGCACCTTCCGCGGCGGCTTCTACATGGACACGAAGATCAACGGCGATGGCTGCGAGTATGCCACCACGGCTCATCCATTCGACTATCACGACTATTCGACCGGCTTTCGCTGCTGCCTCGACCCGCGCGATGGCGGCTGAAGGCGGGTCGGGGACCGGCGGCGGCACGGCGCCCGGCCGAGCGCGCCCGGCCGGGGGGAGCGCGCTCGCGGCGACCGCGGCGCTGCTGCTCGCCCTCGGGTGCGGCGACAAGAAACAGGAGGAGCCGCCGCCGCCCTTCACGCCCATGCGCGCCGGCGACGCCACCTTCGAGGGCCTGAGAACGGACGTCGGCGCGGCGCTTCCGCTCCACGAGGCAGCGGGCCAAACCGTGTCGTCCACGATGATCTGGGACCGGGCCGTCGTCTTCGCGGAGGGCGGCGCCGTCCTCATCGGCCACTCCAACGAGGAGACGCTCGCGCTGCGCACCACGGCGCGCGGCGGCGCGTGGCAGATGCTGCGCTCCCGACCCGAGCAATGGAACGGCTGGGGTGTCGGCGCAGAGGGAGCGCTCGTCGTGGCGTTCGCGACGCGCGACAAGCCGAGCGCCACTCCACCGCCGTCGCCGAAGGCGCCGAAGAAGCCCCCCACGGCGGCGAGCGGCTGGGACCGGCTGTCGCTCGCATTCCCGACGCCGGACGGCACGCAGCTCACCCCGCCCGTGCCCATCGTGGGCCCGGACGCGCCGCTCAAGAACGCGCGCATCGACGCGCCGGCCGTCATCCCCGCCGTGCTCGCCGCGGACCTCGCCGCGGTGGTGGTGCCCGGGGCCATCGCGTACGCGGCGCCGCCGCCCCAGCCGCGCCCCGCCGACCTACCGCTGCCCTCGGGCGAGCGCTTCGTCCCCGTTCCCTACGGCCGCCCGCCGATGCTCGTGTCGGTCCAGGGCTCGGACATCGTGGTCCGCCCGTGGCCGCGGCCCGGCGAGAAGGTCGCGAGCGGCACCAAGGTCGAGGGCGCGAAGGGTGACGCGAATGCGTGGGACGCCCTGGCGCAGCCGCCGGGCTGCGAGTTCATGGGCTGGTCCTTCCAGCGCCTCGGAGCGGGCTCCTCGCTTCAGGTCGTCGCGATATCACCGGGCAAGAGCGTGCGGTTCGCCCTGCCCGCCGAGCTCGGCAAGGCGCCCGCGCCCAGCCAGTGGCTGGGGTGCAGCGACCAGGCGGTGGTGCTCGAGGGCTTCGACGAGAAGGCCAAGGCTCCGACCGTCGTCACGTGCACCTTCGACGGCAAGTGCGTCACGACCCGCAATCGGCCGTTCAAGATCTGGCCCGAGGCCAAGGAGCACCAGCTGGTCGCGGTCGGGACGCCCAAGGGCAGCGTGGCCGTCGTGGACATTCACACGAACGCGCGCTGGGGCCTCTACGTCAGCCACTCGCTCGACGGCGGACAGAGCTTCGAGCAGTCGCGCACGATCGGCGAAGGCAACGTCGGCACGGGACGAATCCAGCTCGGCGCGCTCGTCGGCCTGCCCGCCCGAACGCTCATGCTGCTCTCCGGCGACATTGCCGGCACCCCGCGGCGCGGCTGGTTCCTGCTGGCGTCCGACGACGCCGGCCAGAACTGGGCGCCACCGTAGGACAAACGAGACGAGGCCGCCGTGCGTGCAGCACACGGCGGCCCCTCCGTGGCACGGGGCGCGCTCGACTCGAGCCGACGCGCTCCGCGGTCGGTGACTCAGCCCTTGCGAGCCTTGCCCGCGCCGAGCGGACCCGCGGCGGTCTTGCGCGCGGTCTCGCTCGCCGTCACGGCGGTCTTCGTGTCGCCCGCATAGCGCGCGAAGCGCCGGTCGCCACCCTGGAAGATGCGCTTGGCGAGCTTCAGCTCGCGCAGCGCGGTCGAGACGCGGGCCTGCGGCGTGCTCGTCGCCTTGGCGACCTCACTCGCGCTCATGCCCTTGGCGGCCTTCACGGCCTTCTCGACCACATCGAGGAGCTTGTCGCGGGCGGCGGAGTCGCGGCGCGCC
>JACRDA010000136.1 GCA_016212965.1 Myxococcales bacterium
ACGCCCCCGCACGCCGCCCTGGCCGAGCACCTGCCACAGCACGCTCCGCTCGGGGAGATCGCTACCGAAGAAGAAGGTCTGAACGACCGGGCCGAAGTCGAGGGCCACCTCGTCGGCGAGCTCGATCTCGTACACGGCTCCCGCCGTGGCGCCGAACAGCGTGCGCGGTGCGAAGAGACCGACGGCGCCGATGTGCAGCACGAAGGCGTCCTCGATGCGGAAGAGGTACCGGAAATCGGCGCCTGCGCTGGCGCGAGGCTCGAGCTCCACGAGGAGCGCCGCGGAAAGCGCGTGCGACGGGAACTCGTCGACGTAGCCCTGTGCGCCGAGGCGGAGGGTGGTTCGCGAGCGACGAACGCCACGGGCGTGGTCCAGACCCCCTCCCTCGATGCCGAGCAGAACATCGGCATCTGCGGCCACCACGGCGCGCTGAGCGCGCGCGGTCCCGGCGCACGCGAGCCACGCCACCGCCGCCGCGAGCGTGCCGAGGAGGCGCGGCCTCACGGCACTACCTGCTGGCTTGGGCTCGGGGCAGGCTCGGCGGCGGCGCCGTTGCCGAGGTCCGGTGGCGCGGACACGACGATGTCGACTCGCCGATTCTTGGCCCGGCCCTCCGGCGTCCGGTTGTCGGCGACCGGCTGGAACTCGCCGTAGCCGGCGGCCGAAAGGCGGGTGGGGGGGATGTTGCTCCGCTCGGCGAAGTACATCAGCACGGCGGTCGCGCGCGCCGTCGACAGGTGCCAGTTCGAGGGCAGCGTGGGCGTGTGGATCGGGACGTCGTCGGTGTGGCCTTCGATACGCACGTTGACCTCTCGCACGTGGAGCTCCTCGCCGATGACGTCGAGCACGCTCAGGGCGTCGCGACGCGCGACGTCGGAGCCGCTGTCGAACAACAGATCGAGATCGAGACGCAGCACGAGCTCGGTGCGCCTGCGGAGCACCGTGAACACCGGTGCCACGCTTGGCGGGGTGGCGCCGGCGCGCTGCTCCGCCGCGGCCTTGGTGGGCCGGAGCGCCTGCAACACGTCGGAAAGGCGGGTCTCGAGATCGACGAGTGCCTTCGGGAAGTGCGCGCCCTTTGCTCCCTCCGCGGGTCCTTCGACCTTTCTGCCCGGCGCGTCGACGGCCAGGCGCCCGCGCCCTTCGAACATCCCGCTCGCGCCGCGGTTGTGGATCCCGACGGCCTCGGAGAACGCCTCCGAGAACTTGCCCACCTTGTTGGAGTCCACCTGCGACACGGAGAACATGACGACGAAGAACGCGAACAGGAGCGTGATGAAGTCGGCGTAGCTGATGAGCCAGCGCTCGTGATTGACGTGCTCCGGCGGTTTCTTCTTGCGCGCCACCGGAGCTAGCCCTTCGCCTCGGCGGCCTCGACCTTGCCCTTGTCGGCCTTCGCCTGCTCGTGCGCGCTGAAGTAGCTGTTGAGCCTGTCGCGCACGAGCTTCGGGTTCGTGCCATCCTGGATGGCGAGCACGCCCTGGAGCATCATGTCCTTGAGCTTGGCGGCCCGTTGCGCTCTCACCTTGATGCGGCCCGCCAGCGGCAGGCACACGAGGTTGGCGAACGCGACGCCGTAGATGGTGGCGATGAACGCCGTGGCGATGCCCCGGCCGACGGCCTCCATGTCGGAGAGGTTCTTCATGACTTGAATGAGCCCGAGGACGGCGCCGATGATGCCGACGGTGGGCGCGAAACCGCCGGCGGCCTCGAAGACCTTGGCGCCGTGCTCCGCCTCTTCCTCCTCGTTGGCGATGACCGTCTCCATGGTCTCGCGAATCGTGCTCGCCTCGGCGCCGTCGATCGCCATCGTCAGCGCGCGTACCAGGAAGGGCTCGCTGGCACCGCCGAGCTTCTTCTCGAGCCCGAGGATGCCCTCGCGGCGGGCGAGCGTGGCGAGATCGACGATCTCGCCGATGATGCGCTCGACTGCGACGGCGGGCTTCTTGAACACGGCGCCGGCCTGCTTCAGACCGACCTTCAACGTGTCGATGGGGAAGTTCACGAGCACGGCGCCGAGCGTGCCGCCGATGACGATGAGGGCTGCCGGACCGCCCACCACGTCGCGGAGCGCGCCGTGCTCGAGCGTGTTGCCAAGCAGGATGGCCGCAAATCCCCAGATGATGCCGATGACGAGTCCGATGTCCATGTCGTACCGCGGGAGTTGAGGGGTGCGGGGGGCTCTCGGGTGAGGTCGAGGGTGCCAGGAAGGGCTGGTCGCCCGTCAGGACCCAGGGGTGAGCGGCACGCGGCGGCGCGCCCGGGGTCTACGTGCACTCGCCGCCACGCGGCGTCGGTAGTCGACGAACTCCCGGATGAGCTCGTCGAGTGACTCGCGGACGACGATGCGGTCGCCGTTCGCGAGGCTGAGCGTCGTGTCGGGCGTCGCGTCGGCGAAGCGCACGATGTCGGGGTTCACCGCGATCGGCGTGTTGTTGAGGCGCGTCAGCTTGACCACGAGGGAGGCGGTAGCAAGCAGCGCGCCACGTCGCTCCGACACCCCGGCGTCGTGCTGGCACGCGCCGTGCGAGACGCGTGCCGCATGCAGGCGCTGTTCGGCCTCCAAACGCTCCACCAGGCGCTCGACTACCACGTCGCGCGCCACAACCTCCTTTCTGCGAACCTCGCGCACGTCGACACACCGGGTTTTCGGCCGGTCGACCTCTATCGGCGCGACGGCTTCGCGGGTGCGCTCGCGCTCGAGCTCGCCGGGACGGACGCGGCGCATCTCGGTGCGCGCGCCGCAGCGCCCTGGGCGGTGGAGATCGACCCGAACTGCCCTGCCGGCGCCGACGGCAACGCCGTCGATCTCGACCGCGAGGCCGTCAAGATCGCCTCGAACAACCTGCGCTACGAGGCGGTGGCCGCGCTCGTGCGCGACAGACTCGCGCAGCTCGACTTCGCGAGCCGCGACGGGCGCTAGGGCGTCGACCTGGCACGGCTGCGGAGCAGGCCCACGCCGAGCCCACCGCAGGGCATGGGGCCTTGCTCACACGGAGAAGACGATGTCGGATCAGGCCGGAATCTTCAGCGCCCTCGACGTGGCTGCCTCGGGACTCACCGCCGAGCGCGGGCGCATGAACCTCATCGCATCCAACCTCGCCAACGCCCGCACCACGCGTGGTGCCGACGGGCGCCCCTATCGCCGAGCGGATCCGGTGTTCGTCGCGCGGCCCGTGGAGCCCGGCACCTTCGATCCGGTGTTGCGGCACGTCGAGCGCGTGGAGCTCGCGCGCGTCCGCTACGACGACGCGCCGGGCCAGCGCGTGTACGACCCCGAGCACCCCGATGCGGACGGCGAAGGGTACATCGAGCTACCGAACGTCAACGTCGTGACGGAGATGGTCAACCTCATGACGGCTTCGCGCGCCTACGAAGCCGGCGTCACGTCGATCGAGTCGATCAAGGCGATGGCCAGCGCGGCCCTGAGGATCGGACAGTGAGCCTCGAGCTCGTGGGCGTCGACAGCCCGATCCTCGTCGGTCGGGGCGTCGAGACCCGGAGCGCGCCGCCAGAAGCGACGCGGTCCGACGGGTTCGGCACCGCTCTCGCCGAGGCGGTAGGGCAGGCCTCGGCCCTCGGTCACGCGGCCGAGGCAGGCGGCGAGGCGCTCGCCGTGGGGCGCCTGGACGACGTCCATGGCGTGATGATCTCGGCCAAGGAGGCCGAGATCAGCCTCAAGCTCGTGGCTTCCGTACGCAACCGGCTGCTCGACGCGTTTCACGAGCTGTGGCGGATGAATGTCTGACGATCCCAACCCGAAGGCGCCGAAGGCGTCGATCTTGCCGTCGGCGGTGGCGGAGCGACTCGTGCGCGCGCGCGCGCGCCTGGGGGCGCTCTCGCGCCCCGCGAAGGTCCTGCTCATCGGGACCCTGCTCGTGGCGACCGCCCTCGGCGTGTGGCGCGCCACGGCTGGAAGTCGCGTCGAGTACGGCGTGCTCTACTCCGACCTCGAGGGTGAGGATGCTGGCGCCGTGGTGGCGAAGCTGAAGGAGCGCGGTGTCGCGTATCGGCTCGCTCTCGGCGGGAGCACCGTCGAAGTGCCGGCTGCCGAGGTGGCCGAGGCGCGCCTCGCCCTTGCGGCCGAGGGCCTGCCGCGCTCGGGGCAGGTGGGCTTCGAGAGCTTCGACAAGCTGCGCCTCGGGGCCACGGAGTTCGAGCAGCAGGTGACCTACCGGCGAGCCATGGAAGGCGAGCTCGCGCGCACCGTCGGCACGGTGAAGGCGGTGCGGAGCGCGCGGGTGCACCTGGTCTTGCCCAAGCGCAGCGCCTTTGCGGCCCGGGACGAGCCCGCGAGCGCCGCCATCGTGGTTCGGCTCCGCGCCGGCCGCGAGCTAGGGCCGAGCGAGATCACCGGCATCGTCAACCTCGTCGCCGCCGCCGTGCCCGGCCTGGAGCCGGGCCGCGTCGCCCTCGTTACTACCGAGGGGGTCGTCTTGCAGCGGGCGAAGCGGTCACCGAACGGGGAGGCTGGCACCGAAGGGCCCGCCGACGACGAGATCACGGACCGGTTGCGCGCCCGTGCGGAGGAGGCGGCCCTCGAGGACCGGACACGGTCGATGCTCGAGCGCGTGGTCGGGGCCGGCCGCGTGGAGGTTCGCGTGCGGGCGGAGCTGGACCACGCGAAGGTGGAGAGTCGCAGCGATCATTTCGACCCGGCGACCACGGCGCTGCGCTCCGAGCAGCTCACCATCGAGCGCGCGCGCGGCGACTCGGACGATGGTGCCGCGGGCGTGCCCGGCGCCGAGAGCAACCTGCCGAGCGAGGACCCCGAGCCGGCGGGGGCCGCAGCGGCCGGCGGCTTGCTGTTGCGGCGGTCGCACACCCGCAACTTCGAGGTGACGCGCGTGGAGGAGCGTCGGGTCAGCGTCACCGACACCGTCAAACGCTTGGCGGTCGCGGTCGTCGTGGACGGGACCTTCGTCGGCGCCGGCGCGGACGCCGTGTTCGTGCCGCGGGACCCGGAGGAGCTCGACAAGCTCGCCACCCTCGTGCGGAGCGCCGTCGGCTTCGACGCCTTGCGCGGCGACGTCGTGACCGTCGAGTCGCTGCCCTTCGCCGAGGCGCTTCCCGTCGACGCCGACGACCCGACCGGCGTACCGGACCCCGAGGTCGCGCCGGCGCCCGAGCTTGCGGGCTACCTGCCCTTCGCCGCCGCCGGTGCCGGGCTGCTCGTGGCGGTCGCGCTGGGTGCTCTGCTGTGGCGACGTCGCCGCCGCCGGCGGAACAACGTCCTGGCCGTGATCGAGGCGCCGCTTCCGACGCCGGTGGACGAGGTGATCGCGCGGATTGACTACCGGGCCGAGGCCTCCGCCCGGGCGAAGAGCGATCCCGCGACGGCGGCGCTCGTCATGCGCCACTGGCTCGGCACGACGAACCAGCTGCCGGCGCGGCAAGCGGAGGAAACGGCCGCGTAGCGGTTCCCCGCACCGTGGGGCGGCACGAGCCTTGCGAGTCAGTTGGCACCATGATGCAGCAGAGTCTCCTCAGCGGACCCGAGAAGGCCGTGTTGTTCCTGCTGTCGCTCGACGAGCAGGTCGCCACGCCGATCGTCAACGAGCTGTCCGTCCAGGAGCTGTGCAAGCTGCGTGAGGCCGCGGCCACGATGCGCCAGGTCAGCGCCGACGCCATCGACCAGACCTTTCGCGACTACCTCGAGCGCTCGTCGGAGGCCGTGGCCGTGCCGCGCGGCGGCCTCTCGTATCTGCATCGGCTGGCGAAGGCGGCGCTCGGGCCGAGCGCGGCGGAGGTGTTCGAGGCGGGCGCCCCGGTGAGCCCGCTGTCGCGCCTCGAGGCGGCTCCGCCGGACGCCGTGGGTGCCCTGCTCGAGCGCGAGCCGCCGCAGCTCGTCGGCGCGGTCCTCGCGCGCCTCGAGCCGAGCGTGTCGGCGGCCATTCTCGCTACGATGCCGCCGGAGCGTGAGGCCGAGATCCTGGCGCGCATCGTGCGCATCGCGGACGTCCCGGCCGGCCTTCTGGAACAAGTGGCAACGGCGCTGGCCGACGAGCTGCCCGCCAACGAGAAGGAGACGTTCGTGGGGCTCGATGGGGTGGCGCGGGTGGCCGAGATCCTGAACGCAACGCCGAAGGAACAGGCGACGACGGTCCTCGAGCGGCTGGAGGCGCGCGACGCCGACGCCGCGCGCGATGTGCGCATGGCGATGTATACGTTCAGGGACCTGCAGCGGCTCGACGCCCGGGACATGCGGACGTTGCTGCGCGAGGTGCCCACCGACAAGCTCACGCTCGCGCTCAAGGACGCGCCCGAGGACGTCGCGGCCGCCATGTACGGCGGCCTGAGCACGCGCGCGGCGGAGCTCATCCGCGACGACCTGGAGCTGCTCGGTCGCGTGAGGAAAAACGACATCGAGGCGGCACGGCGCGAGGTCGTGGAGACGGCCCTGCGGCTCGAAGCCGAGGGCACGATCTCGCTGGCGCGACCGGACGAGTGAGCTGCCAACCACCCAGCGCTACCCGAGGCGGAGCCCGGCAGAGGGAGTCACGTGACACAAACGAGCGCGTATTGCATGGCGTCGGTGCCGTGGTCGACGGCGTCCGCCGGTGGAGAGCTGCCGTCGTGGATCGCCCCGCGGGATTCGGATCCGGGACACACGTCCGACGCCGCCGACCTCGAGTGCTTCCGGCCCACGCCCTTGCCGCCCGTCGCACTGCTCGGCGCCCCGGCGTGCGGCGGCCCGCCGAGCGCCGCCGTCGGCGGCGACCCTCGGTCGCGCGCAGAGTCGGCAGCGTCCGAGATCGACGCCTTGCGCGCCGAGCGAGATCGACTCCGCGCCGAGAACGAGGCGCTGCGAGCCGAGCTCCGACATCTCGTGGCCGGGCGCGACGGGCTGGCCGCCGAGCGTGACGAGCTGCTGCGCGAGCGTAGCGCGCTCGTCCCGGCGGTCGGGGCGCTGCGGCGCGCCGTGCTCGAGGCGAGCGAGGGCGAGCTCGTGCGCCTGTCGCTCGTGGTCGCGGAGCGCATCGTGCACCACGAGGTGAGCATCGCACCCGCGGTGGTCGGTCGCTGGGCGCGGGTTTGTGTGGACGCGCTCGGTGCGGGGGACGCCTACTCGCTCTCGGTGTCGCCGGAGCTCGAGCAGCTCGTGCCGCCGTCGGCTTGGACGGACGCGCATGGCGTGGCGCGCCAGCCGCTCGTGGACGGCGCGCTGAGCGGGCTTTCGTGTCGAGTGCGCACGGAGTTCGGGAACATCGAAGTGGGTCTCCGCGCCCGCCTCGCCGCGGTAGCCAACGCGCTCGGGCTCGAAGGGCTGGAGCAACCGTGATCGATCTCGGTGCCTACATCGAGCGAGCGAGGAGCGCCGAGGTCGACGCCTCGCGCGGCTTCGTGTGTCAGGCGGTGGGGCTCGTCGTGGAGGTCGCCGGGGTCAAGGCCGCCACCGGCGACCGCCTCGTGGCGCGGGTCGGCACCCGCGCGCTCACCCTGGAAGTGCTCGGGTTTCGCGACGGCCGGCTCCTGGCGGCGCCACTCGGCTCGACGGCAGGGCTGCGCCAGGGCGTGGCGTGCGTGCGGTGCCAGCGCGGGCACGAGGTGGGGGTTGGGCCGGCGCTCCTCGGCAGAGTCATCGACGCGTTCGGCGAGCCGCTCGATGGCGGCCCGCCCCCCCCCATCACGGGGGCGGTGCCGTTGCGGCGCGAGCCCCCGGCGCCGTTCGGTCGCCGGCCGGTGGCCGAGGCAATCGACACCGGGGTGCGCGTGCTCGACGCCCTGCTGCCGGTCGGACGCGGCCAGCGCCTCGGGCTCTTCGCCGGCACGGGGGTAGGCAAGAGCACCTTGCTCGGCATGCTCACGCGCCGGGCCAAGGCCGACGTCGTCGTCGTCGGGTTGATCGGGGAGCGCGGCCGCGAGGTGGGTGACTTCGTGCGCAACGCCGTGGGCAAGGAGGGCCTCGCTCGGAGCATCGTGGTGGTGGCGACGAGCGATGCCCCGCCGCTCGTGCGGGCGCAGGGAGCCCTGCGCGCGACGGCCATCGCCGAGCACTTCCGGGACCAGGGGGCGCATGTGATGCTGCTCATGGACTCGGTGACGCGCTACGCGATGGCCTTGCGCGAAGCGACGCTTGCCGCCGGGGAACCTCCCGTGAGCAAGGGCTACACGCCGAGCGTCTTCGCGGCGCTGCCGTTGCTCTTCGAGCGGGCCGG
Organism: Myxococcales bacterium; assembly: GCA_016212965.1. Classification (GTDB taxonomy): domain Bacteria; phylum Myxococcota_A; class Polyangia; order Polyangiales; family Polyangiaceae; genus JACRDA01. The sequence continues at coordinate 8,160 of JACRDA010000136.1, forward strand.
CAACGGCTCCGGCCAAGGATCCATCACGGCGATCTACACCGTGCTCGTGGAGGGGGACGATCTCCACGACCCCATCGTGGATGCCGTTCGCGGCACGCTCGACGGCCACATCGTGCTGTCGCGGGAGCTCGCGCAGCAGGGGATCTTCCCCGCCGTGGACGTGCTCGGAAGCGTGTCGCGCGCCTTCCACGACATCGCCCCGCCGGAGCAGCGCGCCCACGTACAGCGGGTGCGCGAGCTGCTTGGCGCGCATCGCGACGCTGCCGACCTGCTCAAGATCGGCGCCTACGTGGCCGGTAGCGACCCGCGTGTGGACGCCGCGGTCCTGGCGCTGCCGCGCGTCGAGCGTCTGATCCGGCAGGATATCGACGAGGCGAGCCCCCGCAGCGCCTCGCTCGCTCTGCTACGCAAGCTGGGAGCCGGCGCATGAAGGCGCGCGAGCTCGCGAGGATCGCGCGGCTCGTCGCCCTGTCGGAGCGCCGCCGCGACGAGGTCGCGGTCGCGCTGCGTCGAGCTCGAGCGCGCGCCGCTTCCGCGGCGGAGGCCCACGCACGTGCCGAAGAATGCTACGCCGAGGCCGTCCTGCTGCAGCCCGCTGTCGCCTCCTCCCATGATCTCGCGGTGCAGCACCGCTACCTGCGCGACCTCGATCGTGCCGTTCAGCACACCGAGGCAGAGCAGTCGCGCTTTCACGCCGTGGAGGACGCAGCCCGGGAGCGTGTCACCGAGGCCCAGCGCGACGTGCGCAAGCTCGAGTGCTGGGCCGAAAGCGTGAAGGAGGCGGTCGACACCGAGGCGGAGCGTCGCGAGGCACGCCTGGATGACGAGCGCGCGGGCCACTTGCCGCGGAGATCGGACCCGTGACCCCGTTCGTCGACGCGAGACGAGTTGCCGGACCGCCGCTGCTTCCGGTGGAATCGGGGCTCGACGCGGAAACCCCTCGACCGTCGGGCGACGCGCTGGCGTGGTCCGTTGCGGCCGGCGAGGTCGGTCTCGGCCGAGGCGGCGAGGACGATGACGAGGGCGACGACGTCTCCGTGGTGGGCCAGCCTGCGGCTCTCCCCGCGGTGCCGCTCGCGCCCTCGGTGCCGCTCGCGCCGGCGCTCCCGTGCCACGAGCCACGGACGGTCTGCCCAGCGGGGGAACCGGGGCTCGATCGACGCGGCTCGCTGGGCGCCAACCGGGAGACGCCGACCCCAAGGGCGCGTGCGGCCCCCGTGCCCGACCTGGCCGCGGAGGGCGCCGGCCCTTCCCCGGCGGCAGCCGAGGATGCCTTGCGAGCGGCGGCGGCCCGCCCCGGCGAGCGCCGGCTCGTAGCTGCAGCCCGGACGGGCGCACGGCCGTTCGTGCCAGTGACGGACGGTACCCCCGCTGCGGCGGCAGCGCCCCATCCGAGCTCGGGCGACACGCGGCTGCCTTGCGGCGAAACCGCGCCGAGTCCCGTGCCGCCGCCGATCGTGCGTACGGCGCCGCCGCACTTCGTGGCGGGCGACCGCACGCACCTGGCTGGGGACCCGTCGCGCGCGCTTTCGGCGCCGGCTGCGCAGTGCGCCACCGGTCTCGTCGTCTCGCCGGCGCAGGCGCGCGCGCGAGCGCCGCGACCCCTACCCGACGAGCGGTCGCCTGCGGCGCCGAGTCCCCGCGAGCGCGGCACCACCCAGGGTCTCGCTGGGCAGGTCGTGCCGCGGCTCGCCCAGCTGGTACCGCTCGTGGCGGGGCGCGCTCCCACGGTGCCACTCGCCGGTCCGCTGCCCCTTGAGGTGGAGCCTGCGCCCACGCTGGGCAACCCGGCAGGCACGCCTCTGGTCGCGCAGGCCGAGCAATCCCTTGCTGCGGCGAGCGCCCTGGGCACGCGCCAGTCGGCGGTCTCCGCGGCGGGTCCAGGCGACGCGCCCGGGGACCTCGGGCCGGCCCGTCGCACCGCGGTCTCGAGTCCTTCGAAGGCCGCGAGTCCGGCGGCGCCTTGGGGCGAACCTCACGCGGACGAGCTCGAACCAAGTGTGCTCCCGCACGCTGGCATGGAGGGCCAGCCCGCACCTCGGCTGCGCGCCGAGCCAGGCGTCGTGTCGGAGCGCCCGATCCTCGAGATTCCGCGGTTCCGTGTCGTCGCGCCCTGCCCGGTCGGGCCCGTGGTGGCCGCCGCGCCGCGCGACCTCGGGGCTCGCGAGCTCGCGCGCGGACGCGTCGTGAGCGCACCGCCGCGGACGCCTGCGACCGGCCCGTCCGGGGCGCCGCGGCCGACCCGCGGAGATCGGGGCGGCGAGGCCATGGCGCTCGCCCTCGCGGCCGGGCACGATGTCCCGATCGCGCCCGAGCCCCCGAACGTGTCCCCGTCCGACGGGGCGCCCGACCCCGAGCCCGCCCCTCTGCCGCCAGCAGGCGGCGCGCCCCACGCGCTCGTCGCGGGTCCGCCCACCCCGCCGCGCTGCACGGCGCTGAGACCGGAGCTCTTCGCGCCCGCCACGCTCCCTCCCGATCCTTCGGACGCCGCGAGCCGAGCGGAACCGGACGCGCGCGGAGGCCCAGGAGCCGCGACCGCTGCTTCGCGCGTCCGCCGTCGCGTCACGGCGGGCGTGCCGCTCGTCGAGCAGAGCCCGGAGGCGCTGCTGCTCGATGCGTCGCGGCCCCCGCCGGGCGCGGTGGCGGCTCGCAGCGCATCCGCGGCCGAGGCTCGTCCGGCCCACCCGAGCGCGACCGATTCTGCCCCCGACCCCGGCGGCCTGGAGCGCTCGCACGGCGCGCATCACGCGGCGCTCCGGGCTCCCATCGCGGCGACCGTCGAGGTGCCGGAGCTCGGCCGCATTCTGGTCCGCGCCCGAACGCGGCGGGGCGAGGTGGAGGTGGAGGTTCGAGCCGCCGAGACGAGCTCGGCGGCCGTGTTGCAGAGCGCCGCGCCTGCGATGGAACGCGATCTGGCGTCTGCCCGGGTGCCGCTCGGGAGCCTCGTCGTCACGACCGAAGCGGGCACCCGAGGGCAAGGGCAAGGGCACGGGCGGGACCACGAGCCGCCGCGTCCAGCGAAAGGCGACGCCCCGCCGCACGAGGCGCCTCCCGTCCGACCGCCGCGTCCGACCGCCAGCGTGGTGCCGGGGTCGCGCCGGGTACGGATTGTGCTTTGAGGCCCACCATGGGAATCGACGCGCTGCGTGGCACTTCCTCGACCGCGCCCGCCGGTGGCACGAGCGGTGTCGTGCCCGGTGACGGCCTGGGCAAGGAGGCCTTTCTGAAGCTCCTCGTGGCTCAGCTCGAAAACCAGGATCCGCTCGCCCCCGTCGACGGAACTGTGTTCGTGTCCCAGCTCGCCACGCTGTCCCAGGTGGAGCAAAGCCTGGCGCAAAGCGCGAAGCTCGATCTCATCTCCCTGCAACTCACCGGCATCGCCAGCAACGAGGCGGTGTCGCTCATCGGCAAGAGCGTGACGGTGCATGGCACTACCATCGCCTTCGACGGTGCCTCTGCGTCGGGGTTCGCCGTGAGGCTCGACGGCGCCGCAGCGCACGTGACGGTGACGCTACGCGACGCGTCGGGCAACCCGGTGCGCACGCTGGAGCTCGGCGCGCAGTCCGCAGGCCCGCTGGCCGTCGAGTGGGACGGTCGCGATGACGCCGGTAAGCTCGTCCCCGCCGGCAGCTACAAGGTCGAGGTGGCTGCGCGCGACGAGCAGGATTCGCCGGTGGGCGTGTCGCAGGACGTGACCGGTGTAGTCATCGGGGTGAGCTTCGAAAAGGGCTATCCCGAGATCATCCTCGCGTCGGGCGCGACAGCGCCGATCTCCGACTTGGTGCGCGTCGACGAGCCCCCGCCCGTGCGTCGCTGACCACGACGATTGCCCGCGCTCAGCTCTCGGCGGTGCCAGCAACCCGGCGGCGAGGCCGAACTGCGGTTCCAGATCGCGTCCGGGCGAGCCCGCCCGAGAGAAGTGGTCGGCCGCCCGCCATCAGCCGTTGGCACGTCGCGAAGCGCATCCCGGCTGGGAGGCGGGCCCGCTGCCGTGGCCGGGGGGCGGCAGCAGGAGCTGAGGCCGGCATCCGCGAGCCGTGGTGGCAGTCCGACCAGCTGCGCCCTCGCAGGGCGTCAACCCGCTGCCGAGGGGGGGTCAAGCAGATGACGCCGGCCGTGGCGCACGTCCGTCGCAGCAGTCGTGGCGCCCTGTCCAACTGCGTCCGTTCCGGAGCGATCCGCGCGGCCCCGCTGGCCCTGGGGCAGAGCTGGCTCTTGTGGAACGACTCGTGCTTTGGCACCCGAGCATGTCAGTCAACAAGACGATGAACACGGGTGTGTCCGGTCTCACCGCGGCGGGCAACGCCCTCGGCGTCGTGGGAGACAACGTCGCCAACGTCAACACGGTCGGCTTCAAGCTCTCGCGAGCTGCGTTCGAGGACGTGCTCGGGGGGGTGGCCGGCGCGCGGGCGCACGAGGCCGGAAGTGGCGTGCGCATGGTGCGCGCGCAGCAGATCTTCACCCAGGGCGCCATCACGACGACGGGCGTGGCCACGGACCTCGCGCTGTCGGGCGACGGGTTCTTCGCGGTCGCCGGCAGTGTCGATGGCCAGAGCGGCCAGTTCTACACCCGCGCGGGTCAGTTTCAGCTGCGCGCCGACGGCACGGTCATCAACCCGCAGGGCCTGGAGTTGCAGGGCTATGCGGCGCTGCTCGGGGGGGGCTTCGAGAGCAAGCTCTCGTCGATCAACATCCCGACCTCCGCCCTGCCACCCAGGGCCACGACGACGGTCGACCTCACCGCCAACCTCGACGCCACGGAGCCGCTCATCCCGGCTCCGTGGGATCCGCAGAACCCGGGCCAGACCTCCAACCACTCGACGTCGATCACGGTGTACGACTCGCTCGGCAACGCCCACGCTCTCGAGATCTACTTCCGCAAGACGGGCGCCAACACCTGGGAGTACCACGGCATCGTCGATGGCGACGAGGTGAGCCCGCCCCAGCCCGGTCTGAACGTCGAGTGGGTGAGCGGCACGCTCGCCTTCGACACCGACGGGAAGCTCGTCAGCGACACCCCGATCGGCGGCGGCACCATCGACTTCCTCGGGGCGACGCCGGGGCAGGCGATCGCGCTCGACTTCGGCGACCCCACCTCCCTCGGCGGAACGGGCATGCTCGGCGTGACCCAATATGGCAGCCAGAGCAACGTCTCTGCGCAGACCCAGGATGGCTACGCGTCGGGCGACATCGCGGGTATCGAGATCACGCCCGACGGCGTCGTCAACGGTGCCTACTCCAACGGCGAGACGCTCGCCATCGCCCAGGTGGCGGTGGCGAAGTTCCGTGCCCCCGAGGGCCTCGCGCGCGCCGGTCACAACCTGTGGATGCACACGGTATCTGCCGGCGACCCGACCATCGGTGCTGCCGGCAGCGGTGGGCGCGGCGGGATCGTGGCGGGGGCGCTCGAGCAGAGCAACGTCGATCTGGCGAGCCAGTTCGTCGACATGATCACCTACCAGCGTGCCTTCTCCGCCAACTCCAAGACGATCACGACGGCCGACGAGATGCTCGCCGAGATCGTCAATCTGAAGCGGTGAGTGCGCCATGGCCCAGGAACCATCGAAGTCGTCCGGGAAGCGCTCAGGCGTGCTCGCCGCCCTGCTGCCGGCCGTGCTCGCCGGCGGCGCCGCCTTTGGCGGCGCGCGCTTCGGAGGCGCTCACGGCGACACGCCGGCGGCAGCGGCCTCGGAGCCTGGGCCCACAGCCGAGCCAGGGCCGACGGTGGCGCTCCAGCCCTTCGTGCTCAACCTCACCGACTCGAGCGAGCAGCAGCACGCCCTGCGCATCACGCTGGCCGTGGAGCTCGAGCGCGGCGGGAATGCCGAGGAGTTCAACGTCTTCGTTCCGCGCGTGCGCGACGCTGCCCTCTCCTACCTGCGCACCCTCGACGTGGCCCAAGTGACTGCCGCGACCTTCCAGGACGATCTGCGCAGCGTGCTGCTCGAGCGCATCCACGGCCTCGGAGCCGCTCATGCCGATCGGATCCTGATCACCGATTTGGTGATGCAGTGAGTGGCGCCTACGGCTCGAGGAGCCTCGTCGACATCAGCGCACACACGGGGCCCGCGCGCTTCGCAATGGACGTCATGTCGCGCATCGGGCCGCAGCTGGCGCACTCGGCGCGACGGGCCGTGCCCTTCCTCACGCGGAGGCGCTTCCTCCTGGCGCCCCGCGAGGCGGAGCTCCTGTCCGCGGCCGAGCTGCCCCTGTCCCTCGAGGCGCCCGCCTACGTCGCTCCGTTGGCCGCCGAGCCCGGCGGCTCGCGCGCCGCCCTCGGCATCGACGGGCGCGCCGTGGCCTTCCTGCTCGAGGGGGCTCTCGGGGGGACCGCTCCGCCCGCCGCGGGACTCGGCGCGACGAGCCTCACCGGTGCGCAGCGCGCGCTCATCACCCAGCTGGCGAGCGACGTCGTGGCTGCCATCTCCCCGGCGCTCGAGCGGGGCGCTGGCCTGCGCCTCAACCTGCTCCCCGAGTCCTTCGGCCTGCGCGGCCAGTCGGCATCGTTCGTGGCGCTGCCGCTCGAGCTCGTGAGCGAGTCCGATGGCGACGCGCAGTCCATGGGGAGGGTGGTGGTAGCAGTATCCAAGCACGCGCTCGTCGGCGCCCGCGCGGCGTGCGCACCCGACGCCGATCGTGTTGCGGAGGGCAGGGTCGCGCGGGTGCTGGACAACGTGGAGGTGGAGCTGGTGGCCGAGCTCGGGCGCGTGCCGACGACCCTGAGCCGGCTCACCGCCCTGCGGGTGGGCGAAGTCCTGCGGACCGACACGCGCACCTCGAGTCCGGTGGTCGTGCGGGTCGACGATCGGGTGGTGTTTCGCGCCCACCCGACCACGTCCGGCACGCAGCTTGCTGTACGCGTGGTGGCGCCTGCCGAGGTGCCACGAACCCGAGGAGAGAGGCCATGATGGACCCAGCGAAGCCCGTCGAGACGCCCGAGGACGGCGAAGCGTTGGCCGCGGACCCCGCGCCCGTGCCGAGCGCGACGAGCCTGCCCGATACCGCGCCGTCCCAACAGGCGGACCCGTACTGGTTGTTGCGGGATGTGCACGTCGAGCTCACGCTCGAAATCGGCAGGCGACGCATGCGCGTAGCCGAGGTCCTCAAGCTCGGCGTCGGGCACACTTTGGAGCTCAACAAGGCAGCCGGCGAGCCGGTCGACGTCTACGTGAACGGCCAGCTCCTCGGCCGCGGCGAGCCCATCGTGGTCGGCGATCGCTACGGCGTGCGGCTGACGGAGCTCGTGGCTGGGGAGTCGTCGGAGCGCCCGTCATGATGCGTCTTGCCGGCGTCTTGGCCGCGCTGTCGATGCTGCTCGCCGGGCGCGCGTGGGCCGCTCCGCCCAGCGCAAGCGCCGAGGTCGCGCCACCGGCCACCAAGGCCGCAGTCGCCAAGCAGAAGAAGAAGGCGGGCTTGCCCGCCGCCGCCAGCGCCAGCCCCGAGGACGACAGTGCGCTCGCAACGCCCCCGGATGCGCCGACGCAGGTGGCGGCACCTGGGGTGGACGCTGGCACCGGTTCCGCCGAGCGCCCCCCGGTCGTCCCCCCCCCGGACGACGAAGCGACGCCGCATCCGCTCGAGCTCCGCAAGCAGACCCCGCTCGCGCTGGCGCCATCCGCGGCGACCGACGGCCTCTGGTGGAAGGCGACCCTGCTCGCCATCGCCGGCGGTGCCGCGTTCTGGGTCTACAAACGGCGGGGCAAGGCCATGGCGGGCAAGGAAGTCGAGAAGCTCCGCATCGTCGGCCGCGCCAGCATCGGCGTTCGCAGCGAGCTCGTGATGATCGAAGCCGATGGGCAGCGCATCCTGCTCGCGGTCACGCCCGGAAAGGTGCGGCGCTTGGCGCGGTTCGAGACCGATGGTGCGCCCGCGCTCGGCGCGGCCGAGCCCTTCGCCGCCAGCCTGCGTGTGGTCGAGCGGCGCCTGCAGTCGACCGATGAAGCGGGGGCGAGCGACCCGAGCGCGACGCCCCCTAGGTTGTTGCGCGACGGCGCTCGCGACGGCCAGGCCGACGAGCTCCGACGGCTCGCGAAGAGGCGGCCGTCGTGACCTCGGGGCGCCGGGCGGACCTCGTGCGGCGCGCGCGTGTGCTCGCCGCCATCGTAGCCGCCGGCGTGCTCATCCCGTCGCCCTCGGCGTGGGCTCAGCCGCTGCCGCTGGTCGCCCAACAGGGCTGGACTGGTCCGCTCAAGGTCCTCGGCCTGCTCACGCTCCTGTCTCTCGTGCCGGCCCTCGTGCTCACGACCACTTCGTTCACGCGCGTGGTGGTCGTCCTCGGCTTCGTGCGCAGCGGCATCGGGACACCTCAGACGCCACCGACACAGGTCATCGTCGGTCTGTCGTTGTTCCTCAGCTTCTTCACGATGGCGCCCGTGCTCTCCCAGATCTACGACCGCGCCTACGCACCGTACGCTGCGGGACAGATCGACGAGGCGCAGGCCCTCGAACGCGCGACCGTGCCGTTGCGCTCGTTCATGCTGCGCCAGACCCGCGAGGCCGACCTCGTGCTGTTCTACGACCTGGCGCAGAAGCCGCTGCCGAAGACGGAGGAGGAGGTCCCGATCCACATCGCCATTCCGGCGTTCGTGGTGAGCGAGCTGACGACCGCCTTCCAAATGGGCGCGCTCGTGCTCCTGCCCTTTCTGCTCGTCGACATCGCCGTCTCCGCCACCCTGATGGCCATGGGCATGATGATGGTGCCGCCTTCGAGCATCAGCCTGCCGCTGAAGCTCTTGTTGTTCGTGGTGGTCGATGGCTGGCACCTCTTGGCCGGCTCGCTCGTGAGGAGCTTCGCATGACCCAGGACGCAGCCCTCGCCCTCGTGCAGCAATTCGTCGAGCTCGGCCTCGTCGTCGTGGGGCCGGTGCTGCTCGCGGCACTGCTCGCCGGCGTGGCCACGGGCATCTTCCAGACCATCACCCAGATCAACGATGTGAGCCTCGGCTTCGTGGTCAAGGCCGCCTCCGTGGTGGTCCTGCTGCTCGTCATCGGCGGCGCGCTCGCGGAGAAGACCACGCGCTACACGCGCGACCAGCTGTCGGCGGTGGCCGGCGTCGTGCACTGATGGCGTTCGGCGAGCTCGGCATTCAGCTGCTCTGTGCGCTCGCGCTCACGCTCGGTCGGGCTGCGGGCTTCGTGCTCGTCTCCCCCTTTCCGGGAAGCGCCGCGCCCGCGCAGGTGCGAGTCGCCCTGGCGCTCGCGCTGACGCTGGCGCTGGCGCCCACCGTTGCGGCGTTCGGAGAGGTGCCGGCGGGACCCCTCGCGCTCGCACCGCTCGTCGTCTGGGAGCTCGGCGTCGGAGTGGTGATCGGCGCCGTGTTTCGCTTCGTGTTCGCAGCGACGGAGGTGCTCGGCGGAGTCCTCGGCAACGTGACCTGGCTCTCGGCGCCCGTGGCCCTCAATCCTGCGCTCGGCGCCGAGGACTCGGCGGTTGCCTCGCTCATCGGGCTCTTCGCGATGCTCCTCGCTCTGGCGGCAGGCGTGCACAGGATCGTGCTCCAGTACCTAGGGGCCTCGTTCAACGTCATCCCGGTCGGTAGTCCCGTGGCGCTCGGCAACGTGGCGTTCGCATTCGTGGATCTCGGCAGTCGTGCGCTCGAAGCGGGCGTGCGCCTCGCCCTGCCGGTGCTGCTCGTGAGCCAGCTCGTGCAGGTGGCCCTGGCCTTCGTCGCGCGCGTCGCTCCGCAGCTGCAGATCTTCAATGTGGGCTTTGCCGTGCTCGTGGCGGCGAGCCTGCTGGCGCTTCTTGCTGCCCTGCCCGCCATCGCGCACGGCCTCGCGGGGTTCTTCGGGATCCTGCCCGATACCTACGAGGCGGTGCTGCGCGCGCTACCGACGGCGCCGTGAGCTCCGACGGCGCGCGAGACAACGCGCAACATCCGGCGACGCCGAAGCGCAGGGACGACTTCCGGAAGCAGGGACGCTTTGCGCGCGCCCGGGACGCGACCGGCGTGGCAGCGCTCGGCGCGGCCGTGGTCGTCCTCGCTCTGCGGATCGGTCCCAATGCCGACGCCGCGCGCGAGCTGTTCGAACGCTGCCTCGGCGACGCTGGCGCCATGGTCCGCGGGGCGCCCCTCCCCCTGGGTGAGGTGCTTGCCCGCTTCCTCGCGCCGGTCGTCGTACCGCCGGCGCTCGCTGCGGCGGGCGCTGCGTGTATCGTGGGCGCGGCGCAGGCCGGTCTGCGGCTGTACCCCGAGCTTCTGGCGTTCGATGTGAGCCGCCTCTCACCGCTGCCGCGCATCAAGCAGCTGTTCGACCTGCGGCACGCTGGCTTCGAGCTCCTGCTCGCGCTCGGCAAGGTCGGCCTCATGACCTGGGCCTGCTACGGCGTGGTGTCCGAGGAGGTTCCCGCTCTCGTGCACCAGACGACCCTTCCCGTCGCGAGTGCGTTGCCTCTGCTCGGTGTGCTCACGCTGCGCGTGGCGCTGCGTGCCCTGTGCGTCCTCGGAGCCCTCAGCGCGCTCGACTACCTGCACAACCGCTTCTCGCTCGCCAAGGAGATGCGCATGACCACGCAGGAGCTCAAAGACGAGGCACGCCAGAGCGAGCTCGACCCCCACGTGAAGGCACGCATCAAGCAGCGCATGCACGCTGCCTGGAAGCGGCGCGCGAGCTTCGCGCTGCGGCACGCGGACGTGGTGGTGACCAATCCGACGCACATCTCCGTCGCGTTACGGTACGGCGCCAGGGACGCCACACCGGTGGTGGTGCAGAAGGGTCACGATCAGGCGGCGCTGCGCATCCGGCAGCGCGCCCGCGCACTAGGCATTCCGATTGTGGAGAACCGCGCGCTGGCGCGTGCCCTCGACGTGGCGGTCGCGGTCGGCGAGCCGGTGCCGGCCGCTCACTTCGTCGCCGTCGCGCGCGTCCTCGCCTTCGTGTACAGGCTCCACGGTCGGCGCCGGGCCGCGCGCGAGCGGTGAGCTTCGGCACGCGACGTGCAGCGTGGGGCGCGTGAGCTCCAGCGTCGGGCGAAAGGGCATGGCGGACGTCGTCGTGCCGCTGGCCATCATCTCCATCGTCCTCATGATGGTCGTGCCGTTGCCCCCGGTGCTGCTCGACTTGATGCTGAGCTTGAGCATCGCACTCGGCGTCGGCATCTTCCTCACTGCGCTCTTCATCGAGCGCCCGCTCGAGTTCAGTGCTTTCCCCACCGTGGTGCTCATCGCCACGCTGCTCCGGCTGAGCCTGAACGTAGCGACGACGCGCCTCATCCTCCTCCACGGCGCCAGTGGCTCCGGCGCGGCCGGGCAGATGGTCGAAGCGTTCGGCCGGTTCGTGGTCGGCGGGCAAATCCTGGTCGGACTCGTCGTGTTTCTCATCCTCGTGGTCATCAACTTCATGGTGATCACGAAGGGCGCGAGCCGCATCGCAGAGGTGGCCGCGCGCTTCACTCTCGACGCCATGCCCGGCAAGCAGATGGCCATCGACGCCGAGGCCGCCAGCGGCGCGATCGACGCCGAGCAGGCCCGCGCCCGCCGCACCACCACCGAGCGCGAGGCGGACTTCTTCGGGGCCATGGACGGTGCGAGCAAGTTCGTCCAGGGGGACGCCGTGGCCGGCCTGCTCATCACAGCCATCAACCTCGTGGGCGGTCTCATTGCAGGGCTCGTGGCCGGGCTCGACCTGGGCGCCGCGGCCAAGACCTTCGCCGTGCTCAGCGTGGGGGACGCGCTCGTGTCGCAGATCCCGGCGCTGCTCGTGTCCGCCGCTTCGGGTGTCGTGGTGACGCGCAGTGCCACGGGGCAGCCCATCGGGCAGGCCTTGGTCTCGCAGCTGCTCGGGCGTCGGCGGGCTGTCGCTATGACCGCCGGGATCTTGGCGCTTCTTGGTCTGCTGCCGGGGATGCCCACCCTGCCGTGCTTCGCGCTGGCCGGCGGTCTCGGCCTTTGTGCGCGCCGCGCCAAGGCGGCTGGCGACACCGCCGGCGCGGCGCCGGGCGAGGCACCCGCTGCGCCCGAGGGGGCCGCGGGGCGCAGCCCCGGCGCCGAGGTGGACGCCGCGCTCGACGTGGACCTCCTGTCGCTCGAGCTCGGCTACGAGCTCCTGTCCTTGGTCGACCGCGCGCGCGACGGCGCCCTGTTGGACCGCGTGGGCGCGTTGCGGCGCGAGCTGGCGCGCGACCTCGGCGTCGTAGCGCCGGCGATCCACGTCTGCGACAACCTGGAGCTTCGACCGAACGCCTACCGCCTGCTCCTACTCGGTACGCCGCTCGGCGGCGGCGAGTGCGCGACCGATCGCCTGCTGGCCGTCGATGCGACGGGGAGCGCGCCGCCGCTCGAGGGTGACCTCACGCGCGACCCGACCTTCGACATGCCGGCGCGTTGGATCCTCCCCCGCGACCGCGACATGGCCGAGGCGCTCGGGTACGCGGTGGTCGATCACGGAACCGTGATCGCCACGCACATGGGCGAGCTCCTGCGGCAGCACGCCGCGCGCATGCTGGGGCGGCAAGAGACGCAGCACCTGCTGGAGCGGCTCGCCCAGAAGTACCCGAAACTGGTCGACGACGTCGTGCCGCAGCTGCTCTCCCTCGGCGACATCCTTCGGGTGCTGCGCAACCTGCTGCGGGAGCGCATCTCGATCCGAGACCTGCGCACCATCATGGAGTCGCTCGCGGAGCTCAGCGCTCACACCAAGGACTCCGAGCAGCTCACCGAGCTGGTCCGCGAACGGTTGGCGCCCCAAATCACCGCTGGGCTGAGGGGGGAGGACGGACGCGTGAGCGCCCTCGGTCTCGACCCGCGCCTCGAGGAGCGCCTGCGCGCGTCGCTGCGCGACATCGCGGCTGGCACGGGCGGTGCATTGCCTCCGGAGATGCTGAGCCAGCTCGCGGCCGAGGCCCAGAGGTCGCTCGACCGCTTCAACGCACTCGGTGCTCAGCCGCTGCTCATCTCGCCGCCCGACCTGCGTCGCTACCTGCGCGCCATCTTCGAGCACAAGGTGCCGCAGATGGTGGTGGCGTCCTATCGCGAGATCGAGCCCGCCGTGCCGCTCCAGATCGTCGACTCGCTTGGGCGTCCCGCCGAGCTGAAAGGTTGAACCATGAGTGAGCCCATCCAGCCCGTCTCCGAGCGACCCCGCCGTGGCTACCGAGCCGCGCCCGCCCGCGGGGGCCCCGGTGTCGGCGATGCGACGGATGGAGTGCACGCGGCGGCGGCGCTCGGGCCCTTCGCGCCGGGCGCCTACGCCGAGCCCGAGCCCGCGGCGAGCGAGCCCGCGCTCGGCGACCTGCAGCGCGACCTGCGCGCCATCCGGATCCAGGTCGCCCGCGCTGCGCTCCACCCGGGCGAAGTGCGCGACGAGCTCGCGCGCCTGCGCCAAGCCGTGGAGCGCATCGAGGCGAACGCGACGGCCGCGGCGCCAAGCGCGAGCGGCAGGTTGCGGCGCATGCTCGAGGCGGCTGGCCTCGAGGGAAGGGCGGTCGCTGGCCTGGCGCGGGAGGTGCAGGCGCCGCGCGGCGACCGAGATGCATTCCGCTCCGCCTACCGGGATGCCATCGCGCGCCGCATCCGCGTGCGCCCGTGGCCCCTCGCGAGCACCGAGCGGCAGGTCGTCGCGGTCGTGGGCCCCCCGGGCGTCGGCAAGACCACCACCGTGGCGAAGCTCGCCGCGCGCGCCCTGTTCGAGCATGATCGCCGGGTCGCGCTCGTCACCTGCGACACGTACCGCGTGGGCGCGATCGACCATATTTGGCGCTACGCATCGCTGCTCGGGGTCGAGCTGTCCGTGGCGCGCGACGCGCGCGAGCTACGCGAGGCCGTAGCCAGCGCGCGCGCCGACATCGTGCTGGTCGACACGACCGGCCGGGGGCCCACCGAAGGCGACTCGGCAGAGGGGGCGCTCGCGACCCTCGCCGACCATCCCGCCGCGGCTCCGATCGAGCGACGCGTGCTCCTGTGTCTACCGGCCGAGGTGCGCGCCGTGGACGCCGAGGCGCTCGTGACGCAATTCGCGCCGTACAAGCCCACGGAGCTCGTCGTCACGAAGCTCGACCTCACGAGGAGTCCGGGCGGTCTGCTCCACGGCATGCTCGCCTCGGGGCTAGCGGTGTCCGCCATCTGCGTCGGGCAGCGCGTACCAGAGGACATCCAGCCGGCGACCGCCGGCGTCATCCTCGACCAGCTCACCCCGAAGATCCCGTGACCCAGCTCGAGTCGACCACTCCGAAACCGGCGCCGCGCGCGTTGAGCCGCGTCGAGTACGAGCGCTACCTGCCGCTCGTCAGGCGCATCGCGATGCGTCTCGCCAGGAGGCTGCCGCTTCACATCGCCGTGGCCGATCTCGTCGCATGGGGCTGGACTGGGCTGCTCGAGGCGCACGGACGCCGGTCCGGCATGCCGCCTGAGGAGTTCGAGGCCTACGCGTCGCTGCGCGTCCAGGGTGCGATGCTCGACTACCTGCGCTCGCTCGACTCGACGGCCCGCAAGTTGCGCGGTGCCTCGCGACGCGTGGCGCGTGCCATCCACGAGCTCACCCAGGAGCTCGGACGGCACCCGGAAGAGGAGGACATCGCGGGCGCCCTCGGCGTGCCGGTCGCCGAGCTCCGCACGCTCTTGTCGCGCATCGCGATGGCCGGGATGGCGCGCCTCGAGATGCTCGACCTCGACGACGTCGTGGGTGTCGCGAGTCCCGTCCCAGCGCCCGACGACGAGGCGGATGCGCGCTTGCTCGCCGACGCTGTCGCCGCGGCCATCGACCAGCTGCCGCCGCGACTCAAGCAAGTGGTGGGGCTTTACTACCAGGAGGATTGCACGCTGCGCGAGATCGGGGCCGTGCTCGGCGTGAGCGAGTCGCGTGCCTGCCAGCTGCACTCCGAGGCCATGCATCGGCTGCGTGCGGCGATCGGCAAGGAGTGAGTCATGAGCAAGGGGATCTATGTGGCGCTGAGCGGCGCGCTCGCACATCAGACGACGCTCGAGTCGGTGGCCACGAACCTCGCCAACGCTTCGACGCTCGGGTACCGGTCCGTGGTGCCCGCCTTCCGCGAGGTGCTCGGCCGCACCGGCGGCCCCGCCCGCGACGCCCCACGCTTCTCGGCCGTGCGCCGCACGGGCATCGACACGACGGAGGCACCGCGGGAAACGACGGAGCGCCCGCTCGACGCGGCGCTCGGCCGGAGTAGCTTCCTCGCGGTGCAGACCCCGGCAGGCGAACGCTACACACGGGCGGTATCCCTCGAGGTCGCAAGCGACGGCACGCTGCGCACGCGCAGTGGGTTCCCCGTGCTCACCGAGGCCGCGACTCCTCTCGTGCTCGAGCCCGGCAGCGCGCCGAGCCTCTCGGAGACGGGCGAGGTCGCGGTCGGCGGACAGGTCGTGGGTCGCCTGCGCGTGGTGTCGTTCCAGAACCCGGGCGACATGAGCTACGAGGGTGCGTACCTCCTCGCTCCGGGCCCGAGCGCCGGTCGGCCCGACATCAGCGCCGAACCGCTCGTCGTTGGCTCGCTCGAGCTGTCCAACACTTCGCCGGTGCGTGCCATGACCGACCTCATGCTCGCGACGCGCATGTCCGAGGCCATGGACCGTGCCATCGGTGCCTTCCGCGAGGCTGACCAACGGGTGGCCTCCACCGTTCCCAAGTGAGTCGCCGTCACGAAGCGAAGCGGCTCCCGCGCCAACTTCCGCTCGGGCTCCTCACTCTTCGTCGGCGAGCCGACTGAGGTTCGGGAAGCGGTCGGCCGTGCCGCCGTGCCGCTGCCGCAGCCAGCGAAACGCATCGGCACACGGCAGCCACATGGTCCGGAGGAGGAAAGGGTCCTCGGCGCGGAGCTCGGCGACGAGCGTGCGCTCGGTGGCGTCGAGTGCGCCTGCACGCTTGGCGGCGTGAAATGCCGCTGCGATGCAGCGACCCCGTTCGGCGACCGCGGCGGCGAGATCCTCCCGCGTCGAGTCACCACGAAGGAGCGCGTGGGTGACGACCATCGCCCGGCGGAGCCAGTAGGTCCCTTCGCCCATGGCTCAGCCGCCCGTCCCGCTGCGCTGTCCATCGACGGCTGCGGCAGCCTGCCGCCAGGCGTCGCGCAACGGGGCAAACACCCGCGCGACCTCCGCCACACGCTCGGGGGACCGGCTGCGCAGGCCCAGCATGACGTGGTGCATGCCGAAGTCGTACAGGCGCAACAGCTCGCCGCTCAGCTCGGGCGCGACCTCGGGGCGGAGCGTGCTCGCGAGCTCGGCCAGGATCGCGTGCGCTCGGCCGAGGGGTGCGCTCGCGAGGCCGATGTCGCCATGCGCGAGCGCGGCCTCGCCCTCGGCGAGAAAGCGGACCAGGCCATCGTAGAGGAGCACCGTAATGCCCGCTCGCGTGCTGGTGTGGACCTGCGTCTGGCGGTAGCGCCGAGCGGCGGCGAGAGCTGACATGGTCGTTCGTCCTCGAGGGCGTTTGGTTACGGAGTCAGCGTTCACGGGCCCAGATCGTGCGGCAGCGGCCGACATTGAACAGGAAGGCGGGAAGGCAGGAAGGGTTGATAGGTTTCAGAAGAAACCGGCAAACACTGCGAGTTCTCTGGGCCAATGGCTAACTGCCAATCGCTTCTTCTCGGTCTAGTCAGAGGAGGAGAAGGAGAAGCTCGTGAGGCCCGCAAGCGCGTCGCCCTGGGCCTTGATCTGCGACACCAGCGTCTCGAGGGCGGCGAACCGCGCCTGCAGCTGCTTCTCGTAGGCGTCGAGGCGCGCGGCGAGCACGAGCTCGTCCTTGTCGAGGGCCGCGATGCGCTTGGCGAACGAGTCGCCGCGGAGCTTCAGCGTGGCGGTCGGTCCCTCCGCGAGGCCTTCGACCACCTTCGTGAGCTTCGCCATGGCGCCGACGATCCCCTGACTTGCATCCCCTGCCAGGACCGTGCGAACCGCGGGCTGGTTGGCGCTCAGGGCCGCGCCGAGCGCGTCCTCGTCGAGCACGAGGTTGCCGTCCCGGTCGCTGTGCAGACCGATGGCGGCCAACATGTCGTAGCGTCCGCCGATTCCGCTGACACGCGAGGTCACGGCGCGGCCGAGGCCGTCGAGGGTGCGACGGACGGCACCATCCCCTGCGAGGTGGGGGTTCGAGGCTTTGATCGATCCGGACCCGGCCGCGAGGTGCCCGGCGGCGCGCGCCTTGTTGTAGGCCTCGACGAGGGACTTCAGCTTCTCCACAATCGCGCTCGGATCCGGCGCGACGGTGAGCGTTTCGGCTGCCGCAGTGACGGCCCGAGCCGTGACGCTGAGGCCCGGTAGCACGTCGTCGAACTGGTTCGTGGCGCGGCTCACGGTGATCTGACCGTCGAGCCGGATACGCGCGTCTTGCGCGGTCTGGTAGGTGGCCCCGCCATCGGTGAGGCCGAGCGTCTCGTTGCCACCGATCGCGATGGCGGCGCTCGCGCCCGTGTCGGCCCCGAACACGAGCAGCCGGTAGCTCGAGCCGTCGTAGAGGACGGACGCGGTGACGTGCGCCTGGGCGCCGTTGATCCGAGCGGCGATGTCGGCGAGCGAGTCGCTTGCCGCGATGGCGACGTCGACAGCGCCGTGGCCCCCGGCCGTGAAGGTCAGCGTGCCGCTCTTGCCGAGCGCAGCGGTCGACGATGCGAAGGCGCTCGACTTCGTGCGCTGCGCCTGCGCGAGCTGTAGTACCTCGACGTCGTAGGAGGCCGCCGTGGTCGTGCCCGTCACGGTCGTCGCCACCCCGGTGCCGCTCGAGGTCGCTTTCATGCCGGCGAGCTCGTTCGGATTCGAGAGCGCCGTCGCCGCGCTCTTGATCGCTGCGACCGCACTCATGAACGCGGCGAGGGTGGTCTGGGCGGAGCTCAGCTCTGCCTGGGTCGCCTGTAGGCGCTTGAGGGGTGCGCGCTCGATCGTCATGAGGTCGCTGACGAGCTGGCGCGAGTCGATGCCGGTCGCGAGTCCCACGAAGCTCACCATGATCGTCCTCGCTTTCGCACCACGACGCGCCGCCCTCGGCCGAGCGGCGCGCCGTGTCCCTCATCTTCCACGGCCCGGCCGGTGGACCCTCTCCCACCGAGCTCACCGCAGGAGCGAGAGCGCGAGCTGCGGCGCCTGGTTCGCCTGCGAGAGGACCGCCGTGCCGGCCTGGAGCAGAACCTGCGAGCGCGCCATCTTGGAGGTCTCCTCGGCGACGTCGACGTCGCGGATCGCGCTGTTGGCGGCCTCGAGGTTGGTGCGCATGGTCTCGGCGTTCGAACGCGCGACCGAGAGCCGGTTGTGGGCTGCGCCGAAGTCGGCGCGGCGCGTGGAGACCGTCTCGAGGGCCGTGTCGATCGCGGTCATCGCCGCCGTGGAGGCCGTGCCGTCGGCGCCGGCGACGTTGGCACCGGTGAGACCGAGGGTCGCGAGCGAGACGCCGCCGAAGGAGACGCCGATCGTGTCGGAGGCGCTCGTGTTGATGCCCACCTGGAAGGTGATGGTGGAGGCGGCGCCGGCGAGCAGCTCCTTGCCGTTGAACTCCGTCGTGTCGGCGACGCGCGTGATCTCGTTCATGTGCTGCTGGAACTCGGTGTCGATGTAGCCGCGTTCGACGCTGGTGAGATCGCCGTTGGCGCTCTGCACGGCGAGCTCGCGCATCCGGATGAGCATGCCGCTCACCTGACCCAGACCGCTCTCGGCGGTGTCCACCATGCTGGACGCGTTGGCGGCGTTGCGCTCGGCCACCGCGAAGCTGCGCACGTCCGCGCTCAGGTTCTCGCTGACGCCGAGGCCGGCGGCGTCGTCCGCGGCCTTGTTGATGCGGTAGCCGCTCGAGAGCTTCTCGAAGGACGACTGGAGCGAGCGCTGCACCGTGTTCATGTTGCGCTGGGCCTGGAGAGACGCGACGTTGGTGTTGATGTAGAGAGGCATGGCTGGATCCGTTCCGGAGGGAGCGCTGTCGTCGTGACAGCCCGGGGCAGCACCGGCTGCTTGGCCCTCTGGAACGGCGCTGTTCGTCGGAACTTGAGGCGCGATTCCGCGGCAGCGCGTCGCTGCTCGACGCGGCGGTGGCACCGCGCCTCATCGCTCGTCCTGTTCGGCCGCGCGCGGCGCGGCGACCCGCGCGGTCATGGTGCCCACCACATCGAGCATGCGGGCCACGGCCGCGTCGGTCGGCAGATCCTCGAGGTCGACGGGCCCGGACTCCACGCGGTGGTCGACGACGCGTGCCCGTGCGATCTCGAGGGAGGTGGGGAGCGATGGCGGCGACGGACCGCCCTCCTGCCCAGCGCCCACGTGCAGCGCGACGAGGCCCTCGAGCGAGCGCGCGTAGCCGGTGAGCGGCGCCGTGAAGTAGCCTCGCGCCTTGAGCGCGGTCGCGAAGGCGTGCGTGTCGCCCCGTTCCGCCGCTTCGAGGGCGCCGCCGAACCGACCGCCGAGGAATTGGAGGTAGTCGCGCGCCCCCTCGTCGATGTCCCGGTACGCGCGGAACTGGTCGGTGACCCGCGTCGGTGCCTCGCCGAGGTACTCCGTGGTCCGACAGCGCGCGCCGAGCCCGGAAGGCCCCGTGCCCTTGATGCCCCCGAAGTTGAAGTTGTACATCTTCGCACCGCGCGCCGTCTCGTGCGAGACGTGCGCCGTGAGGACATCGAGCGTCGCCTCGCTCGGTGCTCTCCCCTTCATGGTGCGGTAGGCGCGGGCGAGCGCCCCGCGTAGCTGCCCCGCCGCCACCGGGGTTCGTTGGGGCTCGACCGACCGCGCCGTGGCTGCGACACCAGGTAGGGGCATGCCTCGCTAGCTAGCAAGGGGCGTGCCCGCCGCCGCCGCGGCAGAAGCCGCCCGAAGTCTTGGCGCGGTCAGAACGACGGCGCCAAGACCCTGACACCGGCGGGGCAAGGCCGCCGACGGTGCACGGAATCGCGCGGGAATGCGCGGCGGCGGCTCGGACGTCCGTCGAGGCAGGGGCGGGCACACGCCTTGCTTATCTCTGCGCCATGACCGAGCAGGTTGCCGGAGGGGACACGGGCAGGCAGAGCGATGTCGTGCGCGCGACGTTGCGGCCCACCGCGCGCGGGAAGATCGTCGGTCGCAGCGCGGCGCTGCGCGACGCGGTCGCCGTGATCGATCGCGTTGCGCGCTCGGAGCACAACGTCCTCATCACCGGCGAGAGCGGGACCGGCAAGGAGGGCTTCGCTGCCGCGATCCACGAGGCGAGCGCGCGCAGCCAGCGTCCGCTCGTGGTCGTGAACTGCGGTGCGCTGCCCGAGAGCCTCATCGAGAGCGAGCTGTTCGGCCACGCCCGCGGCGCGTTCACCGGCGCCCACGCGGCACGTCAGGGCCTCGTCGCGCGCGCCGAGGGCGGCACGCTGTTTCTCGACGAGATCGGCGAGCTGCCGCTGCATCTGCAGGCCAAGCTGCTGCGCCTTCTGCAGTGCCGGGAGTACGCGCCGGTGGGCGACAGCCGCACGCTCCGCTGCGACGTCCGCTTCATCGCTGCGACCAACCGCCTGCTCGCCGACGAGGTCGCGCAGGGGCGCTTCCGTGAGGACCTCTACTACCGGTTGAACGTGGTTCAGCTGAGGCTCCCGGCGCTGCGGGAGCGGCTGGACGACGTGCCGCTCCTGGTCGAGCACTTCTTCGCGCGCGCTGGCGAGGTTGCCGGGCGCGACGATCTGCGGGGCATCTCGGCGCCCGCGATGGCCGCGCTGCAGGCTCACGACTGGCCAGGCAACGTGCGCGAGCTCGAGAACTGCATCCACCGTGCCGTGATCCTCGCGCGCGGTCCCTGGGTCGAGGCCTCCGATGTGCCACTGGACTTGGGAGCGCGCGCTGGCGGTGCAGAGCTCGTCCGGCAACTGCCCGACGCGGGCGTCGATCTGCGGGCGGTAGTGGATGCCTACGAGCGCACGCTCCTGCTGCAGGCGCTCGAGCGGACACAGTGGAACAAGAACCGCGCAGCGCAGCTCCTAGGCTTGAATCGAACGACCCTCGTGGAGATGGTCAAGCGGAAGAACCTGCGCGGGCGCTGCGCCTAGCGGGCGGGCCGTCGCGACCGGAGGCACGTGGAGGCACCGATCATGGCAAGCGTGAACCCGCCCGCGGACGCTCGCCGCGCAGCCTGCGCGCGGGCAGCTCTTGCCGCCGCAGCCCTCGGGGCGCTCGCGTGGGCGTCCGTCGCATGCGGGGAACCCTTCGCCACTGGGGCTGCGACCGCCACGCCGCCCGGTGGAGGCGGTGGCACCGGCGGCGCGCCGCCCGTCACGTCGAGCGGCGGCTCGTCGACGGCGAGCGGTGGGCAAGGCGGCGGCGCGGACTGCGCCTCGGCCGACCTCGCCACGAGCTCGCAGCACTGTGGTGCGTGCTTCCACGACTGCTTCGGCGGCGCGTGCACGGGCGGCGTGTGTGGCCCGGTCATGCTCGTGAGCGGCGACTTCACGGGGGGAGCGCTCGCCGTTGCGGGGAACGTCGCATACTGGGCCGACGAGCTCACCGGCACGATCCACGCCGTGGGCGTCGACGGCAGCGGCTTGCTCGAGCTCGCCACTGCGGTCCCGCCCGTCGGGGCTCTCGCGGTCGACGACACGCACGTCTACTTCAGCGGAGGCACAGGGCTACCCGTCGGCAACGTCGGTCGCGTGCCGCGGAGCGGCGGCGGCATCGAGATCCTCGCGCCCGCGATCCAGGGGTCGGGGGGCGTCGCGGTGGACGGTGGCTTCGTCTACTTCGGCGAGGGCGCGACCTCGCGCATCCTGCGCAAGCCGAAGGGGCCCGGTGCGGTTCAGGTGCTCGCCTCGATGGTCGCCGGCGTGGCCGGCGGGCAGCTCGTCGCCACCGCCGACCACCTCTTCTGGACGGGGCGATACAGCAACACCGTCGCCACCGTCGGCAAGACGGGTACGGCCCCCGCCGTGCTCGCCGCCGGGCAGAGCGGTCCGCTCGGCCTTGCGGCGTACGGCGGCTTCATCTACTTCACGAAGTTCGGCGCGGGCGGCGTCGCGCGCGGTGCGACCGAGCCGGGGCTCCCGGTCTCCACCCTGGCGCAGAATCAGTCCGGCCCGGTCTCGATCGCCGTGGACTCCGACTTCGTCTACTGGCTCAACGAGACCAGCGGCGAGATTGTCGCGCTGTCGACAACCGGCGGTACACCCATGCCCATCGTGACGAGCCCGGCGCGTCCCTCCGCCCTCGCCGTGGACGCCGAGGCTATCTACTTCACGCTGCGCGGCGAGAACGGTGTCGGCGGCGGTGGCCTCGCCCGCGTCCGCAAGCCGGTGGCGCCTTGACGTCCCGGGCGCCCTGGTAGCGCCGCGTGACCGGTGCGGCGCATGCGCGCCGACGTCGCGATTCCTCCTTCAGGTCGCCGCCGGGAAGCCGTTCACACCGTCCGTGCCACAAAGGAACGGAGCGTCCCCATGAACGATCTTCCCACGAGTTCCACGGCGTCGAAGGTGCTCATCGTGGACGACGACCCCATCTTCCTGCGCAGCCTTCAGCGCGTGCTCTCCCGCCTCGGCTACGGCGTCGAGGCTGCTGCGTCGGCCCACGCGGCGCTGGATGCGCTCGTCGAGGGGCGCTTCGACGCCGTGATCTCCGACGTATCGATGCCGGGGCTCGACGGGATCGGATTCCTGCAGCGCGTTCGAGAGCGCGACGGCGACCTGCCCGTCGTGCTCATCACGGGTGTGCCCGATCTCACCACGGCCAGCCTGGCGCTGGAGCATCGCGCCTTCGCCTACCTGACCAAACCGTTTTGCCCGCAGCGCTTGGCGGAAGTGGCCGAGAAGGCCGTGGTGGCGGGCCGGGCGGCGCGCAACCGCAGGGCCCGAGAAGCGGCCAGCGCCACCGAGCAACCCGACCTCGGCGCGCTCTCTGCGAGCCTGGACGCTGCCATGGCATCGCTCTGGGTCGCCTATCAGCCCATCGTCTCGCTCGGCGGCGCCGTCTTTGGCTACGAGGCGCTCCTGCGCAGCGACGAGAAGAGCCTGCCGCATCCTGGTGCGATCCTCGACGCGGCCGAGCGCCTGGGCCGGCTGGAAGACCTCGGGCGCGCCATCCGCGCCCGTGCCGCCGAACCGCTCGAGCAAGCGGAGCCGGACGCCCTGCTGTTCGTCAACCTCCACACCGCAGATCTGCTCGATCCGGCTCTGACCGACCCCGACGCACCGCTCTCGCGCATTGCCCACCGTGTCGTCCTCGAGATCACCGAACGCGCGTCGCTCGACCGCGTGCGCGACCTGCGGGTCCGTATCGCTAGGCTTCGCGAGATGGGCTTCCGCGTGGCGGTCGACGACCTTGGAGCGGGGTATGCCGGGCTCACGACCTTCGCCTCGCTCGAGCCTGAGATCGTCAAGTTCGACATGTCGCTCGTGCGCGACATCCACAAGAACGCAACGAAGCAGAAGCTCTGCCGTTCGATCCTGGGGATGTGCCGCGAGATGGGCATCGCGGTGATCTCCGAGGGAGTCGAGACCCTCGAGGAGCGCGACATGCTGGCGTCGCTCGGCGCCGAGCTCATGCAAGGCTACCTCTACGCCACGCCCGGGCGGGCGTTCCCGAAGCCGCGCCTCTTCCCGGCGCCGGTCCTTCCCCAGGCGAGCATCGAGCTCGCCAGCCGCGATTCCGATCCCGAGGACCAAAGCCAGGGCGCCCGGAGCGCACGCGAGCGCCTCGTCGGCACGACGGTCGCGGACCGATGGGTCATCGACACACCGCTCGGGGCCGACGAGCTCGGTCTCACCTTCGCCGGCCACCACAGCGTCATCCAGCGGCGCGTCATCATCCGCGTCCTGCAGGCGCCTGGCGATGAGCCACGTGCGCGCCGCAACGTGGAAGACGCACTCGCTACCGGCAAGATCGATCACCCCAACGTGGTGGGCATGGTGGACATGGGCGACCTGCCCGACGGCTCGCCCTACCTCGTGCTCGACAACATCGAGGGGCCGACGGTGGGCGACGTCCTCGCCGCGCGTGGCGCGCTGCCGTTCGCTGCGGTGCTCGATCTCGGGGCGCAGATCGCGCAAGGCCTCGGTGCCGCGCACGCTCGGGGGATCAAGCACGGCGCCTTGGGGCTCGACAGCGTCGTGCTCGTCGGATCCTGCGACCGGGACACCCGTGCCGTGATCGTGGACATCGGTGCGGCGCGTCAGCCGGGTCGGGTGAGCTCCCGGCCGGCGGTGCTTGCGCCCGAGCAAGTGGCCGGGGCGGCGCCGGATGTCCGGAGTGACGTGTTCGCCTTCGGTGCCCTGCTCGCGGCGTGTCGCCGCCCGGCGGCCGCAACCGACGCGCCAGCCCGCGCCCTCGACGCGCTCACCCGCCGTTGCCAGGCGCGCGAACCCGAGAAGCGCTACGCGAACATGGCCGAGGTGGTGCGCGCGCTCGAGGCGGTCCCGCACGCCCGGCACGCGGCCTTCGTGTGGCGCTTGGGGCGGCGCATGCTCGCAGTGGCAGCCGCCGCAGCCCTGACCAGCGCTGCCGCGCTATCGATCGCCTTCTGCGGCTCGCCGCGGGCCGCCGCTGCGTCGCCGTTGGCGCTTGCGCCGCAAATCTCGCTCACCGCGCACACCGTGAAGGCGGCGGGCGACCCACTCGAGATGGCGCGAGGTGCCGTGACGGTGTGGGCGGCACCCGCGGCTGAGAGCACGGAACAGGTGGAGTCGGCGCCCGCGGCTTGGCGTGCGCTGTCCGTACCCGCAAGCGCCTCGGCGACGACGCCGTCGACCCGGGCCACCGCAGCCGGTGCTGTGCCTCGCGCAGCTCGGCGCCCGGCGTCTCGTGGTCGCGCTAGGAGTCCCGAGATCGTCGATCCGTGGCGCTGACGGGTGCGCGACGGCTCGTCAAACCGCCTGCAGCTCGAGGCGGAAGGTAGCGCGGCCTTCCGCGCCGCCGGCCGTGAGCTGTCCGCCGACGCTCTCCGCCAACGCGCTTGCCGCCAGCATGCCGGCGAAGCGACCGTAGCGGCCCTTGGGCGCCGTCTTGGCCGCATGTTGTCCTGACAACGTGAACACCTCCTCGCGAAGCTCGGCGGCCACGGCAGAACCCGCATCCGTGGTCTCGAGGACGACGCGGTCGCCCTCACGAAACACCCGGACGAGAATCGGTCCGCGGGGGGCGTGTTCGTCCGCGTTCGCGAGCACAACGCGCAGGACTGGCATGGCTGCGCTGGCGCCGCGCGCCACGAGCGGAGCGGTGCGAACGATCTCCACCGCGCAGCGCGACGCAGGGAGCTCGGCGATGCCGGCCGCCACGACGCTACCCACGTCCCCCTCCGTCAGCCGCAGGGGTCGCTCGCCGACCAACACCTGACCGATCCAGGTCATCTGCTCGGCGGCACGTCGCAGGTCGGTGAGCGAGAGGCGCAGGTCATCGAGGACCTCGGCGCTGCCGGGGCCGCCGTCTGCCAGCGCGTCGACGTTGGCGCACAGCGCCGCGATGGGGCTCTTGAGGTCGTGGGCCAGCAGGGAGAGGAGTCGCCCGACGTCGAGCGCTCCGAGGTCTTTTCTCGTCATGGGTCCATCATCGTCCAAGCTAGTGCTAGTGTCGTTGCAGCTCTGCGAAGACTGCCCGGCCGTCGCAAGAGATCTTCACTCCGCCGGTCTTCGAGCTCCGGCGTTGGGGGTGCCGCCCGCGCGGCATAGCGCGAATACCTCGCGCGGCACATGCGAAGTGTCAGCCGGGGTGACGCACGCCCTGACCGATGGCGAAGTGCAGCGAGCAGGACGGTGGAGCTCTGCGCGGACGGCGAGCCGCCCGGTGTGCCAGTGCAACCTGCCGGCTCCGTGCAGCTCTCCGCGTCCGCGTCTCCTCTGTAACTCGCCCCCAAGTACGCGGAAGATGACGAGCACGATGGTGCCTTCGCTGGGCCGGCGGCCGCTGCCAGCACGAGGCAACAGGAGACGGGAAGCCTCAGTCGAACAGCCGCCGCAGCGTCGCCTCGGCCTGCGAGCCGTTCAGGATCTCCGCGAGGGCCGTGAAGATCGCGTGCTCGGTGCGGCGCAGCTCGGCGAAGCGCAGGATACGTGGCACGAGGGTGACGGCCTCGATGCGCAGCGCCGCCTCGGCCTGCGCGGCCTCGAGCGGGGCCCCGCGCGCGAGCGCGCGCCCGAGCACCACCTCGGGCCGCTCCGCGAGCACGATCGACGCGAGCAGGTCGCCGTAGCCGCCGAGCCCGTAGAGCGTCTGCGGGTCGGCGCCGGCGGCGCGCGCGATGCCCGCCGCCTCGTCGACGCCGCGGCTCGCGAGCGCCGCCAGCAGGCCGGGCGTGGCGCCGATGTGCGCGGCGAAGCCGACGCCGATGGACAGGCAGCCGACCAGCGCCGAGGCCCACTCGAGGCCGCGCAGATCGCTCGTGCCCTCGATTTTGAGCCACTCGGCGGCGAACGCGCGCTTGACCGCCGCGACGACCTCCGGAAACTCGGAGCCCACCACCATGGCGCTCGGGCGCCCGTCGTTGAGCTCGCTCGCCTGCACCGGACCCCCGAGGGCGCCGATGCGCCGCACCGGCGTCTCCTCGCGCAGCACCTGCGAGATGGTCACGATGTCGTCGGCGCTCGTCGGGGTCGGCGCCGCACCGGCCACGGTGCCGCCGCCGGCCGCCGAGGACAGCCCGCGGATGCCGTGCACGAGGACGTGTCCGCCGTCGAGGAAGTCGCCGAGCTCGCGCGCGACGGCGCGGACGCTCGAGGAGGGCACCGCGACGACGAGGAGGCGGGCCTCCGCGAGCACGCGCATGCTGGGGGTCACGCGCACGCCCGGCAAGGCCGGGTGGTCGCGCCGCGTGCACAGCGTCACCTCCGAGCCCGCGTGGCGTGCCGCCCGGGCGAGCGACACGCCCCAGGGGCCACCGCCGAGCACACCGATTGCCGTCATGGCACTCTCTCCTCGGTCCCTCAGGCCGCGGCCGTGCGCGGCCGCGGCTCGCCCTGTGCGGTCGGGTCCCAGCCCACGCCGTGCACCGCGAGCCGGTTCTGGTAGTAAAAGAGCAGGTTGGTGTCCGAGAGCGCGAGCCCGTCCTCGCGCGGCTGGATGACCGGGCTCGTGTGGTAGCCGCGGAAGGCCTGGATCGCCTGCTCCACGAGGTCGCCGCCCGACATGCGCCGCGCCTCGCTCGAGACCGCCGCTTCGCCGCGCTTCTCGAGCTCGAGCAGCCGGTCCTTGACCCCGAGCACCTCGCGCGCGAGCTCGTCGCGCGACAGGGTGACCTGGTCCCGCATGCGCAAGACGGCGAAGAGGTCGTCGGTGCCGGCCGCGCGGCGCAGCGCCCCGAAGGCGGCAGCCGCCACGATGTGGGTCGCCATCGCGACGGCGTTGCGGCGGTAGGCGACCGCGAGCTCTTCCCCGAGCTGACGGGTGTACTGCATCTCGCGGGCCGGGTTGAGCGCGACCTCGCCGTCGAGGTCGCGGAGGTAGCTCGCGGGGTCGACCGGGCGCCCGCGGTGGTCGTGCGACACGCCGTGCTCGTCCACACCGTTGCCGTAGGGGTCGAGCGCGGCGCCGAAACGGATGTGCACGGCGCCCGAGTGTCCGAGGAGCTTCGAGACGAAGCGCGCCATGCGCCCCGGGCGGCTCGACTCGTCGTCCTCGATGATGTAGCGCGCCTTGCCCGCCTCGCTCAGGTAGTCGCGGATGAGCGTCTCGGCCTCGAGCGTGATGAGGTAGTTGATCGTGGCCGGCACGAAGTACACGCGCCGTTCGTGGCCCGCGAGCAGGGTGCGCGCGTAGGCCTCGATGCCCGTGCCGGCGAGGCCGAGCTTCAGGTGGCGCTCGATGCCGCCCGAGCGCGAGCGCGTGCCGCCGGGAAAGAAGAGCGAGTGGTAGCCGCGCTCGATGAGCACGCAGGAGTAGGCCTTGAGCACGTCCTTGTAGAGCTTGTGGCGCAGCCGGCGGTCGACGCGGTAGGCGCCGAGGTTGCGCATGAAGAAGGCGAGAACCGGGTTCGTGAACAGGTTCTTGCCGGCGCCGTAGGTGGCGGGGGGGAGATCCGCGCGGTCGAGGGCGTGCCCGAACACGATGGAGTCCATGTTCGAGGAGTGCGTCGGCACGAACACCACCGTGCCGCGCGCCGCGAGCTTGCGCGCGAGGTCGACCTCGCCGTCGATGAGGAACTTCTCGGCGAGCGCGTCGAAGCCGAAGAGCTTGCGCGGGTCGCGCACCAGCGTCGCGAGCTTGCGCGGCGCGAGCAGGCCCGTCACGAGCGAGGGCACGAGACTCGTCGAGAAGCGGTAGACCCGCGGGTCGAAGTTGCCCGCCACGTCCCAGCCGTAGCCCTCGACGATCTCGCGCAGCTTGTCGCGCCGCTCGAGCTCGCTCATGCGCCCGAGGCGTCGCGCCAGGCGGCGCCACTCCTCGAGCTCGGCCAGGTCCTTCGGCTTGCGACTGCCGTCGAGCCGGCGCGCCTCGTGGTAGGCCGCGTCGTTCAGCGCGAAGAGCGTGTCCCGGGTGCTCGCGAGCACCCGCCGCACGGTCTCCTCGACGATGGCCTCGCGCTCGGCGTTGAAGCGGAAGATCGGGTACTCATCGGCCATGGTGGCGGCTCTTCTTCGCGCCCCCCGGGGGGCGGGGCCTCGGGATGTAACACGACGAGCGCGAGCGCGTGAAGCGGAGCCGTGCGCGCGCCCCGGCGGGCGCTCTCAGGGCTCTGCGAAGGCGACCCCCGTGAGGTCGAGGTCGCGGGCGCACTCCACCCGACCGTCGCAGGCCGAGTAGGCGCTCGACAGGTAGTCGATCGCGGTCCAGCGCACGCGACCCTCGACCGCGTGCCCGACCAGCGTCACGGCGAGCTCGCCGCTCGCCCGCGCCCGGTCTCCGCAGGGGGCGAGGCCGAGCGCTTCGTCGCTCTGGTCGCTGTTGAACAGGTCCGCGTAGCTGCCCTGGAAGTGGTCGCTCTCGGTAGGCCCGACGTAGACGCCGGAGGCGCCCGGCAGGTTCGTGTTCGACGGGTAGCCGTCGTAGGTGCCGGTCTCGAGCCAGGCCTGGGTCTCGGTCTCGAGCTCGGCGAGGTAGAGCACGTTGCCGGTGCGCGTCGGCGGCTCGTAGGCGTGCGCGTCAGCCCAGCTCGCCTGCGCCTCCTTGACCCGGGCGTCGAGCTCCTCCTCGGTCACGAAGGGTCCCGACACGATGCCGCGGCAGTCGATCGTCGTCGCATCGAGCAGCGTGACGGCGAAGCGCCGCGCCCCGGGGCCGTCGCCGCAGCCGAGCGCGGCCACGAGGCCGAGCCCGAGGCCCGCGACGCCTACCGACCGCCTCATGAGGCGAAGCTAACAGGCGCGCGGGCGGCAGGCCAACCGCCAAGTAGGGGGCCGGGCGAGCCCGGGTTCGTCCGGATGGTAGCTCGTCCCCGGCCGAACCAGAGGCCGACCGCCAAGACGCCAAGGTCGCCAAGATGATGAGGGGCGCGCGGCGCGCAAGACGGCGTGGAAGCGTCCGAGCCCGACGAGAGTCCTCTCGATCCTGGCGCTCGTGGCGTCTTGGCGGTTGGCTTCTGGGTCCTCGGCGGACCGAGTTACCTTGCAGTTGCCCAGCAGACGCCAAGAGACGTCGAGAGGTCGGGCCCCGGTGGCGCCATCCCGGTTCGCTCGCCCGACCCGGACGAGAAGAAGAAGGCAGAGGACCCCAGAGGCCGCAGAGGGGCAGAGAGGCCGCAGCGTCGGAGAAGATGGGGTCTCGTGCTCGCGGATCGTGCAGCGGCCCGTGCACGGTCTCCCCCCCGCCGCCGCTCCGTGCAAGCCTCCTCGGTGCCAGGGCGTCTTGGGTGCGGTGGGGCGGTGCGCCCGTGGGATCGGCGCCCGCCGGCCGAACCACGCTCGCCCGGCGCCGCCCGGGCCGGCTAGTGCGCCCAACTGGCGAGCTCGGGCGTATACTGGGACGCTCATGCGGTCCCAGCCACTCGAGACACCGGCCCGCGCGGTGCGGCGTTTCGTCACGACCCGCCCCGCGCCGCCGGAGGAGAAGCGTGCGCCGAAGGGCGAGCCCGCTCCGGCGGTCGCGTGCCGCCCACGCCTGCCGTCTCTCGTCGAAGGTGCCGTCGTCGCGGGCAAGTACGCGCTCGTCCGTCGTCTGCGCGACGGCGGGATGGGCTCGCTGTGGCTGGCCCATCGCGAGGACCTCGACGTCGACTGCGCCCTCAAGGTGATTCGCGCCGACGTCAGCGAGGCCGACCGCGAGTGCTGCGAGGGGCGCCTCGTGCAGGAGGCGCGCGCGGCCGCTCGCCTGGGTCATCCCGCGATCGTGCGGGTGTTCGACGTGGGCCGTGCCGCGACCGGTGAGCCGTTCCTCGTGATGGAGCTGCTCGACGGCGAAGATCTCGCGGCGCTCGTTGCGAGGCGCCGCGTGAGCCCGGAAAAGGCCGTGCAATTGCTCCTGCCGATCGTGCACGCCCTGAGCTTCGCGCACGGCCATGGCGTCGTGCACCGAGACGTGAAGCCCGAGAACATCTACCTCGTTCGAACGCTCGGCGGGACGGTGCAGCCGAAGCTCATCGATTTCGGCGTGGCCCGCGTGGTCGGACATCGCGCCGAGCGTCTGACCGCAGACGGCGCGATCATGGGTACGCCGGGCTACATGTCGCCGGAGCAGGCTCGGGGCTCGGAGGCCGATGCGCGATCCGACCTGTGGGCCGTGTGCGTGATCCTCTGGGAGCTCGTGTGCGGCTGCCAGCCGTTCGGGGGCGACAACTACAACGCCCAGCTGCGCAGCATCATCGAGGATGATCCGCCCCGGTTCTGCGCGTCCGGTGTCGAGGAACCGGGCCTCGAGGGCATCGTCGCTCGGGGCCTGGCCAAGGAGCCGGCGGCGCGCTGGCCGACGATGCACGCTCTCGGCGTCGCGCTCGCGGTGTGGCTACGAGAGCGAGGTTACACGAGCGACGCCGCGGGCGCCGCGCTCGACGTGCAGTGGATGCCGCCGACGACGAGCGCCGCGGCCCCGAGCGACGTCATCGGCGGTGATTCGTTGCCGCCCGAGGTTGCGGTGCACCACGTCGAGGCGAGCCCGAGCCCTCGGCCCAGTGCGCCGAAGCATGGGTCGCCGCCACGCCTGTGGCTGTGGGTGGGCGGCGGCATCGTGGTGCTCGCTGTCGTCGCCGCGTCGCTGCTGGTGGCGCTCGCCGAGCGTCGCCCCGCCGACACGGGAGCCGCACCGGCGGCGGCGCCCACTGCCGACCCTGCCGACCGTCGCCGCGCCGAAGCGCCACCGAGTGTACCGAGCACCCCGGCGCCCGCTGCCTCCTCCGGGAGCTCGATCCCGATCGCGCCCTCGAGCGCTGCGACTTCGCACGCCTCCGGTGGCGGCACGGCGCCTCGACCGCGTCACGTGCAGCCCGCTCCGCTACTCCCGAGTGCACCGCCCGAGCAGGGCTCCGCGTCCGCAGCGCCACCGCGCGGCACGCTCAAGCGTCCGACCTTTTGAGGCGTCCGCGGCGCTTCACGGCTGGCTCTGGCTTGGCGATTGAGCGGCCGTGATCTCGTGATCGCGCCCGGGCCTGTCCGCCTCGAGTACCTCGCCGACGGCGCGCGCGAGCGTCGGTCCGGAGAACGGCTTGTGCACGACCGCACGCGCACCAGCGGCGAGCAGCTCCTCTTCCTTGCCCAACGCGAGCCCACTGCACACGATGACGCGGGCGTCGGGGTCCACCTTCAACAGCACCTGCAGGGTCCTCGCGCCGTCGAGCACGGGCATGTCGAGGTCGAGCAGCACCACGTCCGGGGGTTGCTCGAGACCGAGGTAGCGTTTGATGCCCTCGCGGCCGTCGGGCGCCTCGACGCAGCGATGCCCGGCGCGCTCGAGCACGCGCGCCGCGGCGCGGCGAAAGGCCGCGTTGTCGTCGACGACGAGGACCGTCGCGGGGCTCCTGGGCCGGTCGCTGCGCGGTGGCTTCGACGAGACACGCTCGGCTGCCGCGTGCGACTCGAGCGCCGTGAGGGCGACCTCGAATGTGGCGCCCTTGCCCGGCGCGCTCGTCACGGACACGCTACCGCCGTGCGCCTGCACGATCTCCCGCACCGTGGCCAGGCCGAGGCCGAATCCGTGGGCCCGCTTGGTGGTGAAGAAGGGCTCGAACACCCGCGCCAGCGTGTCGGCGTCCATGCCCATGCCGTTGTCCGCGACACAGAGGAGGATGCCCGCGCGCCCGTCGGAGGTCCGCTGCCGCCGGGCGGTGACCGTCACCGTGCCGCGGTCCGCCAGGGCGTCGCGGGCATTGATGACGAGGTTGACCAGCACCTGGTAGAGATCGCCGGGGTTACCGGCGACCCACAGGTCGGGCTCGGCGATGCACGCGAGCTCGATGCTGCGCGAGATGCTGGCCCGCAAGAGGGCACAGACCTCGGTGCACAGGCGTGACAGGTCGACCGGCCTGAACACCGCCGAGGTGGCGCGCTCGAAGGTGAGCCAGCGCTGCGCCACCTCGCGCGCGTGGCTCGTCGCGTTGCGGATGTCGTCGAGGCAGTCGTGGACCAGCGCGTCGCTCGCGGGCGTGCCACCGGGCACCGACAACAAGCAGTCGCAATTGGCCAGCACCACCGCGATCATGTTGTTGAAGTCGTGCACCACGCCTGCCGTCATGCGACCGAGCGCCTCCAGGCGCTGCCGCTCGATGATCTGGCGCTCGACCTCGCTGTGATGAGCGACGAGCAGCTGGTGAGCCCCGACGCGGACCCGATCGCCGTGACTGAGCACGTGCTCCGCCACGCGCTCTTCGTTCACGCACGTGCCGTTGCGGCTCCCGAGATCACGCAAGACGTACCCCTGTGGCAGGTGCACGATCTCGGCGTGACGCCGCGAGATCTCCGGATCGTCGAGGGCGACCGTGGTCTCGTCCGAGCGGCCGATCGTGGCTCCCGACGCCGGCACGACGAAGGTCGCACCGAGTCGGCTGCCGCGCACGACGATGAGCCTGAGCTCACTGCG
Organism: Myxococcales bacterium; assembly: GCA_016212965.1. Lineage (GTDB taxonomy): Bacteria > Myxococcota_A > Polyangia > Polyangiales > Polyangiaceae > JACRDA01. Next base: position 40,958 of record JACRDA010000136.1, read on the forward strand.
CGTTCCCGCGCCGACTCGCGTGGAGTCGTCGGCGTGTTCGGCGGGCGTGGTGCCGGAGCTGTTCAACCTGAGACCCCCGGGGGCGGTGCGCTCCATGGGGGCGACCCGAATCGGAATGTAGGCGGTCGGCGCGGCGGTCGCAACGCAAGAAGCCTACCGCCGAATTCCTCCGGGCGCGCACCGATTGACGTTCGTTCGGCGCCGCGCCACAACCCGACGCCGCGGACGACACGTGCGAGCAGCCATGGAGACCGAGCCAGGACCCGAGAGCCGCGCGAGCGCCGTCGGCCCCGCGGGCCGAGGCGAAGCGTGACGACGCGTCGCCGCCCCGCGGGCGTGCCCCGTGCCGACGACGCGAAGGACTTCGCTCGGCGGAGCGAGCTCGTCGTGCCGGCGGACCTCGACGGGGCGGCGCTCGACCGCGCCGTGCGCCAGCTCGTGGGCGGCAGCTGGGCCTCGGCGCGCCGCCTCGTCACGAGCGGCAAGGTGCGGCTCGACGGGCGGGTCGTGACCGAGGGCACGCAGCCGGTCGCCGCGGGCGCCCGCATCGGGCTCGACATGGCCGCGCCCTCGCCCCGCGTGCGCGAGCTGCGCGAGCTCGACGCCGAGCTCTTCGTCCACGTCGACGCCGCGGTCGCGGTCGTGCGCAAGCCCGCCGGCATCAGCACCGTGCCCTATCCCGCGACGGCCCGGCCCGGCGTGGACGCGGGCAGCGCGGCGACCGTGGTCGTGCTGCGCTCGGACGAGGTCACGCTCGACGATCTCGTGCGCCGCGCACTCGAGCGGCGCGACCGGCTTGGCAAGCGCGCGCCGCTCGGGGTCGTGCAGCGGCTCGACAAGGAGACCTCGGGTCTCATCGTCTTCGCGCGCACGCTCGCGGCCAAGCGCGCGCTCGAGCAGCAGCTGCGCGACCACTCGATGCACCGGCGCTACCTCGCCATCGCGCACGGCACCGTGGCACGCGCCACCTACCGCACGTCGATCGCGTCGAACCGTGGCGACGGCCTGCGCGGCTCGGTGCGCGTCGGCGGCCAGGAGGCGGTGACCCACGTGGAGCCGCTCGAGCGCCTCGCCGGCGCGACGCTCGTCGCCTGCCGCCTCGAGACCGGTCGCACCCACCAGATCCGCATCCACCTCTCGGAGGCCGGCCACCCCATCGTGGGCGAGCCGGTGTACGTGCGCGGCTACCGGGGCCGGCTGCTCGAGGCGCCGCGCCTCATGCTGCACGCGGTCGAGCTCGGCTTCGTCCACCCGACCACGGGCGAGACCCTGCGCTTCGAGGACCGGCCCCCGCGCGACTTCGTGCGCGTGCTCGGCCGGTTGCGGGGCCGCGGCGGTGGCGCCGGCGGCGACGTCAGCGACCGCCGAGCAGCGCGATGATCTCGCGGTGCTCGGGGAAGCGGCCGGCGTCCTCTTTCGAGAAGATGGTCCGGCCGTCGACCACCACGTCGAACTGACCCCGGCCGCCGGGCACGATGCGGGCCTCGACGCCGGTGTGCTTGCGAATCGCGGCCGCGAGACCCGCGGCCTTCGGCTCGTAGCTTCAGACGACGCAGTAGAGGATGCGGATATCCATGGGGGGCGCTCACTGCACGATGTTCTGCAGGCTCAGCATCTCCTCGGCGCTCGGCATCACGATGAGCTCGCAGCGGCGGTTCTTCTGGCGGCCCTCGTCGGTGTCGTTCGTCGCGATGGGGTCGATGTCGCCTAGACCCCCCGCGCTCCAGCGCTCGAGCGGCATCTTGCCCTTGTCGCCGATGAGGAACAGCAGCACCTCGCGCGCGCGCATCATCGACAGGCCCCAGTTGTCCTTGAACGCGCCGCCGCGCAGCGGCTTGTTGTCGGTGTGGCCCACGACCTGGTACTCGCGCTGCAGGAGCTGCGGGTCGTTGCGGATGACGTCGGCGACCTTGACCAGGATCTCCTGGCCGTCCTTCGTGAGCGCGTCCTGGCCCGAGGGGAACAGCACGTCGCCGGGGAGCGAGATGATCATGCGGTTGCGCCGGATGACGACATGCAGGCCGAGGCGCGTGAGCTCGGTGAGCTTGGCGCGCAGGCGCTCGAAGCGCTGCTTGATGGCCTCGAGCAGCTTGGCGCGCTCCTGGTACTCGCGCAGCGCCTTCTCGCGCTCCTCGAGCGTCGAGCTGAGCTGCGAGATCTCCGTGCTGCGCGACTCGAGATCGCGGTTGAGCTTCGTGATGTCCACGCCGGCGGCGGACAGATCGCCCTCGAGCTTGGCGACCTTCTGACGCGCGGCGTCGAGCGCCCGATCCGACTCGGCGAGCTTCTGCTCGGTCGCGTGGTTGAGCGCGAGCAGGCGCTGGTACTTGTCGAGCTGCGCCTGCCACTCCTGCTCGGAGTAGCCGCAGCCCGCGACGCACAGGGTCGTGCCCACGACGCCCAGGCCCAACCACAAGCTCTTGCCCCACGTGAGGCGCGCGCGATGCTTCATGCTGGCTCCGATCCATGCCGCGCAGCGAGGCTGCCGGGCGCGTCGAACGGTAGTCGAGCGGGTCGGCGGGTCAAGACGTTGTGCGGCCGAGGCGGTTTCACGGCTGCAAGGCGACCTTGCAGCTCTGCACGCCCGGCCGGTCGCCGCCGCGCCAGACCCCCGACTCGCGAGGCGACGAGGCGCGGCACGGTACGTGCTTCGCCTTCCGAGGTGCTTCGGTCCGCGTGCCGAGCGGACGGGGAGAGACGCCATGATGAACTGGAGCCCGACGATCGACACGCTCCACGCGGCAGCCGCGGCTCCCGACGCGCGGCGCTACGTGGGCTGGGCCGAGACGCGCCTGCCCGTCGACCGCGTGTGGCCCCTCGTCGGCTCGCTCGCCCGCTGGAGCGAGTGGCTGCCGGACGTGAGCTGGACGAGCGCGCTCGCGCCCGCCGACGCGCGCGACGACGGCCGCGCGTTCCACATCGTGTGGCGGGGCCGGCTGCTCGAGGGGCGCTTCCGCGAGCTGCACCCCATGAGCTACGCGGAGTTCGAGCTCTGCGATCCGCGGCTCGGCTTCGCCTTCGACTGCTGCGTCGCCCTCAGCCGGCTGCCGCTCGGCCAGTCCGTCGCGATCGTCGAGATGAGCTTCGCCTCGTGGCTCGTCGACGGGCTCGCCGGGGCCAACCCGTGCGAGACGCTCGTCGAGGCGCTCCACGCTGCGGCGGCCGAGCGGCGCTGACCAGAGTCGTCCGTCGTCAGTTGTCGGCCCCGGAGTCGGACAGAGCGCGGACCGCTCGACCGAAAACCGATAACTGATAACTGATAACTAGAAGGGCTCGAGCTCGCTCTGGTGCTCGAGCTGCTCGAGCGAGCCCGCGACCATCGAGCCGAGCCGTGCGCCGACCACGCTCTCGGCCTCGGCGCCCGTCGCCTCGGTCGTGAAGACGTACGCGAAGCAGCGCTTGCCCCGCGCGCCGAAGGCGAGCACGTAGCCGACGAGCGCCGCGGCGGCGCTGCCCTTCGCGAAGCCGACGTCGACCTCGGTGCGGTAGCCCGGCGGCACGTCGAGCTCGCGCCGATCGACCGCCCGGCCGCGCTCCGGCAGCGGGCGCAGCCGGCGCGCCGCCGCTTCGCAGCCGGCGCGCTTGACGGCCGCGTCCTCCTGCCAGAGGCGCACGAGCAAGGTGGAGCGCGTGGCAGCGTGCTCGAGCACGAGGAAGCGCGAGGCCTTGTCCGTGACCGCCCAGCTCGGTGCGCCGGGCAGCGGGACGTGCAGATCGAAGCGCGGCGAGAACACGCGCGCGAAGCCTGGCGCGTCCGGTCCGAAGCCGGTGGGGTCCGGGCGTGGCGTCGGGGCGGGCGCGGGGTGCACGTCCACCGCGGCCGGCGGGCAGCCGGTGCCGAGCCCGAGCCCGAGGAGCGCGAGCGCGCCGGCGCGGGCGAGCCCGGACGCGCGCCGCGGGCGCGTGCTCACACCGCGGTGCGCCACTCGGGATGGCGCGGGTCTTTGCCCTTCACGATCGCGAAGTAGTGCTCCTGGAGCTGGCGCGTCACCGGCCCCGGCTGGCCCGTGCCGATGGCGCGGTCGTCGACCTCGCGCACCGGCGTCACCTCGACCGCGGTGCCGGTGAAGAACACCTCGTCGGCCAGGTAGAGCTGGTCGCGCGTGATCATGGTCTCGACGACCGGCAGGCCGGCCTCGCGGGCGAGCGTCAGGATGGTCTCGCGCGTGATGCCGCCGAGGATGGAGGCGTGCGTGGGCGGCGTCTGCAGCACGCCGTCCTTCACGATGAAGATGTTCTCGCCCGAGCCCTCGCAGACGTAGCCGGTGTGGTCGAGCAGGATGGCCTCGTCGTAGCCGGCCATCTTGGCCTCGCGCTTGGCGAGGATCGAGTTGGTGTACTGGCCGGTGATCTTGCCCTTCGCGAGGCTGATGCTCGGGTGGTGGCGCACCCAGGCGCTCACCTTGGTGCGCACGCCCTTCTCGAGCGCGCCCGTGCCGAGGTAGGCGCCCCACTTCCACGCGATGATCGCGGCGCGGATGGGGTTGTTCGGCGCGTAGACGCCCATGGCGTCGTCCCCGACGAACACGATGGGACGGAGGTAGGCCTCGTCGACGCCGTTGGCGCGCAGGAGCTCCACGCACGCGGTCTCGAGCTCGCGACCCGTGAAGCGTGGCTGGATGGCGATGAGCTTGCAGGTGTCGGCCAGGCGCTGGATGTGGTCGCGCAAGCGGAACACGGCGGTCTCGCCGCCCGCGCGTTTGTAGGCGCGGATGCCCTCGAACGCGGCCAGTCCGTAGTGGAGGCTGTGCGTCAAGATCGGCAGCTTGGCGTCGTCCCAGGCGACGAACTCCCCATCGAGCCAGACCTTCTTCAGCTTGTCGACCATGGGCGCTCCCACTCGGCTCCAGGGCTCGTCGCGGCGGTGCCCCCCCGCGGGAACCGCGGGCGGGCGCCCCGACTCACGCGCGCGGAGGTGCCGACGGAGCTAGCGCCTTTCGCGCAGCGCGCCAAGCCGTATGAGCAGCGCGCCCGAGCCGCCGCGCGCCGGGTCGGCGCTGCAGAAAGCGCGGACGAGGGCGGCCACGGGGCCCGTCACGAGCCACGTCGGTGCGGCGGTCGCGAGCACTGCGCCGGCGCTCGAGTGGTGCCCCTTGCCGTGCACCACCAGCAGCACGCGCGCTCCTCGGGCGTGGGCGCGTCGCACGAACGCGAGAAGGGCCCGGCGTGCGAGCCGCTCGGACAGGCCGTGCAGATCGAGCTCGGCCTCGGTCGGTGTGCGGCGCAGCTCGGCGAGCTCCCGGGTCGGCACCCCGAGCCGCCGGCCCGCGACGAAGCCGTCGGCGGTCGTGACGTCGAAGACCGGCACCGGCTCGCCGGCCTCGTGCGCCGGCGGCCGGTCGGCGTCGGCCTGCGCGAGCTCCTCGGCGCGCGGGACCGGCCGGGGCCGAGCGGGCGGACCGGGCGGCACGCGCCCGCTGCGGGGGGCGGGGAGCGGCTCGGCGTCGGCGGCCAGCGCCGCGAAGGTCGCCGCCACTTCGGGCGC
>JACRDA010000139.1 GCA_016212965.1 Myxococcales bacterium
GCGTGCGCGAGCCACGCGAGCCCCGCGCCCGCGAGCCCGGTCGCCCCCGCGACCCACACGCCGTCGCCCGGACGCGCGCCGCTGCGCAGGAGCGGCCGCGCGGCGTGCCCGAGCACGCTGGTCGTCACGCTGAGCTCGCCACCGCGCGCCAGGTTGCCCCCGACGACCGCCGTGCCGAGCTCGCGACAGGCGCGCGCCTGCCCGCGCGCCAGCGCTCCGAGCGCGGCATCGGAGAAGCCCGGCGGCAGCACGAGCCCGGCCACCACCGCGCGCGGGCGCGCGCCCATGGCCGCGAGGTCGCTCGCCGCCGCCATCACCGCGCGGTAGCCGAGCGCGTCGAGCCCGAGCCAGCTCCGCTCGAAGTGCACGCCCTCGACCTGCACGTCGACCGTCCAGACCAGCCGCTCGCGCCCCGGCGCGAGCACGGCCGCGTCGTCGCCGATGCCGCAGAGCACGCCCCGAGGTGCGCGGCCGAAGGTGCGCGCGAGCCGCGCCACCCGGCTCTCTTCGTCGCTCACGCCTGGCCCGTCCACACGGGCAGGCGCACGACGAACACCGAGCCACCCCCGGGGTTGTCCTCCACGGCGACCGTGCCGCCGTGGGCGTCGACCAGCTGCTTCACGATCGACAGGCCGAGCCCGCTGCCGGAGTACTCGCGCGTCGAGGTCGCCTCCACCTGGTAGAACGGGTCGAAGACGCGCCGCTTCACGCGATCCGGGATGCCGGTGCCCGTGTCCGCGACCCGCACCTCGACCTTGCGCTCGAGCGGCGCGAACAGGATGTAGCCGACCCGGTCCGCGTCGCCGTCCTCGACCACGCGCGTCGACAAGCTCACGATGCCGCTGCCGTCCGCGGGGCTGAACTTCACGGCGTTCTCGACCAGGTTCAGGAACACCTGCCGGAGCCGATTCGGGTCGCCGAACACGACGGGCGCGGCGTCGCCCACCTTGCCGGACGCGGGGCCGCCCGGCGCGGCCGCTTCGGTGCGGAGCTCGAGGTACACCCCCTTCTCGATGGCGCGCGGGGCGAGCGTCGAGACCACGTCCGCCAGCACCTCGGCGATCTTCGTGGGCTGCTTCTGGATCGGCATCGTGCCGCGCTCGAGACGCGAGGCGTCGAGCAGCGTCGTGATGAGGTGCAGGAGCTGATCGCTCTGCCGGCGCACGACCGACAGGAAGGTCCGCTGCTCGTCGGTGAGTGGCCCGGCCATGCCGTCGAGCAGCATGTCCCCGTAGCCGATGATCGACGTGAGCGGCGTGCGCAGCTCGTGCGACACCGTGGACAGGAAGCTCGTCTTCAGGCTGTCGAGCTCCTGCAGGCGCCGGTTCGCATCCTCGAGCTGCGCGTGCTTGGCGCGCAGCTCGCGGTAGCTCTCGCGCGTGGCGGCCAGGTGCATGCGCGAGGTCACGAGCGCCTGGTAGCCGGCGCGCATCACGTTCTCGAGCACGAGCCGCACGTGGTCGCAGAGCTGCTGGGCCCGCTCGGCGCTCAGCGTGACCATCTCGGGCAGGAGCCGGAGCGCACGCGTGGCGTCGAGGCGGGCGTCGATCGCGACGAGGCTCTGCGGCAGCGCGCCGCGCGCCAGATCGGGGTCGGGATCGAGGCGGTAGGGGCCGATGACGAAGCGACCGCCACACTCGCCGTGGTGCTCCACCGGCACGATCTCGTAGCGCGCCGAGGTGAAGCACGCGATCGCCGCGGGCGCCTCGGCCGAGAGCGCCTGGCGCTTCACCTCCGCGACCACCGCCGAGCAGCCCTTGCGCCCGTCGGGCACGCCGTTCACGAGCCCGCAGATCGCCGCCTGGGCGCCGACCTCGGCCACGAGCGCGCCGCTCTTCGAGAACACGCGCACCGGCACGCCGAAGAGCCAGTTCACGTTCCGGGCGATGGCCCGGAGCGCGTCGAGGTCGACGATGTCCGCGAGCTCGACGTCGCCCGCCAAGGGCTCGCTCGCGGGTCCGGCAATCGCGTCCTCGCTCATGCGTGCGCTCCCGTGCGCGCCTCGCCGAGGCGGCGCGCGAGCAGCACCTCGACGGGGGCGTCGGCCGCGATCTGCAGCGCGGCCCCCGCGAGCAGCTCGTCGCGGTCGATGCGCAGCCGCTCGGCGAGGCCGTGCTTCTGGTCGAGCTGGCGCCACGTGACGTCGAGCAGCCCGATGAAGGTCTCGGCCACGCCGTCGCCCACGCTCGCCACGGCCGCGAAGACCGGCTCGCGGCTGCGCCGCGCGAGCGCCTCGAGCTCGCGGTCGCTGCGGACGTTGGGCAGATCGCGCTTGTTGAACTGGATGACGAGCGGCACGTCGTCGACGCTGCTGCCGAACTGCTTCAGGTTGTCGCACAGCTCGCGAAAGCTGTCGGCGTTCTGCCGGGTGTGAGAGATCTGCGAGTCGGCGATGAAGGCCAGCCCGTCGGCGCCCTGGAGCACGAGCCGGCGACTCGCGGTGTGGATCGGCTGGCCCGGGACGGTGAACACCTTGATGCGCACCATCGCGTCGCCCGCGACATTGCGGAACCACAGCGGCAGCATGTCGAAGAAGAGGGTGCGGTCGTCGGCGGTCTCGAGCGTGAGCAGGCGGCCGGGCTCCGACGGTGCGCTCTGGGGCCCCTCGCCGCCCTCGACGCCCGCTCCGCCCGCCACGGCGAAGATGCGCTGATGCAGGCCGATGAGGTTGCTCGTCTTACCGGAAAGACCGGGCCCGTAGTAGACGAGCTTGATCACGAGCTCGCGTGGCGAGGCGTTGAAGTGCACCGCACCGAACGATAGCCGAACTCAGCGGCGCATGGCAGCCTCGCGGCGCGCCGCGCGGGCGCCCCCTGCCGGTCAGGCGCCCGGAGCGGGCACCTCGCCGGCGGGCACCTCGCCCGCGGCCGGCTGCCACAGGGCCGCCCGGGTCGCGGCGAGCTCGTCCCTCACCGCCCCGAGCTCGGCGTCGAGCGCATCCGCGGCCCGCGCCTGCCGCTCGGCGTCGGGCTCGACCAGCGTGCGCTCGGTCTGCATGGCGGCCAGCACGTCGATGAGCTCCTGGTGCAGCTCGCGCCCCGCGGCGACGAGCCACGCGTCGAGCCGGTCCCGGAAGCCCTCGATCATCTCGTCGAGCTTCGGCGCCACGCGCGCGGCCGCCTCGCGCAGCGCCGTCGCGGCGAGCTCCTTCGCCTTCGCGCGCGTCTGCACCTCGACCCTGTCCTTCAGGTACATGGCCAGCACGGGGGCCGCGATGGTGAGCAGCCCGCCGAGCAGGAGGTTCGTGAACAGCATGCCCACGCCAACGCTGAAGAGCGCGAACACCCCCACGTCGTACGCGAAGGTGTCGACCTGGATGGGCGGGGGCGTCACCTCGGCACCCGCCACCTCGCCCAGGCGCCGCGCCGTCTCGTGGGCGTCCTCGCGCATGAGGGCCACGGTGCGCTCGCCGAGCTCCTCGAGCGCGCGGGCGATCTCCTCGCACTCGGCCTCGGCCCAGCGCGCGAAGGTCGCCTCGAGGAAGGCCGAGAAGTGCTGCTTGAGATCGTCGACCGGCGTCTTGTCCACGACCTCGGGCAGCTGCCGGATGACGTCGTCGCAGAATCGGTCGAGGTCGCGCCGCACCCAGGCGCGGATCGCGGCCACCGCCTCGCGCACCGCGGCGCGCCGCTCCTCGAGCGTGCTGCGCTGACCGGCGAGGTCGCCCTCGATGCGCTCGATGCGGCGCCCGAGCTCCTCGGCGCTCATGCGCGCCGCACGCCGCCGGGCGTCGACGCCGCGGGCGAGCGCACGGCAGGCCTCGAGCCCCTCGCCGAGGGCGTTGTCGAGCAGGATGCGCCCCCGCTCCTCGGCCAGGTAGCGGCGCAGGAAGCGCACGAGCTCCGGCATGCCGCTCGCGCCGACCGCGCCCTGCTGCATGCGCGCGGGCGAGACCGGGTAGACGATGGGCGTCGGGACGAGCTTCTGGAGCTCGCTCGCGACGTAGTCGAGCGCCTCGGCGCGCTCGGCCTCGCTCCAGATGTCCACCTTGGTGACGACGAAGATGATCTTGTCGCGCGACTGGCCGATGAGCTTGTCCTTGAGGAACAGCCGCTCGCTCTCCTTCAGCGGCTGGCCCGCGTCGATCACGAACAGCACGGCGTCGGACTGCGGGATGTACTTGTAGGTGACGTCGGCGCGCTGCAGGCAGAGGTCGTTCACCCCGGGCGTGTCGACGAGCACGATGCGGTCGCGCAGGATCTCGGCCGGGTAGCCCACGTCGATGTAGCCGATGTCCTCGCGCTCGGCCTCGGCCTCGCCGCCGAGCGCCCCGTAGCGCGCGAGCGCCTCGAAGGACACGTCCTCGCGCCGGCCGTCCACGTGCACCAACGTGGCCCGCGGCGCCTCGGCCCAGCTCACGTGGTGGATCACGGCCGTGGTCGGCGTGACGCCCACGGGCAGCGCCCGGGCCACCCCCTGCGGCGCGACGCCCTCGCCCGTCGAGAGCGCGAGCAGCGCGTTGACGAGGCTCGTCTTGCCGTGGTTGAACTCGCCCACGACGACGAGGTTGAAGCGGTCCTCGTCGAGCTTGTCGACGAGCTCCCGCCCGAGGCGCGTCGCCAGGGTCTTGGCGCCGATCCTGTCGGCCGTGCCCCGCAGCTTGCGGAGCAGGTCCGCCACCGCCTGACGCCGCCGCGAGAAGGCCTCGAAGGCCTGGGTCTCTGCCGTGCCGCCCGTGCCTGCCGCAGCCGTCGCGTCGCTCATCCCATCACCTTGATGATGCCGTGCACCTCTTGATCCACCTGGTCCATGGTGAGCCCACCGCTGCCGCCGCTGCGCTCGCGGAACAGCTGGCTCTCGGCGAAGACGCGCAGCGCCTTGACGCGCTTGGGCAGCCACGGATGGCTCGCGAGGTACTCGGTGATCTTGCCGATGCCCTCCTTGCCTTCCTCGTACTGCTCGAGAAAGGCGTCCATGTTGAGCTCCTCGTAGAGCTTTTTGGAGCCGAGGGCGAGCTTGGCGAGGGCGCGCGTCGAGACCTTGATGTCGCCGCTGCACAGGAGGCCGGCGCGGTCGCAGGTGATCTCCGCGCGCCGCGACCAGGCCTGGAGCGCCACGAGCGCCGGCAGCACGATCCAGCCCATGAAGCGGCCGGCCATGTCGGTGAGAAAGCGCATCGCCGTCAGGTAGACGACGTGGTTGTTGTGGATGTGCCCGCACTCGTGCCCGATGACGGAGAGCAGCTCCTCGTCGGTCAGGTGGTCCACGAGGGCCGAGTGCACCAGGATGAAGGAGTCGTCGTTCGTCCCGGCCGTCGCCGCGTTCAGCGTCGGCCTGTTGACGATGTAGATGGTGGGCGGCGCGATGCCGAGCGTCTCGGCGCACCGCTTGCCGAGGTTGTGGACGCGCGGGAACTGCGTCGGCCCCACCTTGATCGTGTTGCCGAGCAGCTGGTTCTTGCCGAACGTCTTGAACATGCGGACCGCAGCCGCCACGGCGAGCTCCACCGGCTTGATGCGCTGGAACGTGGCGCGCGTCGTCTTGTCGGACACGTAGACGTAGGCGTGCGGATCGCGGCTCGACCCGGCCTGCTTCTCCTTGCGCTCTGCGACGAAGCCCTCGAAATCCAGCGTCCCCACGGTGGCCATGGGGGGCAAGGTAGGGCCGCCCGCGGGGCCGCGCAAGCGCGCGCGGACGGCACCGAGCGGGATATGCTCCACGGGCACGCTCGCCGGGCGCCGCCCGTTCGCTGCCATGTCCCGCTGGCTCGCCCTCGCCCCCCTCACCTTCGCGTTCCGTTGCGGGCCGACGCCGCGCGAGGCCGGCACGGCCGCCCTCGCGGGTCTGCCCGGCATCGTGCTCGTGGCGGCGCTCCTCGTCGCCCTGCTCGAGACGCGGCGCCGGGCGCGACCGCCCGCGCGCGCCCTGCCCTGGCTCGGCATCGGGCTCGCCTTCGGGGCCGCCTGCGCGCTCGCGGTGCTCGGCTTCGCCGCGAGCCCGCGCTGCGACGCCCGCTGGTGGCGCCTCGTCGGCCTGCACACGGCGAGCTGCCTCACGCTCGTGCTCGTCACCTGGCGCGTCTTCGCGCTCCGTCGCCCCGCCGCGAGCGCGGCCCTCGCCACGGTCGCCGCGCCCGGGCTCGCGGCGGCCGTCGGGCTCGTGCTCACGAGCCTCGGCGAGGGCGATGCGTTCCCGGTCGCCTTCGGCTGGCTCGCGACGGGCGGCTACGGCGCCATCCCGGCGCTCTTGCTCGCCGCCCTGCTCGTCGAGGCGGAGAGCGCTCGCCGGCGGGAACGGCGCGACGCCGGGCCCGATGTGCCTCCGGATTGAGAGCGGCCCTTGCCGAAGAAGCAGACGGCATCCGGACGCGCGGCGCAGCGTCCGGGCGCGGTGCTCGGGCATGGAGCGGCGCAGCGCGAGGACTTGAAGACGGGCGCGTCCGGACTGAGAGAGACCCTCGGGTCGGCGGAGGCGAGCCATGCTTGTCCATCGACCGAACCGCGTGCGAGTTGCTCGCCGCACACGCCGAGAAGGAGCACCGAGACAAAGACCGCTTGGGCCGCTCGGCGCTCGGGCATGGAGCGGCGCCGCGCGAGGACTTGAAGACGGGCCACTCGCCAGCCCTGGAGCCTTGGTCTCTCAGCCGGCGGCATCCGGGCGAGCCGACAATCCGCGGCGGATTTCGAGGAGTCCCCGACTTGGACCACCCCCTCTCCTCCGGGAGAGGGGGCCGGGGGGTGAGGGGAAAAGTCAGGTCCGGATGCCGCGTGCTTCTGCGGCAAGGATCACCGGCTCGCTCGGGCCACTCGCCAGCCCTGAGTCAGGTCCGGATGCCGCGTGCTTCTGCGGCGAGTCTCGCCCCGCCGCCAACTACCAGCGCGACATGGCGCCGAGATCGAACACCTGGGCGCCGGCCTTCTTGAGGCGCGAGGCGGCCGAGCCGCTGCGCATGCCGCTCGCGCAGTAGACGACGATGGGCTTGCCGCGGCCGACGAGCTCGCTGGCGCGCGCGCCGACGGCGTCGACGGGCACGTTGATGGCGCCGTCGAGGTGGCCGCCGGCGAACTCGCCCGGTGAGCGCACGTCGACGAGCAGGGCGCCCTCGCTCACGAGCTTGCGCGCCGCCTCGCTCGACACCTTGCCGAGCCGGGTGGTCAGGAAGAACAGGACGACGATGACGCCGAGGGCGATCCAGAGAACGTAGTCGGACATGGAAAGAGGGGCCTCCGTGTACGGGCCGGTGCGGGTGAGAGCCTGGCGCGCGGCGAAGGGTTCGCGGGGTGCGGGCGCTTACGGACCGACCCAGATCGGGTTCGTGAACCCGAAGGGGGCGGCGCCGCGGCGGTAGAGGTGCGGGTTCGCGCGCTCGCCGCGCGCCTTGGCGACGATCCAGTCGCCGCGCACGAGCGGCAGCACGGCGCGACCGACGAAGCGCGGGTGCGGATCACCCGAGGGGGGTGGGACCTTCCAGCTGTGCACGGTCCGGCCCCGCACGACGAGCTCGACCAGCGTGAGGTCGAGCCACGCCGGGGCGTCGACGCGGACCTCCACCGCGACGTCGCCCGGGGGCACGGTCTCGCCGAGCCCCTTGCCGCCCGCGCGTAGATCGATGAATGGCCCGCTCGACACGACGACGCGCCCGGCGCGGAGGCCCGTGAGAAAGGCACGCAGGTCGAAGTGCCCCGGGTCGTCGGCCGCGACGGCCACCCAATTCCGCGGGAAGCCGGCCTCGTGGTAGGCGATCTTGTGCGAGTCGCTGTTGCCGGTGGCCACCTTGCGGAGGCCGGCGTTCAGGAGGGCGTACCAGTCCTCCAGCACGTACTCGACCTCGCCGATGGCGCCGTAGTGATCGCCGTTCCACACCTCGATGGCGTCGAAGGACAGGTCGGCCAGGGGCGAGCGGCCGAGCCAGGTGGCGACGTCGTCGCGGTCCATGCGCAAGAGATCGAAGTAGCCGATGTCGCCCATGCGCGGGTGATTCACCTGCACGACGCTCGCATCGCCGGCGACCAGGCGCGCCATGTGGAAGAGGTCGCTCGGCAGGACGCGCTCCCACGGCAAGGGCGGCGTGCCGGGGGGCAGCGGGAACACGTTGAAGTGCCCGAACAGCGCCTCCTCGGTCGTCACCTCGTCGCCGACGATGGAGGCGAGGTGCTCGTGCATCCCGAGCCGGTCGATGACGGGCGCGTAGTCGGTCACGGCGTTGTGGTCGGTCGCCACGGCCACCTCGACCCCGACGGCGGCGAGCGAGCGCACGCGGTCGTCGAGCGGCGTCGGCGCGTCGAAGGAGGGCAGCGCGTGGACGTGCAGATCGGCCGACAGCCAGCCCGAGGTGTCGACGACGCGCGGCAGGCTCGCCGCGATCTCGACCGCGGCGCCGTCCGCCACGGTCACGTCCTCGACGTGGTCGGCGTGCTCGAGACCGTGGTGCACGCCCACGCGGTAGCGCCCGGGGGGCAGCGCGCGCTCCCCGGGGGCGACCGTGTCGATCATGTTGCGCGACGCGCCCTGCTCGGGATCGTCCCCCCAGTCGGGATCGTCCGTGCGGTCGAGGCCGTGCACGACGAGCTTGGCCGGCGCGACCGCCCCGTGTCCGTCGTCGAAGCGCCAGCGCAGGAGCCCGCCCTTCGGCCGCGGATCGGCGTGCGCGGCGAGCGCTTGGGGCGGCAGCCACGGCCCGGGCGCGAGGCCCGGCGCGGCGAGGCGCACCCGGAAGCACCCGTCCGGGAGCGGCAGATCGTGCCGCGCGACCGGGTACTGCACGTACGGCACGAGCTCGTCGGTGCGCACGGGGTCGCCGGGTGCGAGGGCGGGCGCGAGCTCCGGCGGCACGCCCGGCGGGTCGCTCTCCGCCGCGGCGAGGACGCGCTCGGGCTTGCAGCGCGCGACCTCCACCACCCGCGCACGCCCGACGTCCGCGGGGAGCGCGAAGCGCCGCGTCGGCCGCTCCACGCACGGCAGGGCGAGCAGGGCGTCGCCGAGCGAGCGGGTCGAGTACGAGAGCGACACCGTGCGCGTCGGGATCGGGCTCGAGGGCGTCACCGCCACGAAGGACTCGCCGGTCCGCGCCGCGCGCCACAGGCCCGGAAGGCCCGGCCAGCCGTAGCGCGCGAGCAGGCGCCCCGAGTCGCTGCAGAAGCCGTAGGCCACGCCGCGGTTCTCGCGCCCGAGGAACGCGGTCGAGAACAGGCCGCCGCGCGTGGCCGAGCCCGCGCCCTCGACCCAGCTCGGCGTGTTGCCCCACGCGACGACCTCGCCGAGCGCGACGCCGAGCGCCGGCTCGCTCCGCACGAGCCTGAGCTCGCTCGTGACCTTCAGCACCTCGGTCGCGCCGCCCTCGGCCGCGCCGTCGGCCGCAGCGGGCGCGAAGTACACCCACGCCCGGAGCTCGAGCGGCGGCCCGAGCAGGCGCGCGCGCACGAAGAGCACGTTGCGCCCGTCGCCGGCGGGCTCGATGGTCGGGGGCTCGGCGTCGAGCCCGCCGAGCGCCGCGTAGGCAAAGGGCTCGAGGTACACGAGCCCGTCCTCGCCACCCCGCGCGCCGTAGTCGATGACGCGCCCGTGGTCGGACGAGACGACGAGCGCGCTCTCGGCCGACTCGAGCAGCCAGTCACCGGCGCGCGCCGTGACCGCGTGACCGCCGAGCGGCACCGCCCCGCGGTGGGCGATGCGGATCGCGCGCGCCGGACGCGCGAGCGCGAGCACCGCGACGGGCGCCGGTGCCGGCGCCGCCTCCGGTGCCGGCGCGCCCGCCGAGGCGCGGCAGCTCGCCGCCGCCGCGAGCGTCCCGGCGAGACAGAGCGCTCCGCCGAGACGGCGCGCGAGGGGGTGGGCCGGGCGACGCGGCACGGTCTCAGTCGACCCGCTCGGCGGCGAGCCGCTCCCAGAACTGCCCGTCGAGCTCGCCCCCGATCGACCCGACGTGGTCGCGCAGGGCCGCCACCTTGGTCGCGAGCACGGGGTCGGCCGCGGCGAGCTCGGCCGCACGCCGGGGCGCCACCATCATGAGTGCGAAGAGCTCGGCCTTGTCTTCCTCGAGCGCGCTCGTGGCGTAGCGGCTCACGAAACCGGGCGCGTCGAGCCCCGGCCAGGTCGGCTCGGGCGCGCGCGCCCCGCGCCCGCTGCCGAGGTAGCGGAACCCGGGGGCATTCAGCGCCTCCCAGGCGCGATCCGACAGGAGCTGCCCGTCGTCGACCACGTCCGCAAAGTGGTAGATCTCGTGGTGCACGAGGCGCCGCAGGTACGCGGGTGCCCCGGACACGTCGACGAGCAGGCTCTCGCGCACGTTCGGCAAGGACGGGATGGCGCGCCCGTCCTCGGCGAGCCGCTCGCAGAGCACGACGTTCCGAAGCCCGATGCGCGCGAGCCAGCCCGCCGGGTAGAGCGCGAGCTCGCGCTCGACGAGCGCCGTCACCGCGAGCACGTCCGCGCGCGCCGGCGGATCGGCCGTGACCGTGCCGTGCCCCGCGCGCAGCGCGAGCCCCGTCGCGGGCACGACGACGCGGACGCCGCGCTCCACCCGCAGCCGGTCACCCGACGCCGTTCCGACCTCGCGCCAGCCGAGCGCCTCGCGGGCGCGGTCCTCGTGGGCCTCGTCCTCGGGCGTGCGCGCGGCCGCGTAGCGGCCCCGCTGCATCTCGGCGAACAGGCCCGCCGCGCTCGTCACCAAGAGGGCGCCAGCGCCGAGGGCGACTCCGAAGCGGGGGCGCACCGGCGGAGCATATCACGGCCGAGCGGGCCGCCACGGCGCCGGCGATCGGCCGTCACTCCTTCGCCTTCGTGATGCGGAGGCGCCAGGTGAGCACCGTGTCGGCCTCGCTCCCGTCCTCGGCGGGGCGGAACTCGGCGGACCGGAGGCCGCGGGCCATGCAGTCGTCGAGCTCGGCGCTGCCGGTCGCCGAGTCCACGATCTCGCTGTCGCGCACCGCGCCTCGGTACGACACCACGAGTCGCAGCGTGAGGTCTCCGACGAGCTTGCCGCCGGGCACCGGCGCGAGCGCGTAGCAGCCTTGGAGCGCACGCTCGGCGCGCGCGAACGCGCCCTCGAGGTCGCACGCTGCGAAGCGTGCACACTCTTCGTAGAGCCAGGTGTCGCTGAACTCGTAGCCGTAGCCGTCGTCGCCCTGGCGCGGATGAAGGTCGTAGCCGCCCGTGCCCGCGCTCGGCGGGCTCGGCAGACGCCGCGGCGGCGCCTCCGGCGGTCGCGCCGAGCGCAGCACGACCACCTGCGCCAGGCCCGCGTCGAACGCCGTCCTCGGCCTCGAGCAGGCCCCCGCGACGGCGAACGCCACGCCGAGCGCGACGCCGAGCGCGACGACCGTGCGGGACGCTGGCGCGCCGCTCTCCGCAGCGGGGACGCGCATCAGCCCCCCGGCGTGACGAGCACGCAGGGCCCGCCACCGGCGGTCGGGACGCAGACGCCCGGCCCGAACAGCGGGCAGAACCCGCAGTCCCAGGGCCCGCAGCCCGGCGCCACCCACGCGTCGAAGGCCTCGAGCGCAGCCGCGATGGCCTGCGGGTTGGTCTCGTTCGCGAGGATCTGGCACTGGCAGGTGTCGTACACGTAGGCCGTGCCGTTGCACTGCGGCTGCGGATCGCTGGGATAGCAGGCGACCGCCGCCGCGACGGCGTCGTCGAGGGCCTGCTTCAAGGTGTCGCAATCGACGGTGGTCGTGGTTGGCGACGTGGTGCTGTTCGTGGTCGAGGTGCTGGTCGTCGCCGAGCCGCCGCCTCCGCCGGCGCTCGAGTCGATGACGGCCTTGCCGCCGCACGCCGAGAAGAGCCCGGCCGTGAGGCCGAGCGCACCGAAGGACGCCCACGTGGACCAGCGCATGGCCGCTACTCTACTACGGCGTCAGACGCGCGTTTCGCCGTTTCCGGCGAGTGCCCCAGATCAGGTCGCGGTCGGATCGACCACCTGGCCGACGAACAGGATCGTGCCGGTCGCGAGGTCGCGAATCAGGAACACGAAGGGTCGGTCCGCCGACAGATCCCGATCGGGCACGCCCCCGCCGAACACCGCGACCGCCGTGGCCGCGGCCGCCTCGGTGCCGCTCTCGTCGACGCCGACGAACGCCTTGTGCAGCACGTCGCCGACGAAGAGCTCACCGGTCGGCTCCATGCCCGTGAAGTCCGCCGCGGCCGAGTCGAAGGCGTCGACCATGCCGAGCGCCTGCAGGGCCGGCTTCAGCGACTCGGTGCCCCACGTGAAGCGGAACTTCGGCAGGCTGACGGTCGTCGGGTGCTCGACCGCCGCCGCGTCGGCCGCCGCGAGCCAGGCGGGATCGATCGCCGTCCGGATCTCGTCGAAGCGCCCGGCGGCCGGCAGGACGATGGTCATGACGAGCGCGTCGCCGTCGTAGGGCAGGCTCGCGAGCTGCCAGCCGTCGCCCTCGGCGTACGGCGTGTCGAGCTCGCCGTGGAGCGTCGGCACGGTCACGTCGCCGGCCGGCGCGTGGAAGGCATCGTCGGTCGTGAAGTCGGCGTCGAAGGCCTTCTTCCAGCTGCCGTAGAAGTAGAGCGTGTTCGTGAGCACCAGGCGCGTGAGCGGGCTCAAGAGGCCGGGCGGGATGAGGTCCGTGATCTTGTTCTCGGTCTGCGCGGCCACCCAGTCGTTGATGGTGACGGTCGCGCCGGCGGCGTCGGTGAGAAAATCGAGGAGCTTCACCCCGGCGCCGTAGTTGACGGCGAGCGTGTCGAGGTAGCTCGGGGTGAACGGGTAGCCCGTCTGGGCCCACGCGGCGTTCGTGAACGAGAGCCGCACGTTCTTCGGGCCCTCGTCGGTCGTGTGCGTCGCGACGTTGCGCGTGTCGAGATCGAGCAGGAGCTTGTCGAAGGCCGCGTGGAGGCTCGTCTGCGGCAGCGTGAACCCGAGGGCCTGCGCCATCTCGCTCTCGGTCGTGCCCTTCGCCCCGGCCCAGGTCATGGCGAGCGCAACCGACACGCTCGCCGGCGAGCAGAAGAAGTTCGCGTCGGCGGCCGCGAGCTCGCCGTAGAGATCGAAGGCGAAGGCCGCGTTGCCGGCGTGGAGCGCGGCGTAGTCGGCGGGCGCCACCGTCGGCGCGAGATCGCGCGGCAGGTCCGAGCGAGCCTCGGCGAGGGTGGTGCCGGTGTTCGGAGGCGGCTCCTCGGCCTCCTTGGAGCAGGAGGCTCCTGCGGCGAGTGCGACGAGCGCGAGCGCGGCCGGAGCGAGGGACGACAGGGTGCGAGCGGTGAGCATGGGCGCCTCCTTGGGAGCGTGGCGCGCCCCGAGCAGCATCGACCGTGCCAGGGCGACGAGCGCGAGCAAGATACCGGAACGACTCGGTCTTGGAGAGGTTGCCGGCCGGCTCCTGGGTCAGACTGTGCCATCCCTGCGCCGGGCGGCGTCAGGCTTGCGCGACGTGCCCCGCGCAGAGCTCGGCCAGGGCCATGATGGCGATCTGCGGGTTCACCCCGAGGTTCGTCGGGAACACGCTCGAGTCGGCGACGTAGAGCGCCCCGGTCGCATGGTGCCGGAAGTCGGGGCGCACGACGCTGCGGCGCGGGTCCGAGCCCATGCGCGCCGTGCCGAAGAGATGGGTCATCGACATCGCGTAGTCGCTCGCGACGAGCGAGCCCTCGCGCTCGAGCCGCTCGAGCGCGGCCCGATCGCCGGCGCGCACCACCGGATCGAAGCCGGGCACGCCCGGGTACACCTCCTCGGCACCGGCCGCGAGCAGCACCTCGGCGAGCCGGCGCACGCCGCGGCGCGCCTTCTTCACGTCGTCCGGCGTGAGCGAGTAGGTCACGAAGGGATGCGTCGGACCCGGCCGCACCGTGCCGCGCCCCTCGGCGCGCACGGCGGCGCCCCACACGGCGTAGCGCTCGAGCTCGCCGAGCCTCCGGCCGAGCTCGGGGCCGACGCCGGGCAGGCGGCTCGCGAGGATCGCGAGGTCGAAGCCGAGCGCCTCGAGCTTCAGCCCCTCGCTGCGGTAGCCCGTCACCTCGTGCCCCTGCGTCGCGCCGCGCCACGCGCGCACGGGCTCGGCGAAGCGCCCGGTCACGGACACGCCCGGGTGCGCCGCGAGCCCGTCGCCGACGGGGCCGTGCCGGAGCCCGCTCCGGAGCAGGATGCACGGCGTCTGGATGGCGCTCGCCGCGAGCACGACGGCGCGCCGCGCCCGCACCTCGAAGCGCGCGCCCGCGGCGGAGCGCCCGACGACCCCGGTCGCGCGCCCGCGCTCGACGGTCACGCGCGAGACGCACATGCCGGCGAAGATGCGCGCGCCCGACGCGACGGCGTCCGGCAGGAAGCTCCGGTCCATCGAGAGCTTCGCGCCGTGGGGGCAGCCCGAGAGGCACGCCCCCTCGCCCACGCACCCCGAAACGTTGCGGCGGATCGGCCGGTGCGCGACCCCGAGCGCCTCGGCGCCGCGCCCGAGCAGGAGGTTCTTCGCGCCGGCGACCGACGGCTCGGTCGGGTGCACCTCGAGCCGGGCCTCGAGCCGCTCCTCGGCGGCCGCGATGGCCTCGTGGCGCAGGGCGTCGCCGAGCGCCGGATCGGCGCGCGCCCACTCGGCGTGTACCTCGGCGGGCAAGCGCCAGCTGATGGCCCCGTTCACGACGGAGGTCCCGCCGACCACGCGCCCCTGCAGGTACGGCATCGACACGTTGCCGAACGCGATGGTCGTGCCCATGTCGCGGTAGAGCCCCGCCATCGCGCGCACGGCGCTCCGCGGGTACTCCTCCGGCAGGACCTCGGGTCCCTCCTCGAGGACGATCACGCCGACGCCCTGCGCCGCGAGGTGGCGCGCCACCGTCGCCCCCGCCGGCCCGCTGCCCACGACGACGACGTCGGCCTCGGCGCGAAGCTTTCGCGCCACCCGCCGGCCGTCGAGCTCGCACAGGCGCGCGCTCACGCGGCACCTCCCAGCGGCGGCACCGCCTCGAAGGGGGCTCGCACCCGCGGGTCGTCGAAGTAGGCAAAGCACGCGAGCATCTTCAGGGTCACGACGGCCTGCCGCACGAAGTAGCGCCGCGAGTGCGCCGCCGCGGCGAGGAAGCGGGCGCGCTCCTCGGGCGCGAGCTTGTAGAAGGGCTTACGGAAGCCCGACACGAGCGGCAGAAAGACGAGCGTGTGCAGCATCGGGCGGAGCCCGGCGCGCACGAGTGGCGCGGGCGCCGCGTCGAAGTGCCGCCAGAAGACCGAGCGGTCGGTGGCCTCGAAGGGTGGCAGGCGCTCCCCGTCGCCGTCGGTGCCCGCGGTGCCCCCCGTCCCGAGGATGGCGGCGAAGAGCTCCTCGGCCCAGCGGCGCTCGGTCTCGGACAGGCGGAGCGGCCGGGGCGCGCGCGGCGCCTCGTCGTAGGGGACGAAGTCGATGCGCGCCTCGCGCTCGAGCGTGAAGTAGGTCGGCGTCTCGATGCAGCGGCCCGCGACGACGGCGTAGCTCACGCCGAGCAGCTCGTCCGCGCTCCCGGGCGCGAGCGCGACGAGCGGGTCCTTGAGGAGCTGCACGTAGCCCGGCGGGTTGTCGGCGCGCCCGTAGTCGATGACGAGGCCGCGGTCGAAGCCGCGCGGCATGGGCACGCCCTCGGGCGGGATGACCTCGTAGTGCCACTCGGTGACGGGCCGGCCGCGCCGCAGCTTCGGTCGGCTCGGCGCGTCGATGCCGTCCTGCTCGAGACGCACGTTCCAGCCGAGCAGCCGACCGCTCGTCGGATCGCGGTAGAAGGTCTTCTGGAAGGTCTTCCACGAGAGCTTCGCGACGAAGTCCGGCAGCCCGAGGGAGGTGCCGCGGTACACCCAGCCCTCGAGCTCGCGCGGATCGACCGGGTGGCCGTGGACGATGTGGTCGCGCAGCGCGCGCCGCGAGGCCGTGCGGAGCTCGCGGGCCGTCGTCATGGTGACGCCGAGGTGCCCGGGGGCGCCGCGGGCGCCGCAGTCGCCGCAGGCGCCGCGGGGGTCGCAGGCGAGGGGGTCGGGCTCGCCGCCTCGGGCGGCGCGAACCCGATCGGGTAGACGACCTTCACGGTGCCGCTGTCGGGCTGCGGGAACGACAGGCCGTAGAACGCACGCGTCACGCACGCGACGACCCCGGCGTCGGGCAGGTCGCCGCCCGGCGCGGCCCGCGACACCGCACCGTCCGCGCCGATGACGAAGGTCACCGCGACCGTCCCGGCGAGCTTCGGATTGCCGCGCAGGCCGAGCTCGTAGCACATGCGGAAGCGGCCGAAGTTCTGGCGCACGATGCGCTGCACGACCTCGGGCGGCAGCTGGCCCGTGACCGTCACCTTGCCCATGCGCACCTGCGGCGGCTTCTGGCGCGGCGTGCCGAGTCTGCCGGCACCGCCGCTGCCGAAGCCCTGCCCCGTGCCCGTGCCCGCGCCGTGCCCGATGCTGCCGATGCTCCCGAGGCCGATGCCCTCGCCCGTGCCCCCGCCCCCGGGACCGAGGCCCGTGAGCCCGAGCCCCCCGGCGCCGAAGGCCTCGCCGATCGAGTCGCCCCACATGCTCCCGATCCCGGACGCGTCCGGGTCGCCCATCGTGCCCTCTTCGCCCTTCGAGCGGGTCCCGACGCCGCCCTCGCCCTCCGCGTCGGGGTCGTCGTCCGACGCACTCGGCGCGGGCTCTGCGGACGGGGACGCGGACGCATCCGCGCCGACGACCACGGTCGCCACCGGTGCCACGGGCGCCGTCGCCGCGACGGGTGCCGGCGGCGCGCTCGGCGTGCCCGGAGCCACGGCAGGCACAGGGCCCGCGCCATTCGAGCACGCCGCCGCGGCGAGTGCTCCGACCATCGCAGTCCACGCGTGCTTGTTCACGTCGGTGCTCCCTTGGTCGCTCCAGCCTGCCCCTACACTCTGCGGCGCGCAACCCCGCGCGGGTCGCCCGAGGCGAGTCGCCCGAGGCGAGGGGGGCGCGGCGCGGCACGGCGTGGGCCCCGCCCCGACTCGCACTGCGGCGCGGGCACGCGGTTCGTGTCGGAGAGCGAGCTCCTTCGCCCGCGTCCTCGCGCTCGCCACCGGGGCGGGTCCCCCCACGCCGTGCCGCGCC
>JACRDA010000142.1 GCA_016212965.1 Myxococcales bacterium
GGCCGGTCCGCCCGTCCGTCGAGGCCTACCCCTGGCTTGCCGACGCGACCCTCGCCGTGCCGCCGGCCGTGGACACGGTCGTCGGCCGCTTTGCACCACCGGCAGGCTTCGAGCGCGTCCCGCTCGAGACCGGCTCCTTCGGTGCGTGGCTCCGCGCTCTGCCCCTCGCCGCCGCCGGGACGCCGGTCGTGAGCTTCGACGGGACGACGCTGCACGCGGCGAGCGACCCGCGCATCGCGGCGGTCGCCGCGCTCGACGTCGGCAAGGCCGACCTGCAGCAGTGCGCCGACGCCATCATGCGGCTCTGGGGCGAGTGGTCGTGGGCACGCGGCGTGCGCGACCTGCGCTACCGGCTGGCGAACGGCCAGGAGCTGCCCTACGCGCGCTACCAGCGCGGCGAGCGCGTGGTGTCCGAGGGGCGCTCGATCCGCTGGGAAGCGCGCGCCAAGGCCACGGCCCCCGACGACCACCGGGCCTTCCGCGCGTACCTCGACCAGGTGTTCATGTTCGCGAACACCGGCTCGCTCGCGAAGCAGGCGCGCCCGGTGGGCGTGGACGCTCTGCGCCCGGGCGACTTCGTGATCCAGCCGGGGGCGCCCGGGCACGCCGTGCTCGTCCTCGATCTCGCGCGCGCCCCGGACGGGCGGCGCGCCGTGCTGCTCGGACAGAGCTACATGCCCGCGCAGAGCTTCCAGGTGCTGCGGCCCGCAGCCGAGGACGCGGCCGACCGCGGCAGCGCGTGGTTCACCCTCGACCCGGACGGGCCCGGCCTCACGACGCCGTTCTGGCCGACCTTCGCGTGGAGCGCGCTGCGACGCCTCGACTGAGACCGGTCGCCCGAGCGCCCCCGCTCACTCCGCGGCGAGCAGCCCGATCAGGCGCTGCGAGCGCGCGTTCGCCGCGGCGATGATCGCGCTCGCCTCGTCCGCGGGGATGCGCAGCTTGTCGGACAGCTGGCCGAGGAACGCCTTCTCGTCGTCGTGCTGCGAGCCGTCGACCCAGCTCAAGAGCACGGCGTGATTGAGCAGCGTGCGCCGGTCGTCGGCGGAAAGATCGGTGATCGGGATGTCGTCGAGCCCGCGCTTCGTGGCCGCGTACTCGCGCACCTCGCGCGCCTCGTCGGCGCTCGCGCCGAAGGACTCGAGCAGCGCGTCGAGCATCTTGGTCTCGCGCTCCTCGAAGGTGCCGTCCGCCCACGCCACGCTGACGAGCGAGCGCAGGATCGCCATCTCTTGCTCCTGCATGCCCGAGAGCTAAGCCCACCCGCGGGCGCCGTCAACCGGCGATCTTGGCGCGCTTCGGGATGACCACGATCCCGCCCTCGCTCACGTAGAAGCGCTCGCGGTCCTTCGCCAGGTCGTAGCCGATGACCATGTTGGCCGGGATCTCGACGTCCTTGTCGACGATCGCGCGGCGGATCTTCGCGTGCCGCCCGATGACGACGTTCTCGAAGAGCACGCTCTTCTCGATCTCGCTGAACGAGTTCACGCGGCAGCGATTGGACAGCACCGACTGGTGGATGCGGCCGCCGGAGATGATGCAGCCGAGCGACACCAGGCTCTCGGTGGCGGTGCCCACGCGGCCCTCGGCCTCGTCGCGGAACACGAACTTCGCCGGCGGGTCGTGGTTGAGCCCGGTGCGGATCGGCCAGCGGTGGTTGTAGAGGCTGAACTGCGGCCGGATCGCCACGAGGTCCATCTGCGCGGCCCAGAAGGCGTCCACCGTCCCGATGTCGCGCCAGTAGGGGGCGTTCTCCTCGCCCGGGACCTTGTTCTGCTGGAAGTCGTAGGCGAAGACCTTGTCGCCGTGCGCCACCATGGCCGGCAGGATGTCGCGACCGAAGTCGTGCATGCTGGTCTCGAGGGTCTCGTCCTCCTCGAGCACGCGCAGGAGCACGTCGGTGTTGAACACGTAGTTGCCCATCGAGGCGAGCGCCATGTCCGGCCGACCGGGCATGGGTGGCGGGTCGGCGGGCTTCTCGAGGAAACCGCGCACCCGGTAGTCGGCGTCGACGTCGATGACGCCGAAGGCGCGCGCCTCGGCGAGCGGCACCGGGATGGTGGCGATCGTGAGGTCCGCCGCCCGCTGCACGTGCTCGGCCACCATGGGCCGCACATCCATCTTGTAGATGTGGTCGCCGCCGAAGATGCACACGAGCGCAGGCTTGTCGTCCTCGATGACGTGCTTGCACTGGTACACGGCATCCGCCGAGCCGCGGAACCAGCTCTTGCCGGTGCGCTGCTGCGCCGGGATGGTCTCGATGTAGCTGTCGAGCATCGGCGACAGGCGCCAGGCGCGCGCCACGTGCTCCTCGAGCGAGGCGCTCTTGTACTGCGTGAGGATCTTGATGCGCGTGAGCCCGGAGTTGACGAAGTTCGACAGGACGACGTCGATGATGCGGTAGCGGCCGCCAAAGGGCACCGCGGGCTTGGCGCGGTCGCTGGTGAGGGGCCCCAGGCGACGGCCCTCCCCGCCGGCCAGGATCATCACGAGAACGCTCGAGAGATCGATCGCGGGTTCTTCGAGGCGCATCGGCCGGGAGGTTAGCGCAAAGCGCGCGCCGCCCCAAAGTGCTCGGCACCCGAGCGGGTCGGCGGGGCGAGCGACCCACGGGGCGCCGCGCGCCGGTCACCAGTCCCGGCAGGCGTACTTGAGGCAGACGCGCGGCGCGGCCTGCTCGGCCGCCTCGAACATCGCGACCCAGCGCGCGGTCGTCGCCACGGCCGCCACGAGCGCGGCCCGGCGCTCGGCGATGTGCGCGCGGTGCGCGGCGAGCCGCTCCTCGAAGCGCCGCGCGTCGGCCGAGCTCCCGGCGCACCGCGGCTCGAGCCGCCGGATCCGCTCGTCGAGCTCGACGAGCCCCTCGGCGAGCTCCTTCCACGCGGCCTCGCAGGCAGGCTTGTCGATCGGGCAGTCGCGCGGCACCGGGAGCCCATCGAGCGCCGCGTGGACGTCCGGTACGGCCGCAGCCAGGTGCTCGAAGTACGGTCGGGCCGCCTCGCTCACGTCCGCGGGCACGTCGAGCGGCGGCAGCTTGCCGACGGGCGCCGGAGCGTGCGAGCTCGTGGTCGCGCTCGCGCTCGCCGGCGCAAGGGGGGACTCCCCGCTCGCGGTCGGGACGCTCACGACGGCGCCGCTCGCGGTGCTGCCGCTCTCGGGATGGGGCGGTCGCGGGCCGCCACACCCGAGGGCGCCCAGGGCGGACGTGACGAACAGCGCGCGGCGCCGCAGGATGGCGGCTCGATGGGGGTCGCTCATGTGGGGCCGCTCACTCGCAATCGGAGAACACCTGGCGCTGGAGCGCCTCGCCCACGACGGCGTGGCCCTTGGCGCTCCAGTGCACGTGGTCCTTGAGACCGTAGCTCTCGCAGAGCTCGGTGGGCTTGCCGCACGACAGCAGCGGGTAGACGTCGAGCACCGCGTCCACCTTGCCGAGATCCTTCTGGTCGCGGATCCACTGGTTGATCTCGCGCGTCGAGCGGCCACGGCGCGCGTTGTAGAACTTCTTGAAGCCGCCCCAGGGCGGCAGCGTGAGCGCGACGACCGCGAGGCCCCGTGCGTGGGCCAGGTCGTACATGGCGCCGAGGTCGGTCTTGATCTGGTCGTTGGTGCGCAGCGCCGTCTCGTCGCTGCAGATGTCGTTGATGCCGCCGAGCACGATGGCGTGGGTGTACGCCGGCCTCGAGCCGCCCTCCGGGACCCCCGGTGGGGCCGGCGGGTCGACGGGCACGGCCACGACGGGCGGGCCCGCGCTCGCCGCGACGGGCAGCGGGTCGCCGAAGACGTCGCGGGCGAACCGGGCGCGCATCTGGTTCACCATGTTGCCGCCCTTGCCATAGGAGTCGAAGCGCGACAGCGGGCAGCGCTGGCGCAGGTGCTCGAGGTACTTGCCGCCGTGCGACTTCGGGTCGGTCAGCGAGTCGCCCATGGCAGCGACCACGTAGCGCCGCGACGCTCGGGCGGGTGCCGCCGTGGGCGCCGCCGGCGCGACCTCGGTCGCGGACGCGGTCGCGGCGGGGGGTGCCTCGGCGGCCGGGGGCTTCTTGGGCCCGTCGTCGGCGCTCGCGCTGCCCACGATGGCGGCCCCGAAGAGCGCCAGCACGGCCGCCCGCAACTCGCCGGTCATCGCTGCCACGCCACGTCCTCGCCCATGCTCCTCGCCGGAGGGGCGCACCTCGCGTGCACGTCCCCGGGCCCGACGACTCTATCGCCTCGGGCGCCCGCCCGACAGCCGAAAACGGCGTGGCCCGGCGACGATCTCGTGCCCTCACGCCACGGCACCTCGGCCGACGGCACCGAATGGCGACAGCGCGGCGCGAGTGGCGTAGACTGCGGCTGATGCGCGAGACCGTGTAATGGATCCTCAGAACCCCTCCTATCTACCCATTGGTGGGACCTTCGATCGCGGGCGCTACCGGGTGGAGCGCTGCATCGCTGCCGGCGGCATGGGCGCCGTCTACGAGGTCCAGCACCTCGAGACGCGGCGGCGACGCGCCCTCAAGGTCATGCTGCCGAGCGTCGTGGCGGACCCCGACATGCGCGCGCGCTTCCGGCGCGAGGCCACCGTGGCCGCCGACATCGAGAGCGAGCACATCGCCGAGGTGCTCGACGCCGGGATCGACGATGCGACCGGTGCGCCGTTCATCGTCATGGAGCTCTTGAAGGGCCAGGAGCTCGCGGCGCTCGTCACGCAGCACGGGCCGCGCCAGCCGGCCGAGGCGGTGGTGTACCTCTGGCACGCGGCGCTCGCGCTCGACAAGGCCCACGCCATCGGCGTCATCCACCGCGACCTCAAGCCCGAGAACCTGTTCGTCACCTATCGCGACGACGGCGCGCCCCGCGTGAAGCTGCTCGACTTCGGCATCGCCAAGGTGCTCGAGGGCGACAAGGACGTGAAGGCCACGCGCGGCGTGCTCGGCACGCCGCTCTACATCTCGCCCGAGCAGATCGCCTCGCCGCAGTCGATCGGCCCGGCGACGGACGCCTACGCGCTCGCACAAATCGCCTACACGCTGCTCGTCGGCGAGCCCTACTGGGCGGTCGAGGAGGCGGCGGCCGAGACGGTCATCCAGCTGCTGATGAGCATCGCGACCGCCATCCCCGAGCCGCCGTCCGAGCGCGCCCGCGCGCGGCGGAACATCGTGCTGCCACCCGCCTTCGACGCGTGGTTCGCGCGCGCGACCGCCGACAAGCCCGCGGCCCGCTACCCCGGTGTGCTCGCCACCGTGGCCGCGCTCGCCGAGGCCCTCGGCGTGCCCCTGCCGGCCCACGGGGCGGCCGCCGTGGCGGCGCAGCTCGCGGGTGGCGGCGCGACGTCGGGCTCGCTGACGGGCCCCGGCGCCCGGACGCCGACCGGCCGCGGGGTCGCGCGCAGCGCCCCCGACACGACCGAGTGGCTCGGCGGGCAGGCAGCCGCGAGTGGGCTCACGACCGGCCGCACCTCGTCGCTGCCGCCACCGGAGACCGACAAGGGCGCCACGGTGCTCGGGCCCGCGCTCTCGGTCGGCGCC
>JACRDA010000143.1 GCA_016212965.1 Myxococcales bacterium
CATTGCGCAAGATTCCCCACTGCTGCCTCCCGTAGGAGTCTGGACCGTGTCTCAGTTCCAGTGTGGCTGATCATCCTCTCAGACCAGCTACCCGTCTTCGCCTTGGTAGGCCGTTACCCTACCAACTAGCTGATGGGACGCAGGCTCATCCTCCGGTGCCAGCTTTCATGAAGAGGCCGGCTTTAACCTCAGCCATTTCAGGCCGTGGTCTCATGCGGTATTAGCCCTCCTTTCGGAAGGTTATCCCCCGCCGAGGGGCAGATTACCTACGCGTTACTCACCCGTGCGCCGCTGTACCGGGGCCGAAGCCCTTTCTCGCTCGACTTGCATGTGTTAGGCGCGCCGCTAACGTTCGTTCTGAGCCAGGATCAAACTCTCCAGTTAAATCTGGATCGACGGCCGAGGCCGCCGAGAGTCGATCCGCCCCCGGCGTTGGTTCCCTTCGTGGCTAAGACGTCGGGACGCTGGAAGGCGAAGGCTCGTAAATGTTTCTTCTGACGGTTCGGCGCGCCCTGCCGGCCACCCCCGCTTTCGCGGTGACGGCTGGCGGTGCGCGCCAGGACCACGCGTCACCCTCGGTCGCTCAGGCCGGCACCTCGTGAGGGGTGCTGGCTCGGCGCCGAGGCAACTACGTACAACCCAGTTTTCAAGGACCGAGGCACGTGCGGCGACCGCGTCGTGCTCCCCCATTTTCTGTCACGGGGGCGGTTACTGTAGTGGCGACTACCTACTTTCGTCAACCACTTTCGGTCCCGCGGTTTCGCTTTTTTCTGCCCTCGACCGCCGCTTTTGGCGGCTGGCGTGTCCCTCCTCCGCGCACCTTTTTCGGTGGCTCGGGGCGGGACGGCGCCGCGTCGGGGGGCGCTGCTCTTTCGAGCCAGCGTCGCCTCGGGAAGCGGCACATTAGTCGACTTTTTTCTCCGGTCAAGCGTGTTTCAGAGAAAAATTGTCGCTCGGCGTGGTCGTACGGTAAGTGACCGTAATTGTTGTCGTTGATGGCGGTCTCGCGACGGAGGCGGGCCGGTCCCGCCCGGGGAGCGGCGCTCAACCACCCACGCGGCCACCGAGGTACCACAGGCCACTCGGCTCGCAGATCAGCGTGAGCTCGACGCCGCGCGCGGTTCTCAAGGCGTAGCCGCGCTCCGGGCTGACGACCGACGTGGCCGGGCGCAGGCCCTTCAGAGGCCGGCTCCGCCCGCGCAGGCTCAGCTCCACGGGACGGCCCACGGCGTCCAGGCGCACGTTGACGCGCGTCCAGCGCATCGCCTTGGGGGCCGGCATGGGCCACCCAGCCTCGGCGGCGAGCTCGAGCTCGCACTGGCGCAGCGCGCGCTGCGAGATCGAGAAGGCCGCGTCGGGCCTGCAGGCGAGCACGAGCACGTAGCCGTCGCACAGGTGGATGACCACGTATCCGAGGCGGTCGCCGCGCACGACGAACTTGGTCGCGGGCATCACGCCGTTCTCGGCGAGGTGACGCATCACGATCTGCCAGTGCGCGCCGGTGAGCTTGAGGTCGAAGGCTGCGAGCTCGCCGGCGTAGTCCACCGCCTCGCCCTCGTTGTCGACGAGGACCGCGCCCACCGAGTCGGGACAGGCCTCCACGAGCGCCTCGAGGATCGTGGTGAAGGCGGAGTGCGCTTGCTCGCGGGTCATTCACCCACCGCGATGAGCTCGAGGAGCGCGTCGGCGTTCGTCGCCACCTCGGGGCGCGCCGCGTCCGACAGACGCGCGAGCAGCGCCCGCTCCGCGCGGCGCGCGCGGACCTGGAGGATCAGATCGCGGAGGCGCACCCGCCGCTCGGCGTCGCTCAGGCGGACGGCGGGGACTCTCTCGAGCAGCAGGATGACGTGGTAGCCGTGGGGGCTCGGGACGACGGGGCTCACCGCCCCGCGCTCCGACAGCGCCGCGGCTGCCGCGGCGAATTCGGATGCGAACGAGTCCCCCTCGCCGGCCTGGCGATCGATGATCCGGCCGTCGGCGGCGACGAAGGGCAAGGCCTCGATGCGCACCGTCGGGTCGCCACCCGTCGCCTCGACGACGTCGCGCTCGAAGAGCGCGACCACCGGGTCGCGCGGTCTCGTGCGGGCCCGATGGTCGAGCAAGAGCTCGTCGCTGCGCTCGGGGACCGGCGTGGCGCGGGCGCGCTCTGCGACGGGCACGACCGCCGCGGCGATGCGGGTGGCGAGCGCCCTCGCGGCGGCGTGGGCCTCGAGGCTCGCGTCGGCGGCGACCATCGCGACCGCGTGGACGGTGGCGAAGCCCTCCGGCCGATCGACCTCGACCCCGCGCGCGAGGGTCGCCGCCGCGCGCTCCTCGTCGCCGATGGGCGCGGTCGTGACGTCCCGGTGCAGGTCCGCGAGCAGGCGCGCCGCGAGCGCGCGATCGACGGCGAGCGTCGTGGCGCGGCGCCCGGCGAGCCCTTCGGCTCGTGCCCCGGCCGCGAGGACGGCGTCGAAGGTGGCCTTCTCGAGCGCGACCGCGAGGTCGCAGTCCTGCTGGGCCGCGATGCGGCCGACCGTGGCGCCCGTCACGACCTCGGCGTCGCCGATCCGCGCCACGGCCCCGTCGGGCAGCGGGCCGCCGGCGGGCGGCGGTGGTGGTGCCGCCGGTCCGCACCCGACGCCGCACGCCCCGACGAGCGCGGCGCACGAGAGCACCCCCCGGAGACCCTCCCGCATCAGCTCCCGCCTCCGGCGGCCCGCGTGAGCTGGGTCACCGTGCGCAAGGTGGCGGCACCGAAGGCGCAGGCGGCGAGCGCCAGCAGGTCGTCGTGCGTCGTGAAGGCCCACACGCCCGCCACGAACGCCGTCGCAGCGAGCGCGAGCAGCAACACGGACGTGGCGGCGACGGCGGGCGGCACGAGGCAACTCTAACCTTTCGCGCGGCGCGGCCCAAGCCACTGGCTCACGGACGCGTGAGCAGGCCGACCACGGCAAGCGCGGCGGTCACGACCATGAGCAGCAGACTGCGGACGAGGCCGCGCGTCCAGAACCGGTGACGCGTCTCGCCGGTGCGCCCGGCGAGCACCGCGGCGCTGCACGCGACGGTGACGAGGGCGACGGCCGCGGCGGCGCCGATGGCGTGGGCGAGCACGCCACGGCTCGGCTCGTCGCTCAGCCACCCGATCCCGAGCACGCCGACCGACGCGGCGACGCTGCCGGCCGCGATGACCATCGACCAGGGCGAGGGCCGACGGCGGGGGGCGAACCCCGCCGCCTTGCCGACGGGTGCCGTGAGGAGGCGTTCGTCACTGACACTCCACGGATGCACCCATGCCAGGGCGAAGACGGCCCACGAGAGGGCGCCGAGGATGGCCCGGTAGACGTCGCTCGTGAGGGCCACGTCGAGGCCGGCCGCCCACAGCCACGCCGCCACGCACAGGAGTGGGTACAGCGTGAGGCCGAGGTGGCGTCCCAGCGTCGGTCGTCGGCGCACCACGAGGGCACCGCCGAGTGCCGGCCCGAGGGCGGAGACGGCCAGGAGGCGAAGCAAGGCGGGGCTGCGCCCGGACCACGCGACCGGCGCGACGGTAATGACCCACGCCGCAGCGGCGGTCAGGCCGATGCGCATGCGGGACGCACGCCCGAGCCAACCGGCGAGGTCGGCCGCACGGCGGCGCCCGCCGCGCAGGCTCGACGGCGGAGGGGCCGACAGGCGGTCGTCGCCCCGCAGCCCATCGGCGGCGGAGTCGCGCTCCGAGAGCGGGGGTGCGTCGACCATCAGCGCCCACCGTCCTCGGTGGCAGGCACGACCGCGCCGGGCGCGCCCGCCGCGAGGCGCGCCGCAGGCACGAGCACGGGTGCCGCTGCGGCCTCCGGTGGCGGCAGGGGTGCCGGAGCGGGGTCGTCGGCCGCGACCGACAGGCCGAGCGCGCGCCACAGGCCGGCGTCGAGCAGGTGGCTCGGCCGCACGTTGCGCAGGGCGGCCAGCATGTTGGTGCGCGCCCCCGGCTGGCGCGCCTCGAGCGCCTCGAGGAGCTCGCCGACCGCGCGGCGCTCGCTGTTCGGCTGCGACCCGCACAGCCGACACGGGATGATCGGAAAGGCCCGCTCGGCGGCGAACGCCGCGAGATCGGCCTCGGCACAGTAGACGAGCGGGCGGATGACGACGATGTCCCCCTCGTCGCACACGAGCTTGGGCGGCATCGCCTTGAGCTGCCCGGCGAACACCAGGTTCATGAGCAGCGTCGCGAGCACGTCGTCGCGGTGGTGCCCGAGCGCGACCTTGTTGCAGCCGCGCTCGCGCGCCACGCGGTAGAGGATCGCGCGCCGCAACCGCGAGCAGAGCGAGCAGTAGGTCTTGCCCTGCGGCACCTTGTCCGTGACGATCGAGTAGGTGTCCTCCTTGACCGCGACGAAGTCGTGACCCCGCTCCGCCATGTATCGGGGTAGGACGTCCGCCGGGAAGCCGGGCTGGCCTTGATCGACGTTGACCGCCACGACTTCGAAGGTCACGGGCGCCCGCGCGCGAAGCTCCACGAGTAGCTCGTGCAGGGCGAAGCTGTCCTTGCCACCCGAGACGGCGCAGAGGATGCGGTCGCCCTCCGCGATGAGCGCGAAGTCGGCGATGGCCTGCCCGAGCGCCCGACGCAGGCGACGGCCCACCCGGCCCGCGTCCCTCGCGTGCTTGGCCTCGTGCGGCCCGCCGGAAGGGGCCCCCTCCGCCCCGTCCGTGCGTCCGCTGCCGTCCGTGGTGTGCATGCCGAGCCCGCGGCCTCCTGCCCTGCCGGGCGGCTGGCCCCGGTCAGCTCCCTGCGGTGAGCTCGTCGATGAGCGCCAGGTAGGTGAGGACGCCGTGACCGGTGCCGCCCTTCGGGTAGATGTCGTAGGCCTTGGTGGCCATGGACGGTCCAGCGATGTCGACGTGGATCCACGGCGTCTCCCCGACGAACTCGCGCAGGAACAGAGCCGCCGTGATGGAGCCGCCCCAGCGGTCGCCCATGTGCTTGAGGTCCGCCCAGTCGCTCTTGAGCTGGTCCTTCAGGTCCTCGACGAGCGGCAGCCGCCACATCGCCTCGCCGGCCTTGTCCGCGGCGCGCTTCATCGTATCGGCGAGCTCGTCGCGGCCCGAGTAGAAGCCGCTCACGGTGGGACCGAGCGCCACCACGCAGGCGCCCGTGAGCGTCGCGTTGTCGAGCATGAAGTCGGGCTTCAGCTCGCGCCCGTAGGCCAGCGCATCGGCGAGCGCGAGTCGGCCCTCGGCGTCGGTGTTGATGATCTCGACGGTCTTGCCGTCGAGCGAGCCGAAGATGTCGCCCGGGCGATAGGCGAGGCCGTCGGGCATGTTCTCGGCGCACGCGATGAGCCCGTGCACCTCGGCCCGCGGCTTGACGAACGAGCAGGCCGCCATCAGAGCGATGACGTTCGCGGCGCCGCCCATGTCGCCCTTCATCTCCTCCATGCCCGGGGCGGGCTTGAGGCAGATGCCGCCGGTGTCGAAGGTGAGTCCCTTGCCCACGAATACGAGCTTCTTCACGGTCTCGCCGGGCTTCGCGTCGGGCTTGTAGGTCATGTGCACGAAGCGCGGCTTCCGGGCGCTGCCCTGGCCGACCGCCGACAGGAGCTTCATGCCCTTGGCGAGCAGCGCCTTGTCGTCGAGCACACGGCACTCGAGACCGTGCGCCTTGCACATGTCGACCGCGCGCGCCGCAAGCACCTCCGGGTAGAGGTCGTTCGGCGGCATGTTGATGAGATCGCGGGCGATGCACACGCTCTCGCCGACGCTCTGGCCGAGCGCCACCTCGGCGCGCAGGGCGCCCGTCGCCGACTGCGGCGTCAGGAGGCTCACTCGCTCGAGCGGGAACTTCGAGCGGCGGTCGCCCGTCTTGTACTCCTCGTACCCGTAGGCCCCGAGTACCACGCCCTCGGCGGCAGCTCGAAGGCCACCGGCGACGCCGGCCGGGACTGCCACCGCGAGCGTCATCGCGCGCCCGCCGAGACAAGCGCGCGCTGCCTTGGCCGCGAAGCGGCGCACGTCGGCGGTCGTGAGCGAGGTGGCGTCGCCGAGCCCGATGAGCACGACGCGCATGGCCTTGGCCACGCCGGCCGTGGCGACCTCCAGCGTCTGCCCCTTCT
Source organism: Myxococcales bacterium (assembly GCA_016212965.1). Taxonomy (GTDB): domain Bacteria; phylum Myxococcota_A; class Polyangia; order Polyangiales; family Polyangiaceae; genus JACRDA01. The sequence goes on from JACRDA010000143.1 coordinate 6,075, forward strand.
TGCCCGTAAACTCGCCGCGCTTGACGAGCTTCGCGAAAGTGGCGCCGAGGACCTTGCCGAGGGCGCGCACGATGTCGACCCGCTTGATGTCCCCCTCCGGCACGCCGACGGCGACGAGCTCGGCGTTGGTGTCGAGGGCAGCGGTACGGGCGAGCGAGATCTTCAGGGCCATGGACCTACCTTACGTAACTGCGCACACGCCGTTCCTGGACCGACCCCGGCCCGCCGGCCTTGGCGTGACCAGGGACTCGTCCAGGTCGGGTAGCCCGACGCATGGACGTGTGCCGAGAGGGCGGCATCTAACCACATCGTCGCCCAGAGGTCGACACGGGAACGCCCCGCGGCGAGGGTGAGGACGCTCGGATCCGTGGCCGCGGCTCACACCCCGGTCGCATCGCGGCCCCAGATGAGCTTGTGGAGCTGCAGCTGGACGCGCACGGCGAGCCCGTCCTCGAGCACCCAGGCGACGAGGTCCTTGGGGTCCAGCGCGCCGAACACGCACGAGGCGAGCAGACCCACACCGCGCGTCTCGAGGGCGCGCGCGCGCACGGTCTCGCGCATCCAGAGGTAGTCGCGGCGGCTCGCGAGCACGAACTTGAGGTCGTCGCGCGGACCGAGGTGCGCGAGGTTCTGCCAGCGGTTCCGGTGGCACTCCCCCGAGCCCGGGGCCTTCAGATCGACGATGCGGTGCACGCGCGGGTCGACCGGGGCCACGTCGGCCTCGCCGCTCGTCTCGAGCAGGACCGTGCGCCCCGCGTCGCACAGCTCGCGCAGGAGCGGCAAGGTCGCCGGCTGCAGAAGCGGCTCGCCGCCGGTGAGCTCGACGAGCGGCGTGGCAAGTCGGAGCGCGTCCGCGAGGACCTGTGCGCGCGTCCTGCGCCGCCCCTGGTAGAAGGCCTGCCGCGTGTCGCACCACACGCAGCGCAGGTTGCAGCCGGTCAGACGCACGAACGTGCAGGGCAGACCCGCGAAGCGTGACTCTCCCTGGATGCTCGCGTAGATCTCGTGGACGACGAGCGTCTCTTCGCTCACGGGGCGCAGCATAGCCTGGGTCGAGCGCGCGCGCCGCGCAGCACGCCCCCCCGCCCGGCACCCCGCTCAGCTGCCGTCGCCAGCGACGGGTCGGGCCTCGCCCGAAGCGACTGCGATCACCGCGCCGGACGGCGTCCGTACGCACAAGCGACCGCTAGGGTCGATGCCGTCCGCGATGCAGGACACACCGCCGATCGCCACGGCGCGGCCACGCAGGGCGTCGCGCGCGTCGAGCTCCGCTGCGAACGCCGCGAGCCCCGCGGCGCGGAGCTCGACCACGGCCCGCTCGAAGCCGAGCACGAGGCGCGCGACGAGCTCCGAGCGATCGACGCCGGGCGCGCCCGCGAGGGCTAGCGAGGTCGCGAGCGGAGCGAGCTCCGGGGGGAACGCACACCCGTGCACGTTGACACCGATGCCCGCGACGAGGACCGGGGGCTCGCTGCCGCGTGTGGTCGCCTCGACCAGGATCCCGGCGAGCTTGCGCCCACCGACATGGAGGTCGTTGGGCCACTTGAGCGCCACGCGCACCGGCGCCACGGCCTCGATGGCCCGTGCGGCCGCGACCCCAAGCGCCAGCGTGAGCGGCGCGACCGCCGCGGCCGCGCGTCCCGGCCGCAGGAGCAGGGACAGGTAGATGTTCTCGTGGGGTGGCGAGTGCCAGCGGTTGCCCGCGCGGCCGCGGCCGGCACGCTGTGCCTCGGCGACGAAGGCCGCCCCGTGAGGAGCGCCGGCACGCGCCGCCGCGCGAGCGTCGTCGTTCGTGGAGCCGGTCTCGGAAACGAGCGACAGGGGGCGCTCCGCGGCGAGGCCGCGGCCGGCGAGCGCGACGAGATGAGCCCGCACGCGCGCAACGGTGAGGTCCGTCCCGGCGAGCTCACCCGGCGGTGCGCCCGGTGCACTCACGCCCGTGGGCCGTCGGGCTCGAGCTCGAGCTCGAGCTCGAGCGAGATGTCGGCGGCCGGAGCGGAGTGGGTGAGCGCGCCGACGCTGATGACGTCGACCCCGGTACGCGCCAGGCGCGGGATGCGCTCGAGCGAGATGCCTCCGGAGGCCTCGAGGAGCGGCCCATGCCCGTTGGCGCGGTCGGGTGCGACGCGCAGGACGGCCTCGCGCACCTCTTCGTCGCTCATGTTGTCGAGCATGATGACGTCCGCGCGCGCGGCGTGCGCCTGCTCGAGCTCGTCGAAGGTCTTCACCTCGACCTCGATGCGGCTCGTGTGGGGCGCGTAGGCCCGGGCGCGCGCGACCGCCGCCCCCACCCCTCCGGCCGCGCCGAGGTGGTTGTCCGGGAGGAGGACGGCGCTGCCGAGGGTGTCGCGGTGGTTGTGCGCGCCGCCCGTGCGCACCGCGTAGCGCTCGAGCAGGCGCAGTCCCGGCGTCGTCTTGCGCGTGTCGGCGATGCGCGTGCGAGCGCCGGGCGGAAGCGCCGCGACGTAGCAGTGCGCGAGCGTGGCGATGCCGCTCATGCGCTGCGCGAAGTTGAGGGCCACGCGCTCGGCAGCGAGCAGGCTCCGCGCGCGCCCCCGCACGCGCCACAGGATCGTGCCCGCCGGGACGGCGCGGCCGTCCTCGACGAGGAGCTCGACCTCCGTCGTCGGGTCGACGCGCGCGAACACGCGCGCGAACACGGCCCCTCCGCACGTCACGAGCTCGCTCTTGGCGAGCGCCAGCGCGCGCGCGCGCGTGTCCGGCAGCACCGTGGCCTCGCTCGTCACGTCGCCCGCGCCGAGGTCCTCGGCGAGAGCGCGATCGACGAGCGCGTCGAGGGTCGCGGGGAGCAGCATCGCTACGACGCCTAGCCGACCGGCCGGTCCGGCTCAACCCCACCGCCGCCCCGGGGGCCTTTCAAGGCCCGTGGTAGGTGGCGAGGAGATCGGCGGCGAGCCGCTGGCCCAGCTCCTCGTAGCCCTTGGGCTTGAGGTGCACGCCGTCGTCGGCGCCGCGCCCGTCGGCCTGCCACACGCGCATCGAGCCCTTGCCGCCCATCTGCTCGTAGCTGTCCCAGAACAGGCAGCCCACCTCGGCGGCAGCCTCGCGCTGGACGTCGCGCACCGGCACGATGCGGTCCTCGGCGTCGTTGCGCTCGGTGAGGCCGATGACGAGACACGAGACCTCGGGCCGAACCTCGCGCACCCGCGCCACGACCGACAGGAGATTCCGCTTGTAGGCTGCCGGCCGGAAGTTGGGGTCTCCGGCCTCGTTGCCGCCGTACTCGATGACCGCGAGATCGGGCGGGCGGCGCGCGAGCTCCTTCTTCCAGCCCGTCGGGTCCCAAGAAAGGGCGGTCGCGTAGCGCCCGCCGTTGAGGCCCAGGTTGTCGACCACCACGCCGGGGTGGAGCTTGGGGTCGGTCTCGACGACGACGCCGCAGAACTCCGCGTGCACGTCGGTGACGCGCACGCGCAGCAGGCCGAGGCCCTGGGTCTCGAGCGACAGGTGCTCGAGCGAGCCGAGGCGCGCACCCGCCTGCAGCTTGCGCCGCTCGGGGCTGCCGACCGGGCCGTGCTCGAGGAGGAACTCACCGCGTGGGTCACCCCACTTGTGGCAGAGCTCCCACCGCACCCGCTTGCCCTCGAGCGCCGGATCCGTGAGCTCCACGCTGGCCCAGGGCTCGTCCGCGTACCCTGCCGTGAGCAGCCCGCCCAGCCCGAACACGCCGTCGCCGGACGGCTCGGTGGTGGACGGCTTCTTGGGCCGCCAGCGCCAGCTGCCGTGCGTGTCGACGCGCGTGCCGCCGTGGCGGTAGCCCTTGAAGCCGAGATGCACGAACCCGGGACCGCCGGTGCCGAAGCGCCGCTGCAGCACCTCGCGCAGCGTGCCCGTCCAGAAGTCGGCCTGGGCGTGCGAGTCGCCGAGCCAGGTGACGCGCACGTGCTCGTGACGTCGCCCGGCCGCGAGCTCGCCGAGGGCGTCGTGGAACGTCGCGAGCGGCCCGGTGTGGGGCTCGAGGGCGCGCGCGTCGCCCGGCTCGGAGCCGCCCGCGGCGGCGCCCCCCGCGGACGTGGCGCTCGCGCTCGCCGAGGCGCTCGCCGCGGTGGTCGCGGTCGGCGGGGCGGACACGGGCGCCGGCACGCCAGACGAGGCCGGGAGGGTCGGCGCCGTGGTCGCGCCGGTGACCGGGACCGTTCCCTCCGGCACGCCACCCGAGCAGGCGGCCAGCCAAACGACCAGGGGACCGAGCCCGATCCGCCCTTGGGTGTACATGCACGGCTACTATGGCCGACGGGCCGACCCGGGCAAGCTTCCGACCCCGGCGCGGCGCGACGACGCGTTTCTGCGAGAGCCTTCTGGCTCCGTCGGCGCGGCCCTGTTAGTAGCAGGGGTGACAATGGCCGAGCGCCCCGCGTCCCGCGATCCCTTCGAGCTCTGCGGCACCACCATCGTCGCCAAGTACCGGATCACCGAGCTCGTCGGGTCCGGCGGCTTCGGCGTCGTGTACAAGGGCGAGCACCTCGACCTGGGCGAGCCCGTCGCGGTCAAGTGCCTGAAGAGCCCGCCCGAGTTCGCGCCCGAAGAGCGCGAGCGCCTGCTCGCGGTCCTGCGGGGCGAGGCGAAGACGCTGCACAAGCTCTGCGGCCTCACGAGCAACATCGTGCGGCTGCTCGACGTCGGCGCCACGACCTCACGCGGACAGTGGGTCCCGTACCTCGTGCTCGAGTGGCTCGACGGCGAGACCTTGAACGAGCACCTGCGCGCGCGGGCGGAGCAGAGCCCGCGCGGGATGCCCCTCGCCGAGGCCGTCGACCTGCTCGAGCCGGCCGCGCGGGCGCTCGGCGTCGCGCACCGGCAGAAGGTCGCCCACCGCGACGTCAAGCCCGACAACCTGTTCCTCACGCACGTCGGCGGCAAGCCGGTGCTGAAGGTGCTCGACTTCGGCATCGCGAAGACGATGGCCGACGCGAGCTACACGGCGGCGCAGAACGCCACCATGAAGCACCCGAGCGCCTTCACGCCGAGCTACGGCGCGCCGGAGCAGTTCAACAAGAAGCGCGGCCCGACCGGCACGTGGACCGACGTGTTCGCGCTGGCGCTCATCCTCGTCGAGGTGGTGAGCGGCGAGCGCGCGCTCGACGGCGACGACCCGACCCAGCTCTACATCGCCGCAGCGGACCCGGCGGCGCGCCCGACCCTGCGACACAGGGGCATCGAGACGACCGACCTGGTCGAGGCGGTGCTGCGGCGCGCGCTCGCCATCGACCCGCAGGACCGCTACCCGGACGCCGACGCGTTCTGGGACGCCCTGCGCGACGCCATGGCGGGTCGCAGCACGCAGACGCCGCGCGTCGACGTGTCGGAGACCGGCGAGTTCGTGACCCGCCACGCGATCGACGTGGACGTGCGCCCCGGCGCGGCGCGCGAGCCGCCGACCGCCGGCGGGGGCGCCCGGCCGGCCCGCGCGGCCAAGGAGGCCCCGGTCGCCGAGCCGACGGAGCGCTCGGCTGGTGCCCCGAGCGTCTCGTCCGCCGTCACGAAGGAGCTCGGCGTGCGGGTCGTCGAGAGCGCCGACGCCGACGAGACCGGCAAGCCGAGCGCGGGCTCGGCGCCGACCGCGCTCGATGCCGGTGGCGCACACG
>JACRDA010000141.1 GCA_016212965.1 Myxococcales bacterium
CGAGCGCGTCGGGCGCCCCGAGCGCGAGCGCGCGCAACCGCGGGCGCCGCGAGGGTTCGTGGTGGACGGTCTTCGAGCCCTACCCCGGCGCCCGGCCCCTCTGCGAGCTGCGCGGCCTCCTGCCGCACACCTTCACGCGCATCTTCGCGAGCCGGGACGAGACCGACCGCGTGATGCGCTTCTACCTCGACGGCCGGGAGCTCGGGATGCGTCAGACCGCGACCGACGGCGGCATGCGCCTCTCGAACGACCTCGACGGTGAGCCGCAGCTCGAGATCGCCCCCGTGCACGGGGGCATCCCCGGAGGCTGCGAGCCCGCGACCGGGGAGGCGACCCTCATCCTCATCACGGTGTGGCCGGGCTACCGGCGCTGAGTCGCTGCAGACCGAGATCGGTGCCCGTGTCCGATTTTCGACGGAAACGGCCACAAATTGATCCACGTCAAGAGGCGACCGAGCCGCGGCGCTAACTTGCCGCGCTCGGCCCCCCGGAGGGCCCCAGCAAGGAGCCATGCCGTGCAGGCGATCGACCCGCTACGCCTCTACCGTTTGCCCTGGACGCTCACGGACAACCCGATCGCCTGGCTCGAGCCGACCATGCAGTGCAACCTCGCCTGCGACGGCTGCTACCGGCAGAACGTGAAGGAGCACAAGCCCATCGAGGAGGTCCAGGCCGAGCTCGACTGCTTCGCGCGGCTGCGCAACTTCGACGGCGTGTCGATCGCGGGCGGCGACCCGCTCATGCACCCGGAGGTCGTCGAGATCGTGCGCCGCGTCGCGAAGATGGGCCGCAAGCCCATCATCAACACCAACGGCCTCGATCTCCGCTACGAGCTCTTGCGCGAGCTCAAGGCCGCGGGCCTCGTGGGGCTCACCTTCCACGTCGACTCCCACCAGGGACGCCCCGGCTGGCGCAACAAGACCGAGCGCGAGATGAACGAGCTGCGGAGCGAGTACGTCGAGCTCGTGGCGCGCGTCGGCGGGCTCGCCTGCGCCTTCAACAGCACGGTCTACGACGACACGCTCGACCAGGTGCCGGACGTCGTCGCGTGGGGTCGCGAGAACATCGACCGGGTGAACACGGTGGTGTTCATCACCTACCGGGCCGCCATCGCCGACGGCTTCGACTACTTCGTCGGCGGTCAGAAGGCCGAGATGCAGAAGCTCGTCTACACCATCGACCAGCCGCGGCGCACCGACATCACGGCGCGCGACGTGGCGCGCGTCATTCGCGAGGCCGAGCCCGACTACGAGCCCTGCGCGTACCTCGGCGGCACGGTCGATCCCCAGTCCTTCAAGTGGCTGCTCGCGATGCGCATCGGCACCCGGCGGCGCACGCACGGCTGGATGGGCGCGCGGATGATGGAGGCCACGCAGGTCATCCACCACCTGACCACCGGCCGCTACATGAGCTACGCGCCACCGGCCTCGCTCGAGGCGGGCCGCTCGCTCATGCTCGGCGGCTCGCTCTTCGACCGCGGCGTGCGCCAGGCCGCGGCCCGCTGGGCGCGGTCGTTCCTCAGCGACCCGCGCGACGCGCTCGCCACGCAGCGGCTGCAGGCGGTGGTCGTCATCCAGCCCATCGATCTGATGGAGGACGGGCGCGACAACATGTGCGACGGCTGCCCGGACATGACGCTCCACGAGGGCAAGCTGGTCTGGAGCTGCCGGCTCGAGGAGCTTCGGCAGTTCGGGCAGCTGGCGAGCGCGGCCCCGACGCGCGTCTGCCGGCAGGTCGAGGCGTCCCCGGAGCTCCGGGCCCGCGACGCGAGCGAGCTGCCTTCGGCGTGACGCGCGCGCTCGCGCCGAGGCGATCCTCGGCGCCGCGACGAATGGAAGGTCGCGGACTGGCGGCCGCTGTTTTAGGCTCGGCCGACGCTCGGGTAGCGGCACGAAGGACACCGATGGTGCAGGACCAGACGCGCGAGGACGACCCGTCCCACGGGGACGAGCCCCCGGAGGAGGACGCCGTCCCCTCCCGGCGCTCGGACCACGTGCTCGCCGACCCCGCGGTCGCCGCCGCGCGCGCGGCCGCTCCGCCGCACCTGCCGCTCTCGCCGCCGAGCCCGAAGCCTCCCGACATCACGCTCGCGAAGCGCTCGCCGGCACCCGAGGGCCGGCTGCGCTCGCCGGTGCCGGACACGGTCGGCAAGCGCACACCCGCGCCCGAGAGCGAGCCCGTGCCGAGCTCGGCCCAGAGCTGGCGCGAGGCACCCGAGGGTCCGATGTCGGTCGCGGGTCGGCGCTCGCATCGCGTCGCAGGCCTGCAGTACCGCCACCCGGTGCCGGTGCTCCTCGCCGTGGCCGCGCTGACGGCGGTCGCCATCCTGCTCGCCTCGCGCCTCGAGCTCTTGACCGGCTTCGAGAACCTGCTGCCCGAGGACCGCAAGAGCGTGGGCGAGCTGCGGCGCGTGGCCGCCCACACGGCCGGCGTCTCGACCCTGTTCGTCGTGCTCGAGGCCAAGGGCGAGGGCCCGAGCCTGAGCGAGCCCCTGCGGCGCGCGGGCGACGCGCTCGTCGCCGAGCTGCGCCAGGTGGGCGAGCCCTGGGTGGGCAGCGCCGACGACGGCGTGCAGGACGCCGTGCGCTTTCTCGAGCCGCGGGTCGGGCTCTACGCGGACCTCGGCGAGCTCCAGAAGCTCAAGGCCGACATCGACGCCCGCTACGAGTACGAGGTCCAGAAGGCCTCGGACATGCTGCTCGAGGACGCCGAGCCGCCGGGCGCGGCGCTCGACGCGGCGAGCATCCGCAAGCGCTTCGGCGTCGAGGGGCTCGGGACCGACAGCGCGGGCCAGGCGCGCTACCCCGACGGCTACTTCGAGAGCGCGGACGGCCGCACCCTCGTGGTCACCGTGCGCTCCAAGGTGCTCGGCAGCGACGCCGACCGCGCGGGCGAGACGGTGCGGCGGGTGCGCGCCGCCATCGAGCGGGTCGACCTCGCGAGCTACGCGCCCGAGCTCGGCTACGCCTTCGCGGGTGACCTCCACTCGAGCTGGGTCGAGGTGCAGGCCATCCACGAGGACCTCACGGACGTGGGCCTGGTGGGGCTCGGGCTCATCACCGGCATCGTGCTGCTCTACTACCTGCGCCTGCGCACGCTGGTGCTGATGCTGCTCACGGTCGGCATCGGCGTGGCGTGGACCTTCGGACTGACGCGGCTCACGATCGGGCACCTCAACATCGCGACCGGCTTTCTCTTCACCATCATCGCGGGCAACGGCATCAACTTCGGCATCCTCTACATGGCCCGCTACCTCGAGGCGCGCCGCAAGGGGGTGGGCGTCGAGCAGAGCCTGGCCGTGGCGCACCGCGAGACGTGGCTCCCGACGCTGTGCGCCGCCTCGGCGGCAGCGGCCTCCTACGGCTCCTTGCTCGCGACCGAGTTCCGCGGCTTCCGGGACTTCGGCCTCATCGGCAGCGCGGGCATGGTGCTCTGCTGGATCGCCACCTTCGCCGCCCTGCCGGCGATGCTGGTACTGGTCGAGCGCGTGGCCCCGATCGACGCCACGCGGGAGGGCTTCGTCGCGAGCATGCGGCGCTTCTGGGAGGCGAGCTACGGCAAGCCCTTCGCCCTCGCGGCTCGCGTCGCACCGCGCCTCATCACGGTGGTCGGTCTGCTCGCCGCCATCGCGGGCTTCGCGGGCCTCTACACCTTCATCGCCCGCGATCCGATGGACTACGACCTCGACAACCTGCGCAACGAGCACAAGTCGCGCGTCGAGGAAGAGCGGATCAAGGAGCGCGCCGACGACATCACCGGCTACGTGGGCGCCGACGGCATGGCCATCCTGGTGGACGCGCCCGAGCAGGTGCCGGCGTTGCGCGACGCGCTCTACGCACGGCGCGACGCCGTGCCCCCGGAGCAAAAGCCCTTCGAGGCCGTACACGCCCTCGAGGACTTCGTGCCGGCGGGCGACCAGCAGGCGAAGATCCCCGTCCTGCTCGACATCAAGAAGAAGCTCGCGCGCATCCACGGCTTCAAGGCCATCACGGACGACGACTGGAAGAAGCTCGCGCGCTACCTGCCGCCCGACGACCTCGCGCCCATCGCCATGAGCGATCTGCCCGAAGACATCGCCCGGCCCTTCACCGAGGTCGACGGCACGCGCGGGCGCATCGTCTACATCAGCCCCGCGGCGAGCTACCGCACCGACGACGACGCGCGCTACCTGCTGCGCTGGGCCGACAGCTACCGCGAGACGACCCTGCCGGACGGCAGCGTCGTGCTCGGCTCGGGGCGCGCGGTGATCTACGCGGACATGTTCGCGGCCGTGCGCCAGGCCGTGCCGATCGCCGTCACGCTGTCCTTCCTCGCGACCGTCGTGGCGGTGTCGGTCTACTTCCGGTTCCGGCGCGCCGCGCTCCTCGTGCTCGGCTCGCTGCTCGTCGGCGTCGGCTGGCTCGTCGGTATCTTCGTCATCTTCGACATCAAGGTGAACTTCCTGAACTTCATCGCCCTGCCGATCACCTTCGGCATCGGCGTCGACTACGCGGTCAACATCGTCCACCGCTACGAGCGGCAGGGATACCGGGGCGTGCTGCACGCCGTGCGCGAGACGGGCGGCGCCGTCGTGCTTTGCAGCCTCACGACGACGCTCGGCTACCTGGCGCTCATCAAGTCGCTGAATTTCGCCGTGCGCAGCCTCGGCATCGCCGCCGTCGTGGGGGAGCTGTGCTGCATCCTCGCGGCCGTGCTGGTCCTGCCGGCGGCGCTCGAGTGGCACGCGACCGTGCGGCGCGCACGGCGCAAGGCACGCTAGGACGAGCCCCTCGACTCCGGCGCCTTGGCGTCGGTCGCCACCACGGCGCGGATCACGCTCTCGAGCTTGCCCAGCGAGATCGGTTTGTCCGTCCGAGAGCGTCCACGGCCGGCGGCGCCACGGAGCCTACCTCCGGTGCTTCAGCCGCTCGTGCAGCGGCTTCCACCACTCGCGCACGACGTCGGCGCCCTTCTGCTCGAAGAGCTCCCAGGCGTCGAAGGTGACCGCTCCCTCGGCGATGCGCGCCTTGAGCAACATCCCCTTCTTCGCGCAGTCGGCCACGGTGGGGCTCGCGCTCCGCAGCTCCCAGCGCGCGTCCTTGGCGCCGCCCAGCGTCGGTCGGCGATACGCGAGCGCGGTCGCCGCCGCCGCATCGTCGCCGAACAGGCCGATCGCCGCCTCGACGTAGCCGTAGGCGCCCCGATGCACGTCGCTGCCGAGCCCGAGCACGGCCTCGCAGCGCACGAAGGGATCGGCGTCCGCGAGCAGGGCCGCGAGCGCGGCGCGGGCGCGCTCGACCGCCTCGGGGACGGGCTTGGCGGCGCGGCGCACGCTCCTGCCCACGACGAGCGCCGCGAGACCGCGCACCGCCGGCTCGACGTGACCGAGGAGCGCCAAGAGGGTGCCCTGGTGGCGCGGGTCGAGCGACGCGTAGGAGAGCTCCTCGAGCGTGCGCACCGCGACCCAGGGCTCCGGGTCGGCGAGCGCCGCGGCGGCGACGTCCTCCGCCGCCGCGCTCTCGTGCAAGCGCGGGTGCAGGTGGTGCACGACGCCGGCGCAGGCCGCGCCGCGCACGAGCGGACGCGGCTCGGACGCGCAGCGGCGCTCGAGCTCGGCCTGCACGGCCGCGTCGCAGCGCTCCCCGCGACCCGCCCCCATCGCCGCCGTCGTGGCGGCGAGCGCGACGACGTCGTCGGAGCTCGCCATGAGCTCGAAGAGAAGCGCGCGCTGCGCCGGGCCGAGCCCGAGCACGGGCGCGTCGAGGCCGCGGTCGTCGCCGAAGAGCGCTGCGACCGCGATCCGCACCTCGGGCCGCGGCGAGCGCGCGAGCGCCGCGAGGAGCGCCGGCTCGGCCGCGAGCTCGCGCTCGAGCTCGGGCGGGAAGCGCGCGCGCTC
>JACRDA010000140.1 GCA_016212965.1 Myxococcales bacterium
CCTCGCGCGCCGCCGCGGCGGCCGCGGGGAGCGAGTCCACGAGCGTCACGCGCGCGCGGGGGCAGGCGCGCGCGACGGCCAGGCCGAGCGCGCCCGCGCCGGCGAAGAGCTCGAGCACGCGCGGCTCCGCGAGGCCGCCGAGCAGCGCCGCGACGCGCTCCGCGACGAGCGTCGCGAGCCGCTCCGCCTGCCCGCGGTGGGCCTGCACGAAGGCGCCGGGGGTGGCCCGGACCTCGACCGCGCCGATCCGGTCCGCGAGGCTCTCGGCCCCGGCGACGTGCTCGGGCGCGTCCCCGAGCAGGCGCGGCGCGTGGACGGCGCGGTGGCTCAGGGAGACGCCGAGGACGTCGGGGGCGGCGGCCATGAGCGCCTCGGCCGCGGCGCGCGCGACCTTCTTCCCCGGCGCGCGCTCGCGCGCCACGATGAGGGTCGCGAGCACGCCCGGGCGCGCGGCGGCGACCGCGCGCAGATCCACCCCGAGCAGCGCGCCGCGCCCGCGCTTGCCGTAGGGCTCGAGCGCGCTCCCCGCGGCGGGGGGGTGCGCGCGGCACAGCGCGCGCAGCGCCGCCGTCGCCCGGGCGAGGTCAGGGCCGAGCACGCGGCACTCGGGGATGTCGGTGACCACGTGATCCGGTCCGGCGTAGAGCCCGATGCGCGGCCCCGGCGCGACGACGAGCTTCGCGCGCGTGCGGTAGCCGGTGACGGGGCTCGCCGCGAGCACGGCGCCGACCTCGGTGCCCGCGAGCACGGCGTGGCGCGCGACCGCACGCGCGAGCGCGTCGCGCTTGTGCGCGAGCTGCTCGGGGTAGGCGAGGTCGATGAGCGGGCAGCCGCCGCACGCGGCGGCGTGCGGGCACGCGACGCGCTCGCCCGGCTCGGCCCCCGCGGGAGGCGTGAGCGGCTCGCCCTCGGACGGGTGCGACATGCGCCGAGCGTACTCGAACGGAGCGCACGCGCGCGCCCGTTGACGCCGGGCCGGCGAGGGTGTGCATGCTGGGACGAGCGGTCGCGTCGACCGCCCGAACGGAGTCGAGCCCGATGAAGCGCGCGATCGCGGTGGCTGCCGCCACCCTGGGCCTGCTGGCGACGGTGCTGATCCTCCGCTGCGGCGGGCGCGCGGGGCCGCGCGCGGCGGCGCCCCCGGTCGGGGCGCCGACCACGGTCGAGGCGCCGGCCGGGCCGGTGCAGGGCATCCTCGCGGGCGAGCTGCGCGTGTTCCTCGGCATTCCGTACGCGGCGCCGCCGGTCGGCGCGAGCCGCTTCCGGCCCCCGCAGCCCGCCGCGCACTTCGCCACCCCCTTCGACGCATCCCACTACGGGCCCGTGTGCCCGCAGCTCGGGCGCGAGGCGGAGTCGGACGGCGAGGTCGGCGCCGACGATCCGGTCGACGGGAGCGAGGACTGCTTGCACCTCAACGTCTGGACGCACGCCGACGAGCGCGCGCGGCCGGTGATGGTGTTCATCCACGGGGGCGGCTTCCAGCAGGGGAGCAACAGCAAGCCCTACTACGAGGGCTCCAACCTCGCGCGGGCCGCCGACGTCGTCATCGTCACCGTCAACTACCGGCTCGGCGTGCTCGGCTTCCTGGCGCACGAGGCGCTCGCTGCGGAGAGCCCGGAGGGGAGCGCCGGCAACTACGGCCTCCGCGACCAGGTGGCCGCGCTCGGCTGGGTGCGCGACAACATCGCCGCCTTCGGGGGCGATCCGAACAACGTCACCATCTTCGGCGAATCGGCGGGGGCCATGTCGGTGTGCGCCCTCGTCGCCTCGCCGCTCGCCCGCGGCCTCTTCGCGCGCGCCATCGCCCAGAGCGGGGGCGGCTGCCACGACGTGCCGAGCCTGCGCGAGGATCCGCGCGGCCGCGGCCGCTCGGGCTTCGCGCGCGGGCTCGAGGTCGCGCGCGCGGCGGGCTGCGCCGACACGCCGGATCTGCTCGCCTGTCTCCGCTCCCGCGATGCGGCGAGCCTCGTCCGCGCGGGCGCGCAGCCGGGCGCGGTCAAGGGCGTCTTCGCGCTCCGCTTCGGGCCAGTCGTCGACGGCGCCGTGCTGACGGCGACGCCCTTCGAGCGCGCCAGGCAGGGCGGGCTCGAGGTGCCGCTCGTCGCCGGAAGCAACGCGGACGAGGCGACGATCTTCATGCCGCGCCTGAAGGTGACGAGCGCCGAGGGGTACGCGACGGTCGTGCGCGACAGCTACCCGGAGCACGCCGACGCCCTGCTCGGGCTCTACCCGGCCGACGGCGACGCGTGGCAGGCGCCGTTCGCGCGGCTGCTGACCGAGGTCGGCTTCGTGTGCCCACAGCTCGCGCTCGTCGAGGCGGCCTCGGCCGGCCCACAGCCGGCCTACGCGTACTACTTCACGCGTCGTCGTCAGGGCCCCCTCGGCAGGAAAGTCGGCGCCTTCCACGGCGTCGAGCTCGCCTACCTCTTCTGGCCCTTCGCGTTCGAGCTCGGCGAGGACGACGCGCTCGTCACGAAGGCGATGCGGGCCGCGTGGGGCAGCTTCGCGCGCCGCGGCGCGCCCGACGTGACCCCCGCGTGGCCGGCCTTCCGGAAGGACGCCCCGAGCGTGTACCGCATCGACGTGCGCCCCGCCGTCGTCGCGGACCCGAGCGAGGGGCGGTGCGCGAGCCTCCGCGCCGCGGGCGTCGTCCCGACCCCGTAGCGTCCGCCCGGCGCGCTAGCGCGGCGTGCTCGGCGGCCGGCTCGAGCGGCGCAGCGACGCGAAGTCCTTGCGCACGCCCGCGCCCGCGCGCCGCACCACGGTCCGCTCCCGGCCGGTGGCCTTGGCGGTGTAGAGCGCGTCGTCGGCCACGCGCAGCATCGTCTCGAGGTCCTCGTGCCCGTCGCCGTGATCGGTGACCCCGGCGCTGAAGGCGCACCAGGGCTGGCCGAGCTGTCGGCCGCGGCCGAGCTCCTGGCGCACCCGCTCGAGCAGCTGGATGGCGCCGTCGACCGGGGTGTCGGGCAGGAGCATCACGAACTCCTCGCCGCCGAAGCGCGCCACGAGGTCGCCCACGCGGCTGCAGCTGCGCAGGGCCTCGCCGAAGCGCCGCAGCACGTCGTCACCGTAGGCGTGCCCGCGGGTGTCGTTCACCGCCTTGAAGTGGTCGACGTCGAGCATCGCGAGCGACAGCGGGCGCGCATGGCGCAGTGTGCGCTCCACCTCGACGCGCGCCTGCGCCAGGAAGTGCCGCCGGTTGTGGAGCGCCGTGAGCGCGTCGGTGTGCGCCAGGCGGTCGAGCTGCTCGACGAGGCAGGCGTTCTTGAGCGCGAGCGCCAGCTGGCTCGCGATGGTGTCGAGCAGCCACAGATCGTCGCGGCTCGGCCACACGCCGCTCCGGAACACCGCCGACAGCGTGCCGAAGCACTCGCCGCCGACGCGCAGCGGTCGCACGACCGGCCGCCCGGGCGCCGGCGCCTCGGACGGGATGGCGGGCTCCGGCACCGCGGTCGGCTCGCAGGGCACGACCTCGAAGGCGACCAGGCCGAGCCGGTCGGCCACGACCGCGGAGGCGCTCCTGGCGAGCTCCGCGGGGCGCACGCCGCTCGCCGACAGGAGCGCGAGCTCGTGCAGCAGCGTGAGCTCGTCGACGCGCCGCACGAGCGCCGCCTGGTCGGCGCGCCGCTGCGTCACGTCCTGCTTGATGGCGATGAAGTGGGTGATGGCGCCGTCCGCGTCGCGCACCGGCGTGATGGTCTGTTCCTCGACGTAGGTCGAGCCGTCCTTGCGGCGATTGACGAGCTCGCCGGTCCAGACCTCGCCGCCGAGCACCGTCTGCCAGAGCTGCGCGTAGAACGCGGCGTCGTGGGCGCCCGACTTGAAGAGCCGCGTGTCGCGTCCGAGCACCTCCTCGGCCTGGTAGCCGGACAGGCGGCAGAACGCCTCGTTCACGTGCACGATGACGCCCGCGGCGTCGACGATCACGATGCCGTTCGCGGCGGCGGCGACCGCCGCGGCGGTGAGGCGGGCCTGCAGGTCCTGCGCCAGCTCCGGCGGCAGCAGCCGCGCGACCGCCACGGTCCGGCCCGCACCGTCCCCGGCGTCGAGCGGCGCGAGCGCGACGACGATCTCGATCTCGCGCCCGTCGCGGTGCAGGGCGAGCAGGGGCTGGCCGGAGCGCATCGGCCGTGCGACGGCGTTGGCCTGGTAGCTCGCCTGGTGACGCGCGTGCGCCTCGCGCACGCGCGCCGGCACGAGCAGCGAGATGTGGCGGCCCACGAGCTCCTCCGGCGCGTAGCCGAAGACCAGCGCGCTCGCGCGGCTCGCGAGCTCGATGTGGCCGTGCCGATCCACCACGAGGATGGCGTCGGGCAGGAGATCGAGGATGGCGTCGGAGGACAAACTGCGCGGAGCATAGCTCGATCCGCCCCACGCCATCACCGTGCATTTGCCCGCGGCGCGCGCCTCGTGGCGCACGTGTCATGAATGCCACGTCGGTCGCGCGCCGACCGCGTGGCTGGCGCGCCGCGGGTGCGCCGCGCGCAGGCGTGTCGAGCCGGCCGCGCGGTGCTAGATCGGCCCGTCCATGCCGCCTGCCTCCCGCAGTCCCCCGGCCGAACGTGCGCGCGCGCAGGGGGCGCGTCGCGCCCGCGCACGCGACGACGTCATCGAGATCTTCGGCGCGCGCGAGCACAACCTCCGGGTCGACCACCTCGTCTTGCCGAAGAACGCGCTCGTCGTGCTCACCGGTCCGAGCGGCTCGGGCAAATCGAGCCTCGCCTTCGACACCATCTACGCCGAGGGCCAGCGGCGCTACGTCGAGAGCCTCTCGGCCTACGCGCGGCAGTTCCTCGGCCGCCTCGAGCGCCCCGCGGTCGAGAAGCTCCGCGGCCTCACGCCCACCATCGCCATCGAGCAGAAGACGGCCTCGAGCAACCCGCGCTCCACGGTGGGCACCATCACCGAGGTGCACGACTACCTGCGCGTGCTCTACGCGCGCGTCGGGCGGCAGCACTGCACGAGCTGCGGCCGGCCGGTCGCCGGGCGCTCGACGGACGAGATCCTGGCCGATCTGTCGCTCTTGCCCGAGGGCACGCGCGCGCTCGTGCTCGCCCCGCTCGTCACGGCGCGCAAGGGCGAGTTCCGGTCGCTCTTCGCCGAGCTCGCCAGCCGCGGCTTCGTGCGCGTGCGCGTGGACGGCGCGCTCGAGCGCGTCGACGCCGTGCCGGCGCTCGACAAGAAGAGGAAGCACACGCTCGAGCTCGTCGTCGACCGCGTGACGCTCGGCGGCGCGGCGCGCGGCGAGCGCGGGCGCATCGCCGAGGCCGTCGAGGTGGCCCTGCGCGAGGGCAAGGGCGAGATGCTCGTCGTGCCCGAGGCGGGCGAGCCCCTGTCCTTCAGCGAGGCGCGCGCCTGCTGCGGCGTCGCCTACCCCGAGCTCTCGCCGGCGAGCTTCTCCTTCAACGGTCCGCTCGGCATGTGCCAGAAATGCCACGGCCTCGGCACCGCGACCGAGATCGACCCCGCGCTCGTCGTGCCGGACCGCAGCCTCTCCATCCGCGCGGGCGCCATCGCGCCCTGGGCGACCAGCGCCGAGCGCGGCGAGGGCTGGACCTTCCGCATCATCGAGGCCATGGCCGAGGCGCTCGGCGTCGACCTCGACGTGCCCTTCGAGCGGCTGCAGAAGAAGAAGCAGGAGCAGATCCTCTGGGGCATCGAGGGTCGAAAGATCCGCGTCGAGTGGGGTGAGGAGGGCAGCGAGAGCCACGGCAGCTGGGGCATCCGCTTCCACGGCGTCATCCCGACCCTGATGCGGCGCTACCGCGACACGACCTCGGAGCGCATGCGCGAGCAGTACCGGCGCTACTTCCGCGAGCAGCCCTGCGACGCGTGCGGCGGTCGGCGCCTGCGCCCGGAGAGCCTCGCCGTGCGCGTCGCGGACCTCGGGCTCGCCGAGGTCGGGGCGCTCACGGTGCGCGATGCCGACCGGCACTTCCGCGCGCTCGCGCTCGCGCCGCACCAGGCCCGCATCGCCGAGGGCGTGCTGCGCGAGGTGCAGAGCCGGCTGCGTTTCTTGCTCGACGTCGGGCTCGAGTACCTCACGCTCGAGCGCTCGGGCCCGAGCCTCTCGGGCGGCGAGGCGCAGCGCATCCGCCTCGCGAGCCAGCTCGGCAGCGAGCTCTCGGGCGTGACCTACGTGCTCGACGAGCCCTCGATCGGCCTGCACCCGCGCGACACCGGGCGCCTGCTCGGGACGCTCTGCCTGCTGCGCGACCTCGGCAACTCCGTGCTCGTCGTCGAGCACGACGAGGACACCATCCGCGCCGCGGACCACGTGGTCGACTTCGGCCCCGGCGCCGGGGAGCTCGGCGGGCGCGTGATGTTCGAGGGGACGCCGGCCGCGCTCGAGCGCTCGCGCACGACGACCGGTGCCTACCTCTCGGGGGCGCGCACCATGCCGCGGCACGTAGGGCGCGCGGCACCCGCGCCCGACGCCGGCGCCTGGCTCACGGTGCGCGGCGCGCGCGCCCACAACCTGAAGGACATCGACGTCGCCTTCCCGCTCGGCCGCTTCGTCGCCGTCACGGGCGTGAGCGGCGCGGGCAAGAGCTCGCTCGTCAACGGCATCCTGCTGCCGGAGCTCGCCCGGGTGCTGCACGGGGCCGCCGACGCCGTGGGGCCGCACCGCGCCATCGAGGGGCTAGAGGCCATCGACAAGGTGGTCGCCATCGACCAGAAGCCGATCGGCCGCACGCCGCGCTCGAACCCCGGCACCTACACGAAGGCCTTCGACGAGATCCGCTCGGTCTTCGCGACGCTGCCCGAGGCACGCGCGCGCGGCTGGGCGCCGGCGCGCTTCTCCTTCAACGTGAAGGGCGGGCGCTGCGAGGCGTGCGGCGGCGACGGGGTCGTGCGCGTCGAGATGCACTTTCTCTCGGACGTGTTCGTGCCCTGCGAGGTGTGTCACGGCCGGCGCTACGACGCCGAGACGCTCGCGGTGCACTACCGGCACAAGAGCATCGCCGACGTGCTCGACACGAGCGTCGAGGAGTGTCGCGCGCTCTTCCAGAGCTACCCGACCCTGGCGCGCATCCTCGGCACGCTCGAGCGCGTGGGGCTCGGCTACGTGAAGATCGGCCAGCCCGCGCCCACCCTGAGCGGTGGCGAGGCGCAGCGCGTGAAGCTCGCGAAGGAGCTCGGCCGCGTCGGCACCGGCCGCACGCTCTACCTCCTCGACGAGCCGACGACGGGGCTGCACTTCGAGGACGTGGCGCGCCTGCTCGAGGTGCTCGACGCGCTCGTCGACGCCGGCAACACGGTCGTCGTCGTCGAGCACAACCTGCACGTCGTGCGCTTCGCGGACTGGGTGATCGACCTCGGCCCCGAGGGCGGCCTCGGCGGCGGGCGCGTCGTGGCCGCGGGACCCCCCGAGGCCGTGGCGCGCGTCGCCGAGAGCCACACCGGTCGGGCGCTGCGGGCCGCGGCGCGGCGCCGGCGCTCCGGATGAGTGACTGGTAATACCAGTTGACGAGCATGCCACCCCATGAGATGGGGAGGCATGTACGAGCGCGTGCGCCGGCAGTCGCTGTCGAGCTCGGTGTTCGAGCAGCTGCGCGAGCGCATCCTCACGGGCGCCCTGCCCGTGGGCGAGGCGCTCCCCGCGGAGCGCGTGCTTTGCGAGCACCTCGGCGTGAACCGCAACGCCGTGCGCGAGGGGCTGAAGCGCCTCGAGCAGGCGGGCCTCGTCGCCATCCGGCAAGGTGGTGTCAGTCGCGTCCTCGACTTCTCGCGCACCGCGGGGCTCGACATCCTGGCCTCGATGGTGGTCTCGCCGACGGGCGAGGTCAGGACCGGGGTTGCGCGCAGCATCGTCGAGATGCGGAGCGCGCTCGCACCCGATCTCGGCCGGCTGTGTGCGGCGCGCGCCGGCGAGGCCACGCTTCGCGAGCTCGACGCGCTCGTCCTGCGCATGCGGGCCGCCCCGGAGGATCTGCCCGCGCTCCAGGCGCTCGCGCTCGACTTCTGGGCCGCGGTGGTCGCCGGCACCGAGAACCTCGCCTTCCAGCTCGCGTTCAACTCGCTCGCGACCACCTACCGGCAGATCGGCGCGCAGCTCCTGCACGTGATGCGCGCCGAGGTGAGCGCCGTCGACGAGTACGCTGCGCTCGTCACCGCCATCCGGGCGAAGAACGAGCGGCTCGCGGCCCGCCGCGCTGCGGGCATCGTGCGCCACGGGGCGGATGCCATCGCCGTGGTCCTCCAGGCGCTCGACGCGGCGCGCGGAGCTCGCCCATGAGCACCCTCGGGCAGGCGCTCGGCGCGCTCGCGCTCGCGCTCGCGGTCTCGGTGGGTGGTGGCGGCGTGACGGCCGGCTGCGCGGCCGACGAGGGCGACATGGCGAGTGACGCGAGCGATCGCCCGGTCGCGATCGGGGCCGACGGCTACTTCTACCTCGACGGCGTGAAGAGCATCGTCTTCGGCGCCGAGGAGGAGCACCACCACTACACGCCCGAGGAGCTCGACGCGCTCGTGCCGCGCCTGCACGAGCTCGGGGTCGGGTTCCTCGTGCTCTACGTCCAGAACCCCCAGGAGGACTTCTTCTACGAGCGCCTCGAGGCCGCCGGGCTCTACGTGGCCCAGGACCTCGGGAACGTGAAGAAGCGCCTGCTCTCGCCCTTCGCGGCGACGGGCGGCGTCATCGGCACGGTGCCGGACGCCGCGCTCGTCGCGGCGAACCTCGCCCAGATCGACGAGCTCGTGGGACGCCTGGCGCGGTTCCGCAGCATCCTCTTCTGGTGGATGGGCGGCGAGCTCGTCGAGCCCGCGTTCCACAGCGCGAGCGGGAGCGCCGCGGTGCGCGCCTCGGTCCACCGCTACGCCGAGCGCGTGCGGGCCCTCGACCCGCTCGGGCGTCCGTTCACCGTGAGTCACCACTACCTCGAGGCGCTCGCCGATCCGCTCCTGTCGTTCGTCGACTTCGGCGACGACACGGACTTCACCTGGTTGACGGTGGCGACGCACTTCCACCTCGGCGATTTCAGCGACCTGCTGCCGGTGCCGTGGCTGCCCGTGGCCCGGGCCACCGAGCCGAGGCTCGTCCTCACGCCGATCCTCGAGCGCGCCTTCGCGCTCAATCGCGAGCGCCCGGTCTTCTTCGGCGGCTGGTATGGCCAGGCGCCCCTGCTCGGTCCGTGCCGGCCCGAGGGGCAGGCCGAGGGCATGGTCGAGAAATGGGCCGCCCTCGCCGGCGTGCCGCACAGCGGTGGGTCGACCTACCACCTGTCGTCCTGGGGCGACAACGACATCCCCCACGCGCTCTTCGTGCAGAGCGGCGGGGACTGGCTGCCGACCGAGGCCGGGCTCGCGCTCGGCGAGATCATCGCCAGCGCGGCGCCCTGACGCGCGCTCGGGAGCGGACGTGGAGCTTCAAGCGCTGCGACGCGGCTACGAGCTCGGCTTGCCCTTGCTCTTCGCGGTCGTGGCGTGGCGCGTGGCGCGCCGGCGCGGCGTCGCGCCCTGGGCGCGCGAGGCGGCCTTCGGATTCGCGCTGTCGCAGGGGGTGGAGCTCCTCGCCGTGGGCCTCGGCCGCTACAGCTATCCGGACTGGTTGCTCTACTTTCCACCGCGCCCCGCGTGGGTGCCCCTCGGCATCGGGCTCGGCTGGGCGGCGCTCGTGCCGGTGGTCATGCGCATCTCGGAAGGGATCCTGGGGCCCGGCGCCTCGCGCCCGCGCCTCGCCGTGCTCGACGGCCTGCTCGCGGTGGGCGTGGATCTCGTCATCGACCCGGCGGTGTCCGGCGAGCCGCTCCGCATGTGGATGTGGACCGGGGAAGGGATGGTCCCCTATCGCCACTTCGCGCTCGGCGTGCCGGTCTTCAACTTCGTCGGTTGGTTCCTGCTCGTCGGCGCCTGCAGCCTGCAGCTCCGGGGCGTCGAGGCGCGCTGCGGCGCTCGCGGCGGGTGGGCCCGGCTCGCGGCGTGGCTCGCGCTCGATCTGGCGCTGGCGGCGGGCGTCATGCTCTTGCCGTGGTGGTGAGCCCCATGTTGCGCCGCTTGCACCGCCTGCGCCGCTTCCTCGCGTTTGCGCGGGCTCACTTCGAGCTGCTCTTCTACCTCTACCTCTGGGCCATGGCCGCCGTGCTCGCAGCACTCGCGGGGCGCCCCGCGCTCGGCCTCGTGGGCCTCGGCACGGTCCTGCCCTTCGCCTTCGCGTACGCCTGGCGCACCGGTCGTCGCACGGACGAAGAGGCCCGCCGCCAGGACGCCGAGAGCGCCAAGCGGCCGCGCGATTGACGAGGTCCGCCGTGGCCGCCGCGCGACGCGCACCGGGCGGCGAGCTCGCGCGCGGTCGTGGTAGAAGTACTCCCATGGGCTCGCGTCTCGTCTGGCTCGGCGCCGCCGTCGCGCTCACGGCCGCGTGCAACGCGATCCTCGGCATCACCCCCGGCAAGGCCGGCGCGGGTGCGGCGGGGGGCGGCGGCACGGTGAGCACCTCGACGTCGAGCGGTGGGAGCGGCGGCACCGGCGGCGTGCCGAGCTGTCTCGCGGACCCCGCGACCTTCGCGCCCGCCTTCGTCGACGCCTGGGCCTCGGGCTCGGTCGAGCCCTCTTTCGCCGAGGCGATGGGCGTCGCGGTCGCGCCGGACGGCCACGTGTGGCTCGCGGCACGCACCACCGCGGGCGCGCTGGAGGTCGGCGGCTCGGCCGTCCCCACGCCCGGCGACGGCGTCGACGACGGCATGCTCGTCGAGCTCGACGGCGACACGGCGCTCCGCGGCGTGGCCTTCGGCGGCGACGGCCTCGTCGACGTCGTGGACCTCGCGTTCCTGCCGGACGGCAAGCTGCTGCTCGTCGGGAGCTTCACGGGCAGCGCTCACTTCGGCACGCACACGCTCGTCGCGACCACGGCCGCCGACACGAACGAGTGGTCGTTCTACGACGCCTTCGTCGCCACCTTCGACCCCGTGGCCTCGGCCTTCACGGCAGCGCGCGCGTTCGGCGACGGCTACTTCCAGCAGATGCTCGGCGTCGAGGTGGACGCCGACGGCAACATCTATCTGCTCGCCGGCACGCGCGGCGCGCTCGACTGGGGCGACGGCGTGGGCGCGGCCTTCTCGGGCCTCGGGCTGGCGAAGCTCGACGCCGCGGGCGGCGTGCTCTGGAAGCGAGCGATCGCCGGTGACGGCGTCGAGCTCGGCGCCATCTCCCTCGCGGCGGACGGGGCCAGGCTCGCGCTGACGGGCGCGACGTCCTCGGCCGGGGTGTTCGGCGGCAGCGACCCGACCGAGACCGTCCTCGACAGCACCGAGGCCTTCGTGGCCCTCTACGACGCGAGCGGCACCTGGCAGTGGCACCGGCTCCTCGGCGGCGTGGACGCCCAGTCCGGGCGCACGGTCGGCTTCGCGCCGGACGGCGACGTCGTGGCGAGCGGCACCTACCTCACCGAGCTCGTCGAGCACGGGACCGGGACCGTCTTCTCCGGCGCCGAGACCGGCTACGACGGCGACGACACCTGGCTCGGGCGCTTCGGTGCCGCCGACGGCGCCACCGCGTGGCTCCACCGCATCTGGGGTCTCGGCCACCAGGCCCCCGCCACGCTCGTGGCCGACTGTGCCGGGCGCATCCTCGTCGCGGGCAGCGTGAACGACGCCGTGGGCGGTCTCGGGGTCGACTTCGGCGACGGCAGCGCGGTGCTCGGGCCGGCGGCCGACGTCGGCAGCGGCTACCACGACCTCTTCCTCGCGGCCTACGACGGCGCCGGCGCGCTCGTCGACGCCGAGCGCCTCGTCGACCCGTACCAGGAGGTGGCGGCACGCCTCGCGCTCGACGGCGCCGGACGCCTCGTCCTCGCGGGGTCCTTCTGGGACTCGGTGAGCTTCAGTCCCGTGGTCGGCGGCACGCTCTACCGGACGAGCACCTGGGACTTCTTCCTCGCGCGCTTCTCCCTGTCTCCCTGAGGTCGCGACCGGTCGAGGCACTCGGGTGAAGACCAACGCCACACGCGCGCTCGAGCTCCTGGGGATCCGCCACCGGCTCGCACACTACGAGATCGGGGACGAGCACCTCGCGGCGCACGAGGTCGCCGCGCGCGTGGGTCTGCCGGCCGAGCAGGTGTGGAAGACCCTCGTGGCGCGCGGCGACCGCACGGGTGTGTGCCTCGCCGTCGTTCCAGGCGACGCGGAGCTCGATCCGAAGGCGCTCGCGCGCCTGAGCGGCGACCGCAAGGTCGAGCTCGTCGCGCTCGCCGAGGTGCAGCCCCTCACGGGCTACGTGCGCGGGGGCGTGACGGCGCTCGCCGGCAAGAAGCGCTATCCGGTCTATGCCGACGAGCGCCTGCTCGGCCTGCCCGAAGTCTCCGTGTCGGCGGGGGTGCGTGGTACGCAGCTCGTGCTCGCACCGGCCGACTACGTGCGCGCGACCGGCGCGGTGCTCGGCCCCATCGCGCGCCGCTGAGCCTCCGGTCCCGGCACACGCCCCGATTTCGCGCCGGGGCGCGTTGGCCTACGGTCCCGCCATGAGCATCTCGATCCGGACGACCTGGTGGACGGTGGTGGTACTCGCGAGCGCGGCCGCGGCCTGCGGCGGGGGTGGGGGCGCCGGCACGGCGAGCGGCAGCGCGCGCCGCACGAGCTCGAGCGCTGCACCCGCGGCGTCGTCCGGCGCGCGCATGCCCGCGGGCGGCTCGGCCGGCAAGGCCCAGGGCTCCGCGGCACCGAGCGCGAGCGCGGCCGGCTCGAGCTCGGCGACCGCCGCCGGCGACGGCCCCTGCCCGGCGATCCTCGGCAAGGCCTGGAAGGCGGCGCAGCCGGTGCTCGCCATGGTCGGCGCGGATCCCGCCGCGGTCGAGAAGAGCTACCTCGCGGGCGGCTCGTTCCTCGAGCGCTGCGGCAAGCTCGGCGAGACCGAGCGCGCCTGCCTCGAGAAATCGGACAATCCCCTCGAGGGCATCGCGACCTGCAAGGTGAACGACGGCAAGGCACCGGCCGAGAGCCTGTGGCTGCCCTCCGTGTGGGTCGATCCGAAGCCCGAGGCGCTGTCGGAAGACGATCAGAAACAGGCGCTCGCGGCCCTCGTCGGCACCTGGGTGAGCGACTGGAAGTCCTACAAGCAGAAGACGACCTGGAAGATCGCCGCCGACGGCGAGGTCGCGGTCGAGACCGAGCGCGAAGGCAAGACCGACAAGAAGACCTACAAGATCAAGCTCGCCGAGCGCGGGGTGATGGCCGTCGGGACGACCGCCACCTCGAGCCAGACCTACTCCTTCCTGCAGCTCGACCCCAAGACCTTCTACTCGTCCAACAACCTCGCCTATGGCTTCTTCAAGGTCGGCGGCGAGAAGAAGTACACCGTGGCCGTCCACCGCGCCTGGCTCATGGTCGACGGCGCGAGCTGCAAGGTCGTCAACGAGTACGCGCAGGTCGCCGACGCCAAGTGCGAGACGAAGGGCGCGTCGTTCACCGTGACGCACGCGCCGCCCGGCCGCACCCGCCCGGACGGCAAGCCGGCGAGCGAGGAGTGGAGCTACGAGCGCGTCGGCGACTACCTCATCGACCAGCGCCTGATCGACATCGGCACCTTCAAGAAGCAGTGAGCGCGCGCGCCTAGCGGCGCCCGGGCGCGGGCCCGGGCGCGAGCGCGGCCTCGAGCGGGTGCGCCTCGTCCGGGGCGTGCGCGCGCGTCCAGGCGAGGACGGGCTCGCGCCAGTTCACGCCCGTGAAGGTCGGGCTCGGATCGACCTCGTGGAAGCGAAAGCCGTCGCCGCCGTGGAAGAGAAAATCGGTGACGACCACGCGGTAGCGGCGCGCCCGGTCGAGCGGGCTGCCGTCCTCGTGGGTGCAGCGGCCGTCCTGGCACACGAGGCCACTCACGACCGCCTTCGGCTCGCGCAGCATCGCGGCGAGCGCGTCGCCCGGCACCGTGCACACGACGAGGTCGTTGTCGAAGGGCATGATCGCGTACACCGTCGCGACGCGGATCGCGCCGGCCGGCAAGTCGTCGCGGATCGCGCCGAGGGTCGTGACGGCGACGTCCGCCCCGTAGGTCTCGCGCCACGCGCGCGTCATCCAGCGCCCGAGCGTCGCGCTACGCCGCGGGTAGCCCGCCCGCGCGTGACCGACGACCTCGCCGAGCTTGGCGTCCACCTCCGCCTGCCAGCCCGCGAGCGTCGCGTCGAGGCTGGCAGCGCGGCTCGGCTGCGGTTGGGCGAGCGAGCTCCCGACGGCGACGAGCTCGTGGCTCGTGGGGCGCGCGCGCTCGGCCGGCGCGGGCCGGCTCCGGTCGATGTCGAGCGTCACGCGCGCGTAGTGCTCGAAGCGCCAGTCCGGCGCGACGACGGGGGCGCCGGCCTGCACCCCGAGGTGGGTCTCGTGGCAGTGCCCGGTGCCCACGAAGGCGAGGTGCCACTCCGGGTGCCGCGCCACGATGGGCTCCATCTCGTCGTGGCAGACGTGGGCGACGACGACGACGGCGTCGACCCCCTGCCGCCACACCTCGGGCACGGTGCGCACGAGCGCCTGCTCCTCGTCCTCGAAGCCGAGGCCCACGAAGAGCTTGGCGGCGCCGACCTTGGGCGTCTCCTTCGTCGCGAGCCCCACGACGCCGAGCCGCACGCCGCCGCGCTCGAGCACGGCGTAGGGCTCGGCAAAGGGCGTCGAGCCCGTGCCGCTCGCGTCGTCCGTCGCGTGCAGGTTCGCCGCGAGGTAGCGGACGCCGGACACCGCGCGGTTGCGCAGGAACTGCTCGCGCCCGAAGTCGAAGTCGTGGTTCCCGAGCGCGCTCGCGTCGTAGCCGAGCCGGGCGAGCGCCGCGGCCGTGGTCTCGCCGCGGTAGAGGCCGCTCACGGGCGGGCCCGTGTAGTTGTCGCCGCCCGAGAGGAGGAAGGTCGCGTCCGCGCGCGTCTCGCAGGCCGTCCCGGTGGGTCCGGGCGGTTCGGGCTCCGCGGCCGCGATCGTGAGCCCCGCGTCGGGCGCGAGCGGCGGCGCCCAGGTGCCGGGCACGAACGCGACCGCGCGCTCGCCCTCGCCGCAGCGCCCGTCCCCGCGCAGGTGGGCGAGGAGCGGGCCGACCCCGCCGAAGCGCCGTCCGTCGCGCTCGTTCGGCAGGAGGCCGCCGTGCTCGTCCGAGGTGAAGAAGATCGTGGCGTGGAGCGCCCGCGCGGTGGCGGGCGGGCCTGGCTCGGACGGCGTGGGTCCGGGGGGCACGACCGCCGGACCGCCGCCGGGGCACCCGAGCAGACCGAGCACGCCGAGCGCGCCGAGCACGCGGGCCGCCCGGTCAGCTCCCATGGCGTGCGACGATCTCGCGGGCCCGTGCCACGTACTCTTGTTCGCGATAGCGGACGAAGTTCTGCGCCGTGCAGATGCTCTGCGTCTCGGTGACGCGGTCGAGGTACAGCGTGCCGTCGAGGTGATCGACCTCGTGCTGGAAGGTCCCGGCGGTGATGCCGCGGATCTCGCGCTCGAAGTCGCTGCCGTCGCGGTTCCAGCCGCGCACGCGGATGTGAGCCCAGCGCGGCACCCGGGCGCGCAGCTCGGGCACGCTGAGGCAGCCCTCGTAGTTGTCGAAGCGCTCCTCGCCGAGCGCCTTGACGACCGGGTTTGCGAGCACGGTGAGCGGCCACTCGGGCCGGAACGAATGGGGCGCGCGCAGCTCGAGCACGCACAGGCGGATCGGGCGGTAGACCTGGCTCGCGGCGAGCCCCGCGCCCCCGGCGTCGCGCATGGTCTCGACGAGATCGTCGACGAAGCGCTGCAGCTCCGGCGTCGCGAGCTCGTCGCGTGTCACGGGGCGCGCGCACTCGCGCAGGACCGGGTGCCCGACCTGGGCGATCTTGAGCAGGGCCACGCGCCGAGGGTAGCACGCGGTCGGGGCCTGCTGGCGGGGCGGCCCATCGTGCTATCGTCACGGCGGAGTCACACATGAGCAAACTTGGATGGCTGGGGTTCGCGGCGGCTCTGCTGTCGCTGTCCGTCGCGGGCGCGGCGGGCGGGTGTGGTGCCGGCGGCGACCACAACAACTTCACTGGCACCGGCGCCACCTCGAATGGCGGCAGCGGCGCGACCGGCACGGGCGGAGGCGTCGGCGGCTTCATCTTCACGACCGGTGGTGCCGGCGGGAGCTGTGGCTCGAGCTGCAGCGCCGACCTCAAGAACGTGATCGACTGCAACGGTCAGGTGATCCAGACGTGCCCCGGCGACCAGGCGTGCCTCGCGGGCGGGTGCTCCAACGATCCCTGCGCGGCCTCCGAGGCAGCCAAGAGCTCCTACGGCTGCGACTACTACGCGGTGAAGCCGGATTTCATCGCCGAGGGCGTCGGGGCGTGCTTCGCCGCGTACGTCGCCAACACCTGGTCCGTGCCGGTGCACATCACGGTCGAGCGCGGGGGCCAGACCTTCGGCAACCCGCAGACCTTCATCGCGGTGCCGCAGGGCCAGGGGCCGGGGCTCACGTACGCCCCCTACGACCCGGCGCTCGGCCTGCCGGTCGGCGAGGTCGCGATCGTGTTCCTGTCCCACGACTCGGTGCAGGGCTTCCTGCCGAAGTGCCCGGTGCCGGCCGCCCTCGACGGCGAGAGCGGCGTCATCGGCACGGGTCGTGGCGCCGCGTTCCACATCACCACCGACCGACCCGTCGTCGCGTACAGCATCCTGCCCTACGGCGGCGGTCCTTCCGCCGCGACGTCGGCGACGCTGCTCCTGCCGACGAGCGCCTGGGACACGAACTACGTGGCGGTGAACGCCTACCGGAAGAGCGAGGCCGTGCCCGTGGCGCAGCCCTCGCTCGACGTGCTCGCGTACCAGAACAACACTTCGGTCACGATCCTGCCGAAGGTGGCCGTCGCGGGTGGCGCCGGTGTGGCGGGCTCGCCGGCCAACACGCCCATCACCTACACCCTGAACGCGGGCGAGTACGTGCAGCTCTCGCAGGACCTGGAGCTGACGGGCAGCCCCATCCAGGCAGACAAGCCGATCGGGCTCTGGGGTGCGGCGAGCTGCCTCAACGTGCTCCCGGCCGACGTCGCCTGCGACTCGGCGCACCAGCAGATCCCGCCCGTGCGCGCGCTCGGCAGCGAGTACGCGGCCGTGCGCTACCGCAACCGCTCGAGCGCACCGGGCGAGGAGACCCCGCCGTGGCGTCTCGTCGGCGCCGTCAACGGAACGCAGCTCACCTGGACGCCCTCGACGCCCCCCGGCGCGCCGACCGCACTGAACCTCGGCGACGTATACGAGTTCGAGGCGTCGGGGCCCTTCGTGGCCCAGAGCCAGGACGTCGATCACCCGTTCTACATGGCGCAGTACATGACGGGCGCCGGCCACATCGGCGGCATCGCGGGGGAGGGCGATCCGGAGTGGGTGAACGTCATCCCGGTCGGGCAGTACCTCGACGACTACGTGTTCTTCACCGATCCGACCTACCCGGAGACGAGCCTGGTCGTCGTCCGCCGGCCCTCCCAGATCGACAGCACCTTCGCGGACGTCGTGCTCGACTGCTCCGGTCCCCTCCAGGGCTGGCAGCCGCTCGGCCCCTACGAGTACACGCGCGTCGATCTCGTCACGGGCGACTTCCAGAGCGTGAACGGCTGCTCGAACGGCCGACACGTCATCTCGAGCAGCGTGCCCTTCGGCGTCACCGTGTGGGGCTGGGGCAGCGCGGCGACCGGCGGCTTCATGACCCAGTACGTCTCCTACGCCTACCCGGCCGGCGCGAGCGTGCAGGCGATCAACGAGGTCGTCGTCCCACCCATCCCGAACTGACGCGAACGGAGACGGGCCCAAGCGAGCCCTGGACCCTTGGCTTCTCAGCACGCGGCATCCGGACCGAGGATCGTACCCTCACCCCCCTGCCCCCCTCTCCCGAGGGGAGAGGGGGATTCGAGCCGAGCATCCGCGGCGGATCTTGGGGGGCCTGCAACCGAGCCCACGAAGGAGGTCCCCGACATGGACCACCCCCTCTCCTCCGGGAGAGGGGGCCGGGGGGGTGAGGGGAAAAGTTCGGTCCCGATGCTGCGTGCTTCTGCGGCAGGGGTCACCGGCTCGCGCCGCACCCGGTGACGGTCCTGCAGCCGTGATATCGTGCGCGCCGTGACACGCGCGCCGTACACCCTCCGCCTGGTGACGCCCGCCGACGACGCCGCCGTTGCGGCGCTCATCCGGCAGGTCATGACCGAGCTCGGCGCGTGCGGGGCGGGGTTCGCGATCCACGACCCCGAGGTCGACAGCATGAGCGCCGCCTACGCGGGCGAGCGCGCCGCGTACTGGGTGGTGGAGCTCGAGCGCGCGGGGCGCGTCGTCGGTGCGGGTGGCTTCGCGCCGCTCGCCGGCGGCGACCCCGACACTTGCGAGGTGCGCAAGATGTACTTCTACCCCGAGGCGCGCGGGCTCGGGGCCGGGGCCGCGCTGCTCGACCTCATCCTCGAGACGGCCCGGGCGCGCGGCTTCCGGCGCGCGTACCTCGAGACGCTCGCGACGATGACGGCGGCGCGCCGGCTCTACGAGCGCCGCGGCTTCGTGCGGCGCGAGCGCCCGTCGGGCGCGACCGGCCACTTCGGCTGCGACCTCTGGTACGACCGCGCGCTCTAGGCGTGGCTCAGCGCGCGATCGCCCCGAAGCCGCCCGAGCGGTAGTCGCGCACGGCCTCGGCGATCTGCTGCTCGGTGTTCATGACGAAGGGTCCGTACGAGACGACGGGCTCGCGGAGCGGCACCCCCGCGAGCACGAGCAGCCGCGCGGGCTCGGTCGCCTCGCCGGGGACCTCGAGCGTCACGGCCTCGCCGTCGCCGAGCGCCGCGAGCTGTCCGTCCCCGACGGCGCGCCCCGACACGCGCGCCGTGCCGCCGAAGACGTATACGTACGCCGTGTAGCCACGGGGGAGCGGCACCGTGACGCTCGCGC
Source organism: Myxococcales bacterium (assembly GCA_016212965.1). Classification (GTDB taxonomy): domain Bacteria; phylum Myxococcota_A; class Polyangia; order Polyangiales; family Polyangiaceae; genus JACRDA01. The sequence goes on from JACRDA010000140.1 coordinate 18,834, forward strand.
CCGGGCGCAGCGTCCAGTCGTGGTACGCGATGGGCGTGCGCGTCTCGATGACGGCGCTGCGCCCGAGCGCTTCCCCGGCGAGGACGCGCACGTGAGCGAGGCCATCCTCGGAGTCGGCCTCGGGGATGCGCTCGCGCGGGATCTCCTGGTAGCGCGGCGCGACCATCTTGTCCCGCGCCGGCAGGTTCACCCAGAGCTGGAAGCCGTGCACGCGCCCGCCCTCCTTGCGGATGCGCTCGGACGGCATCTCGGAGTGGATGACGCCGCTGCCCGCGGTCATCCACTGCACGTCTCCCGCGCCGAGCGTGCCGCGGTGGCCGACCGAGTCCTCGTGCTCGAACTCGCCGTCGAGCATGTACGTGACGGTCTCGAAGCCGCGGTGCGGGTGATCGGGCGCGCCCACCGCCTCGCCCGGTCCGTAGGTCGAGGGCCCCATCTCGTCGAGCATGAGGAACGGGTCCGCGTGTCGTCGGCCCGCGGTCGGAAAGGGCCGGCGCACGATGAAGCCGGCGCCCTCGCGCTGGCGGTGGGCGGTGACGAGATCGACGACGGGGCGAAGGTCGGTGCTCATGCCGGACAAGCTAAGACGCGCAGGCGCGCCTCGCCGTTCTGCGACCGGAAACCCTGCGTTGCCGCCGCGGCAACGAGGCCGAGCTACGCGGCCGGCGGCAGCACGGCGAGGACGAGCACGACGAGTCGCTCCGTCTCGGCGCGGAAGCCGCGCTGCGACCCGGCCTTCGCGGTCACGAGCTGGCCCGCCTTGACGGCGACCGGCCCCTCGGCCGCGAGAAAGGTGCCGCTGCCCTCGAGCATGTAGAAATAGCCCTGCTTGTCTTCCACGTGCGGCGGGATCTGCTGCCCGACCTCGAGGCAGGCGAGCAGGACGCGCGCCCGGTCGTCCACGTGCACGGGCTGGGGCTTGAAGACGCTGTCGAAGCGGATGGCGCTCAGGATGTCGTAGGGCATGGGTGGCTCCTTGGTCGCGGGTGGGCCGTGAGCGAACCACAGCGCAGGTGCTCGCGCCATGACCGAGGCCATGCCGGCGGCGCCGCCCTCCGCTCACGCTCGACTCGCACGCTCGACTCGCACGCTCGACTCGCACGCTCGACTCGTACGTTCGACTCGCACGCTCGCCCGCCCTCGCTCCCGCGCGCGCCGCCGCCCGCGCGAGTCATCCCCACCGCGCGTTCCCAGACGGGGAACTGCGGGCCGGGATGACGCGCTCATCCCCGCCGGGCGTTCCCCTTTCGGGAACTGTCGCTGCCGATGACCGCCGCCCGCGCGAGTCATCCCCACCGCGCGTTCCCAGACGGGGAACTGCGGGCGTGGATGACGCGCTCATCCCCGCCGGGCGTTCCCCTTTTGGGAACTGTCGCTGCCGATGACCGTTGCCCGCGCGGCGCGGCGCACGGAGGCGCCCCCTCCGAGCCCAACCCTCCGAGCCCGAGGTGAGGGGTGCGCGGCGCGGCGCCGCGTGGGGGGACCCGCCCCGATGTCG